>CAVGUA010000109.1:0-129446 GCA_963632335.1 Parabacteroides goldsteinii
ATATAATATGAAATTAATTCCAAAGGCATAGTCTGGGACAACCATATATAATGGCGTTAACTTAAATTCAGATACAGGACTAAAAAATGATAATACTTATGTATTTAATTAGCCTATATACGAAAATATTGATTAGATACGCCATGCTGCTGAGTTACAAAAACAGCAAGAAGATTATGAACGATATATAAATACTCCACAATTATGGGATGCCAATTCTATAGGAGCAAAAAATCATCAAAAGCAAATTGCTGACTATAAAAGAGCAAGAACAAAATAGCTTTTAGAACAATCAGGACCTTTAGGAGGGCAGTATATAATAAATCTATACAATAGCAAAGGTTTAGAAGCCGCACAAGAAGCTGCAAACATTACAAGAGGAATTACAGAAGCAGCTCCAAGAATAGCATTGTCATTTACAACGCCTGGATTAATTGCAACAAGTTTAGAAAGTGCAGCAAATTCAGCTAAACTTTTAGGAGGCGATAAAGATTAGCAAGCGGCAGGACGATTTGGTTTAGCAATGGCAGGATTGCCATTTGTTGGACTTCCGTTAAGCTCCATATCAAGATCAGTAGCAAAGTCATTTTTTCTACCAACTGAGTTTACTGCAAAAAATGGTATAAAAATAAAATTCGGCAGGCCATTTGCTCAAAATTCAGCTTCTGGTCAAAGTATGTTTTTAGAAATTGACGGCATGCCTGATACGGGAGTTTTGATTAGTCCTAATAAAAATATACGAGGATATAATTTAACTTTTAGACACCCACAAGATGTAAATAAATTAACTTCCTCATAGGTTAGTGCTTTATTAGACGCAATAGAAAACACTGATTATATTTAGCCAGGAGTATCAATAACCACAGACAATATAGGAGATATAGCAAGATTGTCAACTCTTGGCAGTATGTCGTGGGATAAAATTTTCAATAATAAATACAGAATTGGCAACGATATTGTTCCTGTTTTTGCAAAGCCCGAAAGGATAGATGTCGCCCCGACATCGTCAAGAATAAAATCAACGGTGCATGGCAAACAAGAAGAATGGCCTGAATTGTTGGGTTTAAGGGACAAAAAACGTGCTACAGATAGAGATATTTACGATTATATTGCACAAGGTAAAGACGATGCAGTTGCTAACTTTAACCATCCAAATTCAGTAAAAGGCTATAATAGCGATAAAGATTATTTCATGTCTTTTTTTGATTTAGGTCAACCAATCGAGCCTCTTGAAAATTTTATTAAAACCGCCCAAAAAAATGGAACATTGCCAATGTACATAAATGCCCTAAAACAAATTTTAGATTTGCGTAAAGCAGGGGATGTTCAAAAATTATAGCAATTAAAGGAAATGTATTTTTAGCCAAGATTTACTTATGATGGCCAAGAATTTTGGCTTGGTAACAGGAAAATACAATCCCCTAGTATAAGTTTAGTTGAAAACATTCCTAGTAAAGAAGGAGAATTTATTAATGGGGAATTTGATCAAATAGCAAATGCGATTAATTTGAATAAAACAGCCGCATATAGTGATTTATTAGGAGAAGGGAAAATAAACCCAAAATCAACACTCTTTCATGAATATAATCATTTTTTAAAGAATCCTTATTTAAACGGGAATCCATTTTATGCAGCTTATTTACGAGATTTGATGAAAAAGGACGTTAGCAAAAACGGATTACTTATATCTCATGAATTGCCAATATATCTACAAGAAGCAGGATATAATTTTGGTCTTAACCCAGATTCTCAATACGATGAGGCAATGTTGCAAAAAATAGCAAGGGAATTACAAAATTCAAACTTTAAATACACACTGTTTAATAATATAAATTTTGCAGGTGATGATGTGATTAAGCAAAAATTATGGAGATATATGACTGGGCGATTTAAAAAAGGTGGAAAATTTAAAAAGAGAAATATTTAATTTTTTTAATTTTATACAATAATCAAAATACTGATTTTTGTATAAAATTAAATATTTAATGATTTATGAATAATATTATAAACACAAGAATTGTAGCATCAGACTTAACTGAGGCTATTGAAAAAACTTCTAAAAATTATAATTTTAAGCCAGTGTTTAATGCTACAGAAACTTTTAAGGCGGCAAAAAAAAAGGAAAATTTTTCTTTGCAGGAGTTTTGTGAAAACTATCTTGTAAAGCAGCATCAGACAGATCCTGGTTGTGGCGCGTATATTATTGCCGATCCACCCGTAAAGGACACAAAGTCAAATCCTACAAAGGTTGTTAAAAACAAGAAAGAAGGTCGTTCGGTCAAGAACAAGGCTTTTGAAATTTACGATCCAAAAACAGGTAAAGTTTATGATACTTTGAAAACCACAATTGAGGGTGATAAAAAATATTTTCCGACTAGGGCAGTCTCTTTTAAGAGGGCGCAAGAAATCGTAAAGCAATATAAAACTTCTGTTTCAATCAGGGAAATTGCAATTTCTGATTTTCCTGATATTGGTCAGGTAAATTACTCCCCATCAACAGTTGCTAAAGATGGCACCTTTATTGTTTTCGGAGTGCCAAATATTTAATTAAAAAACATATATTAACCAACCAACTGCTTGATATAAGTTATTATTGCTTATATCAAGCATTTATATTTTATAAAAAGATGAAACTAAACGATTTTATTTCAAAATCAACAATAAAATTATTGCCAGAAAGTTGCAGGTTTGAAAAAATTGATGATGCTACTTATTTTTCAAAACAATATTCTGATTATGTAAGCAATTCAAGGTTAAATCTTATCGACCCAAGAAAAGACGGTAATCCTAAAAAGTATTTTGAAGGATTTACAAACTCAGTTAATGCAACATGTTTTCTGCAAGGTACCGCTGTACACGTAATGACGCTACAAAGTGAGTTGTTTGAATTGTATGACAAACTGTTTTTGCCAAGTGGCGTAATAGGATTTGTTGCAGACGAATGTTATGATCTTGTCAGAAACGGGAATGAACTTACTCATGAATTGTTTAAACAAAAGCTTGATAAGTATAATTATTATAAAGGTCTTGTGCCTATGGCTATTTATAACAAGGCTTGGAATAATGTAAATGATTATATAAAAGTTAGAGAACAAATTCCTGATATAAATGAGAATGGTAAAGAAAGACTGTTTTTGACTAAAAAGATATACGAAACAGCAGTACAATGTATTTCTTCTATTGAAAAAAATAAAGAAATACAATCATTGCTTCATCCTACAGATTTGTTTGGGGCAAATTTGCCGACTTATAATGAGAATGCAATATTGTTGAATACGATTATCACATTTCCTAATGGCGAAACACAAGAACTGAAGCTAAAATCAAAACTTGATAATTTTACTTATGATGAGCTTAATAAAAAAGTCATTATTAATGATATAAAAACAACAAGTGGGTTATGTTCAGAGTTTGAACAAAACTATAATAAATGGGGTTATTATAGAGAATTTGGAATGTATAATATTATGTTAAGTCAAGTGATGAAAACAAAGTTTAACATTCCTGAATATAATTTGGAGGCAAATGCACTTGTTGTTGAAACGACAAGTAATACACATGATAGCTGTGTTTACCAAGTTCCATTGAACAGCATTCAGCACGGAGTTAAAGAATTTTCATATTTGTTAAAACTTGTTGCATATTATACAAAGTATGGTTGCTAAAATAAATAACGAAAGAAAATCTATTATAGATTCTATTGTTTCATATATCAAAAACGATTGTGACATTTATGATTTTGGTTCAAAAATATTTGTTAATTACGGCGTACCAACAAACAATTATATACCATTTCATGATGGATTAATAAAAATTACAGTGCCGTGGTATTATACAAGAGAATCAATATCAATAAAGTGCGATGACGAACTTCAAAAAACACAAATGATATATGACGAAATAAATAAATTAATTGATGAAATTCCTTGTTTTTATTATGATGACATTGCAAAATATCATATTTTATGGACAAGAAATTATTTTAAAATGCACTACAAAGAATGTGAACAAAACATAAACAAGCATCCAATTAATTTTGATTGTGAAGATTTTGTTTTTTGGTTTTCTGAAGATTGTCCTGCTTATATTAATTATTACATAATATTTGACGACAAGGACAAGGCAGTAACAGTCAAATCTTGTTTAAATAACGATTATTGCTATAATCGTGAATCAGTAGGCTCTTGGGCTGGTAAATCTGCTGATGGCAAACCGATAGGTGACCATGATATAAGTTGTTTAGAAGTAGAATATGAAAATGAATCTTTTTTAAACTCAATTAAAAAAGCACTACAAATGATATTCAAAACAGTAGTTAAATGAACATACTTAAACTAATTCATAATTCTATTCTTTGCATTAAATATCCTTGGTTATATCCTTGCTGTTACAATGGACTGCATTATAATGATGCAACCGTTTTGGATAAAATACAAAGGTATAAAAAACACTCAAATAGCAGTTTTGATTTATTTAATATTCGTGCAAAACTACTGACGTTTTATCATAATTATATTTTAGCTCTATTTCATTGCGTGACTAGATACACAATATTAGATTTCATCCCCAAGGGTTGGAAAAATAGATTTGCTAATGAGATTATTGATAAAGTTTCAATGCTTCTTAAAAAATCAAACAGTAATTTAAGTATAATTGATATCAAAGAAAAATATGGTCGCCTTAGGGTAAGTATAATATGTGAAGATAAAAATATACAAGACTATTTTGAAACTCTTGAAGAACGTTCAAGTTTTGTTTGCATAAATTGCGGCAAAGATGCTAAATATGTCACAACAGGGTGGGTTTTGCCGTATTGTGAAAAATGTTTGCCTTCAAATAAACATTACATATCAATTAAAGGACAAAATGAAAAATAAAAAACTAAATAACTTAATTGCTGAAACAAACGAAATGTTTAATGATGCAGAAAGGATAAAAGGATTATATCAAAATATAGAAGAACTAGATTCTACTGATTTACATGTGCTAATTGCAAAACAGTATTTTCAAGTTCAAAAATTAGCATCAAAATTTGAAGAAATTTTTAAAATCACTGAAAATCTAATTAAATAAAACACAATGGGAACTGAGGCTGAAATTCTAAACGCTATTAAAAAGCTGAATGATAATGCAAATGCTTTTATGGAAAAATACAATAAAGACGTTGCGTTTATGGTTGGAGAGTACTATAAAATAATACCAAATGTTCTTCTTGATTTTGGCACTCCTCTTGTAGGAAAAGAAATAAATGTTGGTAATGACGTTTTTGTAAAGGTAAAGAATATTCCTATATACGATAAGATTGACAATTTTTCTTGTTGGATAAAAATTCCAGTATCGATTAATGAAGATTCTCGTGAATACAATCTTATTACAGCTGTAACTTTAGGAACTCTAACTGAACCATTAAGTGAAACATTGAAAAATTCTATTTGGAGATTGACAACTCCACAAGATACTTATGTTACGGAAGAAAACATAAGTCTTAACTAATTGATTTTTAGAAGAAAAACAAATGAGTAGAAAACAAAAGAAAAGATTAAGAAAAATAATCGTACTCTTGTTTTCTACTTATTTTATTTTATAAGGAATCATGAATATAACCAAAAGAGACGGAACGACTGCGGAATATGACAAAAAGCGTATTTACAATGCAATTTATAAAGCATTTAAGGCAATTAATGTAGATGAAAACGAAAAAGAAATAGAGGATGTCTGTAATACGATAGCAAATAGCATCCCTGTTTGGGACGGAATTACTGTTGAGGATATACAAGATTCTATTGAAGAGCTTTTAAATGATTTCGGCTATTATGATGTAGCAAAAGCATATATTATTTATAGGTCAAATCATGAACTACTGCGTGTGGTTAATACGACTGACAAGTCAATTTTTGAGCTAATTGCAGGTACGAATGAATATTGGAATAAAGAAAATGGCAACAAGCGTGCAAATAGAACTTCAACACAGCGTGATTATATAGCAGGAATCACGTCAACCGATATAGCACGAAGAGTTATTTTCCCACATGATGTTATTGAAGCGCACGATAACGGTATTATACATCTTCATGATTTAGATTATGTAATCCATTCTGGCATAACTAATTGTTGTCTAATTAATTTACAGGACATGTTAAATAACGGCACTGTAATTAATGATGTTTTAATCGAACCCCCTCATCGCTTTACAACAGCATGTACAATTGCGACGCAAATTATCCTTGGCGTAACATCTATGCAGTATGGAGGATGTACAGTCTCAATTGCTCATCTTGCACCATTTTTGAGAAAATCAAAAGAAAATTTTAAAAAGAAATATCCAGAATGTTGGGAGCGTTTATTGAAGGAGGAACTTAGCAATGGTGTGCAAACGTTTAATTATCAAGTCAATTCAATGACTAATTCAAATGGTCAAAGCCCTTTTGTAACCGTTCATATTGATCTTGAAGAAATACCAGAATATGAAGAAGAAGTAAAGGCTATTGCAACTGAATTTCTTGAACAACGTATATTAGGCTTTAAAAATAAACTCGGAGTTTATGTTACTCCTGCTTTTCCTAAAATTATTGTTGTTTTAAGGGATAAGTATTTTTCTCCACAATCAAAGTATTATGACTTTATTAAGCTTTGTGCCGAATGTACCGCTAAACGCATGGTTCCTGATTACATGTCCGAGAAGAATATGATAAAATACAAAGGGTGTGTCGTACCTGCAATGGGCTGTCGTTCTCTTCTAAAGCCAATTTTTAAAAAGGACGGGACCGCTCAATTATGGGGAAGATTTAATCTTGGAGTTTGCACGATTTCTTTGCCATATATTGCTTATATGAGTAATGACGAACAAGAGTTCTGGGAAAATCTTGATAAATATCTTGAATTATGTAGGAAAGCTCAATTGGTCAGAGTAAAAAGAATAGCGAACTCTACTTCTGATTGCGCTCCTCTTCTTTGGCAATATGGAGCTTTCGCAAGACTTGCTCCGCATACGAAATTGTCTGAAATAATATATAATGGATGGGCTTCTATAAGTTTAGGTTATGCAGGGTTGTTTGAATGCATAAACAAAATGACGGGAGAAAGTCAATCAAGTCCAAAAGGTTTTGAATTTGCTGAAAAAGTAATGCAATATCTTGACAAAAAAACACAAGAATGGGTTAAAGAAGATAATTTAGGATGGTCTGTTTATGGAACGCCAATTGAAAGTACAACATATAAGTTTGCAAAAGCCATAAAAAAGTTTGGTTATGATCGTGATTATATAACCAATTCAATTCATGTTCCAGTTTATGAAGAAATCAACCCAATTCAAAAGTTGAAGATCGAGGGTCGTCTACAAAAATATTCAACAGGAGGACAAGTGTCATATATCGAATCGGCAAATATGACAAAAAATACAGATGCAATCATCATGATAATGAAAGCAATAAATGATTATTGCCTATATGCTGAAATTAATGGGAAAAACGATTTTTGTGAAAACTGTGGTTCTACCGAGGAACAAAAGATAGATGATAATGGCAATTTTTTCTGTCCAAATTGCGGTTGTACTGACCCTCAAAAATTGTATCACCCCAGAAGATTATGCGGATATATTGGAACATCTGAAGTAAATAAAGGTAGAGCAATGGATATTAAGAACAGATACGTACATTTAGATAATCATATTTGCAAATAATATGAACTATTACCAAATACGAGACCAAGACATTAGTAATGGACCAGGTATAAGAGTAAGTTTGTTTGTCTCTGGATGCAATATAAATTGCCCTGGTTGTTTCAATAAAGAACTTCAAGACTTTAATGTTGGGAAACATTTTGGAAGAAAAGAAACACGTCAAATAATTGATTTGCTTTTGTCTCCATATATAAATGGAATATCAATTCTAGGTGGAGAGCCAACTCTTGCTGATAAAGATGGCATTTATTATTTAAAAATAATTATGCAAATTGCACATACACTTGATAAATCAGTTTGGTTATTTACTGGGCGTAAATTGCATGATAATATTTTTTCAAACCCTCAAGAATATTTACCATGGGTTGAACTAATATATAATGCTGATATTGTTGTTGACGGCCCATTTATTGAATCTTTAAAAGACCCAAACTTAAAGTTTAGAGGCTCTTCTAATCAACGATTTATTGATGTTAAAGAAAGTTTGGACAAAGGAGAGATTGTAATTCTTAAAGAAAATAAAGTTTAATTAAGGTATATAGTTCGTATATTCATAGCGAGTATACGAACTATATTTTTTAGTTTATGCAAGCATTAGACATAATAAAACAAATAAAAGAATTAGTTGATTTTGAAAAATTAAAATATGATTTGAAAGAATTGACACAAAAAACACAAGACCCGATGTTTTATTCAAAATCAAACTACAAGGATACGCTGTCAAGATTGGATAAGATAGAGGAGATTTTAAGCGTTTATAATAGAATTAATGACTATATTACTTTATTAAGAATTGCAGAAGAATTAAACGAAAAAGAAGAAGAGCAAAAAATATTAGTAAATATAGAAAAACATAAGGATAAACTTTTAAAACTCTTAAAAGAAAACGCCACTAAAAATATTTATAAAGGATGCTACTTGAAAATAGTAGCAGGAGCAGGAGGGACGGAAAGTTGCGATTTTGCGTCAATGATTTTTAGAATGTATACTCTTTACTTAAATAAAAAAGAGTGGGAATATAGCATTATAAACTTAGATGACGAACATTGTGCTGCTGGTTTGAAAACTGTAACAATATTAATAAAAAGTGAGTTAGCTTATGATAAGTTAAAATATGAGTGTGGAGTTCATAGACTTGTAAGACCATCACCATATAATGCTTTAAACAAACGCATGACAAGTTTTGTGTCTGTGTTTATTTATCCTCAAATCGAAGAAAAGAAAATTGATGAGGTTGTTACAATTGACGAATCTAAACTGTCTTTTGATTATTTTAGATGTAGTGGTGCAGGTGGACAAAATGTTAATAAGGTTAATTCAGGTGTTCGAGCTAGGTATATTTATATTGATCCAGAAACAAATAATCAAGAGCTTATTCTTGTTGAAAATACCGAAACTAGAGACCAGCCAAAAAATAAAGAAAACGCCTTAAACAATTTAAAATCAATATTATATACAAAATACAAACTTGTTCAACAAAAAGAAAAAGAAGAACAAGAATCAAATAAAAAGTCTATAGAATGGAGTTCTCAAATCCGTTCTTATGTTCTTGATGACGGAAGAATAAAGGATCACAGGACAAACTTTATTAGCAACTCCCCAGAAAAGATTTTAAATGGCGATATTGAAGAGATGCTGTTACATGAAATAAACTTTTTTGAAGTGAGAGAGAAATGCAAACATATTTGCTCATAATATCATTGTATTGTATAATATTTGTAATTATCAATTATTTTTTTAAATTAAACAAAACGTCAGAGTTAATATCTGAAATTGATAAGATTATTGAGCAAAACCCTGAAAAATTTATCATATTCGATAAGGAAACTTTTATCCAAAACACAATCAAAACAATAAAATTTATCATATGGATGAATATCCTGTTGCTGACATGGGCGACAATACAGATAGTGTCAATACTAATATAAAATTAGACTACTTTAGAAAGAAACTTGTAATAACATCAGTAAAATATGCTCCAAGTATATTAGGTATTTTCTGCGCATTTAAATTATTTTTATTTTCATACCTACATCTATAGCCTAATATAATTAATGTAGTAAATGTCATAATGTTGACTTTAGTTTTGGTTATTGTTTATTTACAAGGCAAGGCTTTTAAGTTTTGTGACAAACACCGCAATATTTGTTATACAACATTTTTTGGACATTGTTATTACATATTTTATTGTATTGGTATAGTTAATTTCAATGTTGAAGCTATAATTATTTATAGTTTATTATTAGTCGGCATGACAATAGTATATTATTTACAAACAAAGAGTTCTTTAATTTAAATAAATAGGGGGATTGGTAGATTTTTTATCTGCCAATCCCCCTTATTTTTTTTTAAAAATTGGATTTTTTTCACTTTTTAGAAAAGCTTCTATTTAAGAGCTTCGGTCTAAATAGTATTTATAATAGGCTTCTTAAAATCATTAAATCGTGTCGTTGGATTATTTTTATTTATATTTTGCGTTGGATTTAATTTGCCTTTATTAATAGTTCCTCCATTTTGCTTCTCTTCGCAAGACTTGCAAATTCTTCCGCCTTTTTTATAAAAAACTGCCCTCTCATTTGGTCCACAAATTTTCATTACATCTTTATAGTAATTTAAAATTGCACCTCTACGAGCAATTTGAGCTTGCTAGCTCATCATCTGTTTTACAACCTATTTTGCCTATTTGGGGTCTGGATACTATTGAAAAATCTGTTGCATTTGAGCAATGCCCTGTTGCCCTAATTTCTATGCAAGCTACTGCAATTGCTCTTCATTTTCAACATCAAAAACCTAAGCAAGCCAAGCGACAAATTGCTATTGAGCTTCCGCTTCGCCTCCTTGCTAAAATTTATTATAATACATATTTTATAGTTTATTCATCATCTGGCAATACGGCATCCCAAAGGTATTTACATTGGTTGCCAACACCAGACATTTTTAATAATGTTTTTGTAAAGTCTTTATCTCCTAAAATTCCACCGTACAAGTTACCTGCAATTCGTGACATCCAAGAGAAACTAAATGGCTGCCAATCAAATAATGGCTCTCCAATTGATTGTACAAAATTAAAATCCATAAATGAATTATTTATCGACTTCATTGTAATATTGGCGGCTGTTAATTTTAAAGCATCTTTAATATCATCCTTGTCTGAATCATCTTTTAATGCTCCAAACCATTGCAGCATTCCCATTGCGATAAGATTGCCAACAAGTCCAAAAATAATAATATCATAAGCTAATTTTGTTAAATTAGACCTATAGCATCTTCTTAGTGTTGGGTCATCGTGATACCACATATCCTTGAATTTTCCGTGCGACATTGCAAATTGGGCTAAAGTCAGACCAATACCTTCTTTCCAGTCTCCCCTCCACTATATAACTTGGAATCCTGTATCTTCAGTAGTGAAATCTCCATCAAAAATTGGCTGACCGTTTTTATCAAGTTTGTAATATGCTTTTTTACCATTAGAAAAAGTAACTTGCTCCCAGCGTCCTTCAAGTTTTGAACCTCCACTTTGTAAATATTGGTTTTTCTTACCAGACCAGAATGTCCTAAACTACATCCACATACAACCCCATAATGTTGATTGTATCATTGATTTTTTCTCATGTGAATAATAACCATAAATTTCATCAGACAATGCTTTTGCAGATTCCGCTTCTTGATTTGTATAGGCTCTAGGCAGCGGTGTTTGTCCTAACGGGTCAAAAACAAAATCAGAACCATCTGGATTTTTTGTATGCTCTTTTACAAACTATTGTGCCATTGCAAAGTATAATGCTTTTTGTTGGTTATATAGCTGTAAATTTGATTTATCGTTATTTGCAAAAGCAGTAAATCGTTTGTCTTTTTTAAAATCATAAACTAATTTACCATCTTTTAAACTATGAGCTTCAAAAACACCATCTTCCAAACATTTGCAAACAAAAATAGACATTCGATTATAATAATCTGGCCTTTGCGCAAACTTATATGCAATTGTACCAAAATTAAAAAAGCCGTGTTTGTCTGACTTTATTCTATCAATGTATGTATTCATATCCATATCATTGATGCCGTACAATTCATTTAACCTAGAAACAATGCTTGGTTTATCATTAGAAGTAGTAATCATGTCTGCAAAAACAATCTTAAATGCTTTGCAAAAATTATTAAAAGTGAATGCGTTTGTGCCATCTGGTTTTCTGATAATCAAACTAATATCATTCCACATTCCTTGTATAAACTAGTATATGCCTATTACGGGATTAAAAGCTAATGCCATAAATGATGCTGCGCTTTTTACCTTGTTTGCATAAAGTCCGATTTTTTCGTACTTTTTGGGGAGTATTGGCTCGCTTTTTATTTTGTTTTTTACATAGCTTTCTAGATATTCTATATCATCAGAAAATTTTATATTTTGATTCGTGCCTTGTATTGTCAAATGAGCTAAAATAGCCTTAATAGTTGGCATAACAGTGTTTAGATGTCTAGTCTTTACATACGTAAATGTATGTTTAAGCAATAATGTCTCTAGATTATTTTCATAATATTGAGTACCATCCTAAATAATTTCGCCATTTATTCCAACTTTTCGATGAGAAGCAATGTTTTCTAATCGACGCTATACATTTGTAGAGCCAATATCAAACTAGTTATCAAGTTCAAAAAGAGAAGCCACATTGTTTTCTCGTTCATATTCAGATGTATTCGTAAACAATCCAACAACCTTATCCTTATAACGTTTTACTATTTCTTTAGGAGACCATGATTTAAAGTAATCTTTTAATGCACTAAATAATCCATTTCTAGTAATTATTGCACTCTGATTACTTGCTGCTGCTAATGGAACTCGATAATATCTAATATCGTTTTCTTTTTCCATTTTATCTAAAGCAGCTTCTAAGTCTTTATCAGTGTTATAATCAAGCCTAAAACGATCCCTATTAATTATTTTAAGTGCTTCTTTTAAGAACTCCCTTTCTTCTGGCAACAAAGTAACATCATCAACATGTTTAAATAGATAATCTCCCTATGTAATCTTTGGGTCTCTTACATACATGTTTTCATATAATGAAGATTGATTTCCAATAATCCTTGAACCAATATAGCTATACGATTTTGCTTTTTTTAGTTTTTTAACAAGTTCTGTGATTTTAGCTATTGGATTAGCCATCTCATCACGAGTATTTTGATATGCTTCAGTACATAATTTAGTAAGCAAATTCAGTGATTCTGATTGCAGCTAACCTGGATTGTCTATCATTAAGCCTGATATACCATTTTTCCAAACTAGTGTACTTTCCAAAAATTTTTGATGCGCTCTAAGTTGTTGCTTAAATGTAATACCTCTACTTTCTGCAATTGCAATTAAAACTTGATAATACAATAAATATAGAGATGATTTAATCTTTGTTAAATCATGTGTTGCCATATTTTTGACGTCTCTTTTAAAGTTTGGGTCTTCTTCTATTTTCTTTCTTAATTCATCAAGCCTCTTAAAACGTTCTTGTGAAGACATGTCAAGTGTCATACCAACCATCAAATCTTTACATGATGAAATAGCTTTGAAAACATTCTAGTCATCAAGTCGTGAGTTGTCATTTGCTTCTGCGGAAGCCATAATATCACAAAATGTCTATTTTACCAACATGGCTTCATTTGCCATTTTTATTTGACCGTTTTTAAAATAGTTTGTTTGTAACTTTTTTTCACTGGCTTCATCGAGTGCGTTTAAAGAATCTAATAACTATTTATTACTTGCTTGTACTTTCGAACCTAAGTATGGATTAATAATCTAAATTCTGCCTAAAATATTATTCTCAAACAATCCTGGTGTGTTATTCAGCATTAACATTGTTTCAATCAATTCAATGTTCCCATATTCGCATGATAACAAATTATTTTGAGCCTAAGTTTCAAAAAACAAGTCTGTTTTTAAACCTCCTGTTATAAGAGTTCTTTTTGAACCCATTTCATTCTTTACGCCATGTTTAATAAAATTATATTGATTACGGATTGGTTTCGTTGATATTTTAACAATATCTATTTGATTTGTTTCAATATTTTTTAATAAAATACACCCAAAATTTCTAAAGATTTCTTCAGTTCGAGAATCGTCAATAAGTTCCCAACTTGGATAAATATATTGTGATAATTGCAATTTCAGCCAGTCACAGCTTATCATTTTATCCGTTGTTTGTAGAGTTTCCCACTATGCATTATTTATATTATTTGTTCTTAAGCAGCTGGCAATACACTTAAAAATATAATCAGTTTGACTTAACCTACTATTAGCAGACTTATTGTAAAAGTCCATTACATTTTCTATTAATTGATTTTCAGCTTCTGCCCTTGTGCTAAATTTAGACAAATCAACAGGGCTAATGCGTTCAAACAATTTTGTCTGTCCTTCTGGTGCATAAACAAGCATATTTGATTCTGTTGGAGTGAAACCGTTAGCCTCTTTAATAAGATTAACAATTTCTTCTTTAGTAAATGTTGTTGTTCTATTATATCCAGCAAAATATGTTTTCATATAATCACTAACATTTTGCTAAAAATCGTTTACATCTGCAATATCTATTTTAGGAATGTTTAGTGTGTCTTTTACTCTATAGTCTACTTTATATTTAATAATATCACCATCTAAATTATGAATTAAATTACTCTAGTTATATACTAAGGTGTCATATTTATAATCGTCATCATTCGACGATTTTGCAAACCCTTTCATAAAAGTAGGCAAAACTTCACAAGTAGCTCTTGTTGTTTTTACGCCATTAGCAGCTAATATATTTTTATACATCTACATTTGGAACATATAAGTTCTCTTTTTTGCACTCGATGTATCATTATATTCTTTAGCACTAACTTTATAGTCCATAATATGAACCTCTCCTTCTTCATCTATCACTAACAAGTCGATTGTTCCTAAAATTTTATTAGGATCTCTTTCCTTTACGTTCGCAAGATTTGCTGAAACTGTTATTTCAGGCATGAGCAAACAATTTTTTCCATATTTTGTACGGATGGCACTTATAAGCTACTAAGCATAATCAACAATTTCTCCTATTTGTTTTTTAGTTAATATGTCTGCAAATGTCTTTTCAAATACTTCTTTTGTGTTATTGTCTTTAGATAATTCTTTTTTAAACGTCTTTTTGCTTAATTTGTCTAATACTTCATCGACAATAACATCCCTCCCCTTTTGATTAACTAAGTCAATATTCCTGATATTACCATCTTCTGGTTTACTTTTTTGATATTTTATACTTTTAAAGAGATACTGCATTGTAGCATGAAACGCATCTCCATAGACACACTGATTAGCCCAGCGGAGTTCCATCTTTTTTCTAAACTATTGTCTTGTTTCATCTTCGGTTACAATACATTTTGCGGCATTTTGCTTTTTTTCTTCAAAAGTTTGGCCTTCAAAAAACGAATCAATTTCTTCTTCAGTAAATCTAGTCTCATCACCAGATTGTTTCCATTTTTCAAACCGTCTTTTCCAATATTCTTCTTCTTTAAATATTGGCATTAAATTATGCTCTTCACCATTTTCTATAAAAGTATATTCACTTATAAACTGATTAACACCTACATATGGATTTTCATAAATTTTATTATCGGAATCATCAGATAAAACCTCTGTAAATTTTAATTTCTTTGTTTCTTCAGCAGTTTTACTAATGTCCATTACTTTTCTTAATGTATGTAGTGTTTGCTGTTTTATATCTTTACTAAAAACAATATCACCAAGTTTATTGTATAACGAATACTTATTACTGATAAAGTCATTTAACTAAAGCTCATTATCAAAATGATAAAAATTATTTTTATGTTTTATTGTAAAAGAACATTTCATATACACTCTTGTTTAAGTTTTCCTTCTTCCATTAATTGTGATTTTACATTTTGATAACAGCGATGCTATGCCGCTTCGTTTAAACTAGTCGGTGTAACGCTTTGTATTATTGCAGAATGTACCTTTCTGGCGATATCTCTTAAACTCATTTTTGGCAATTCATTAGCCGATAATGATTTAACGCTAAATTCTCCCATTAAAACACTATCTAACGTTCTGTTAAAATGATATAAAAATTCGTTCATTTCAGCCTCACCCAACTAATCAAATGCAGATTCGGCACCAACAAGTCGTTTAGAAAACTCAGTAACAAAAATCTCTTCTAAAACATCACTTTCAGTCCTATTCTTATAACGGTTAAATTCAACTAAAAAATCAGGCATCTATTGCATTGACTAAAGTAAGTTCATATATAATGTTGGGTTTTTAAATCTTAATGAACCTATAAATATATGAAGCAACTCATGAATAGGTGCATCAATTGAGGCTGTATCTAAATTAATATATATTTCTCCGTTATATATGAACGCACGTATAGAAGAAGGGTCATCCGCAATGACTTTACTCATTGGCCCATTTTGGATCTCTTTAGTTGTAACAGCGTGCATTGTTATGCCATAAACATCTGATAATTTGTTAATGGCGTCTTCAAATATTAATTGATTTTTTACATCACCAACATCCTCCCATGGAAGAAAACTTACATCTTCTTTAACAACATATTGGCTTGGCCTTGGCGTTGATTCAACAATTATCCCTTCACCCATTGGAATTAATGTCGTTTCTAAATCGCTAAACTAATCATTAATTTTTGAATTAAGCTCTTGTGTAGTACCATCGCCAAGAACGTTTGTTATATCTTCTATTGTTGTAAAACCAGCTTTTCTTATGTTTAAATTCTTTTCTAAAGCTGGCCTTGAATTAACCATTGGCAATTCATCTAAGTGTGGCAGTCTTTGATAAGTATCAAGGTGCTGGACACAATATACGTTAAGTAAATCTTCCGAAATACCAGAGCGATTTTTTAAGCTCTGGTACTCGGGAAGATTTTTATTCAAACATCCAATCATTTACAAATTCCCAATAATTTTTTTAATTGTTCTTCAATATATGTTTGCAAAAATTTTTTATTTGATTCATATCTTTCAACTCCATTATCTATTTTTATTTCAGCAGGCACTCTGAATCCTTTTTGGTTCAATACTAACTCTTCGGCATGAAACTCTGATTTTTTTTGTTTTCTATAATTTTGAATTATTTCAAAAGCACTACTTAAAATATTTTGTTTTTTAATTTCAAGATCAACATCCTCGTCCTTGCTAAATGATTGTAAATCCTAGATTAATTTATTATAAACTTCACTGGCGAATTGTTTTAAGTTTTGGTCTGTTAAACTATTCTCTATTTTTGAAATATTTTCAAAACACTAATCAATAGTTAACTTATTCTAGCTTAGTTCTATAAATGTTTCATAAAACTAATTCAAAACCTATCCAAATGGTTTATAATTTTCATAAGCGATTTTATTATTTAAAGTAATACTATCAATTTCTAGATAACGAATATTTTGATTGTTTTTTTCATGAGTTATCCTTGAAGTTATTTTGAAATCAAAATCATATTTTTTTATTTGTTTTTGGTGGGTTTCTTTATTCTCTATTTCCCTTTCTAATTTTATACTTTCAAAACCAACTTGGTTAGAATCAAAATTCTTTACAAGATTTGTTCTATATCCAGGAATACTTGTGAAGTATGAATTAACATTTTTGTTTAATTTAGGATTGCCTTCTGAAACTTTTGTATAATCCCCTGTGTTTTCTACTTCTATTTCATTTTCATTATCATCAAAGTATTCGTCTATTTCATCGAAATCCTATTTGTTTTTCTTTTTACGAACAAATAATTCATATTTTTTTGTTGAAAAATTTTTCTTCCAAAATTTATAATATCCTTTAGATTCTGCTTGAGAAATCGAATATACAGTTGGAACAACATATGGATCTAAATCTTTTAAATTAAAATCAACTCCAAGACTAATACTATTTCTTTCAGGGAAATGCTTTTGAAAATTATAAAATTTCTATAAAATACCATTGTTTTCAACAAGCTCATAAAAAACAGGAGATAACGATTCTTTGCCAATTTTCCCTTTCCAAACAATTAATTGATATAAGTTTAATAAATCTATAACATTATAAGTTTTTTCAATTCCTTTTGTATTGATTGTTATCTTTTTATCAACTAAACTCTGCAAACTTGATTTATATACTTGTAATAACAATTGCTCATTTTTAGATTTAGACATCATATTTATAGGCAGTGTATAAGCAGAAATTTTTTCTCCTTTTCTGTCTGTAACTTTTATATTTTTTATCTCTAAATCTTTAATGAATTTATTGTTTAATTCAGTCTTTAATTTTGGCAGTACTTTTACTTCAAACCACTACTTATACATTGCATTTCCTTCTGCGGTACCAATAGAATATTCCAAATTAACACCAATGTTTTTAACTTGAACTTTACCAAACTTGTCGGTTACAAATACACCTAAATCAGAAATAAACTAAAACCCTTCCTAACCTTTGCTCAAATCATACAAGAAAGCGTTTAAAACATAATTGTCATAAAAAGAACCTATTCCTTTTATTGCATTTTGAACATCAATTGTACTATTTAATGAATATGTTGATTTAACATCATCCAATGTTTCACAAATAAATCTATATCTATCGTCAATTATTTTTGAGCTTTCATGTAATGATGCTAGACATTTTACATATTGGTTAACATGTGGCAGTACTGTTAATACGCCAAGAACGTTAAATGAAATTTTATGTTTATTATAATTTTCAACAACTGCATTTTTTTTACTTGTTGACAAGTCGGTTATTGCAATATTTGCTACAGTTGACAGTGATTTATTATACTTTGCATCGTTTTCATATCTTTGTTGCAAGGTGTTAAAATATAAATCATATATTTTTTTTGTTCGATCCGTTTTATTTGTACAATTTTCTATATTTTGAATCTTTGCAAGATTTTCTTGAACGTTTGTTTTTACTCCCTAATTAAGACCCAGAAACTAGGTTAGCATCTATAGTTCAGACGCACCCCTCGCTAATGTCATAATAGTTTCAAAAGTTTGTTTATTATTTTTTAAACGCTCAACTTGCCTAATAAATCTTTCGCAAAAATCTCGAAGCTAATAGATATAAACTGCAGTTGACGGTGCATCTTTTAAACGCTATTCGGTACACTACTAGAGAATTTTTATTTTATCAAACAGCGTTTCTTTTGTAAACTCCTGACCTTTTGATTTTATATTTCTATCTCTAAACGCAAAAGCAGAAAGTAAATTAGCAATACTAAAAGTAGTTAAAGTTGAAGAGTGGTCTATTTTTGCAAAAGTAGTATTTTTATAATTTTTTTTAATCTATTGTTCCAATTCGTTAAAAAACTATTTCAAAATCTAAAAACCTGCAGTTTTTTCAAAATAATTTAAACCATCAACAGGACCATTTATAAAATACTCAAATGCATCACTTATCCTTGGATTATTGTTTGCTTCAAAAGAATTTTGGTTGTCAACAACTTCCATTATTACATTCATGGCGTCTGAAGTCATGATTTTAAACATGTCTTCAAATTTTACTCCAATGATTGTGCCATACAAATATAAACCAAGCGTTTTACTAGACGCATTAATTTTACTTAATGTTAACTCTTTTGCGTTATCAGTAGACAAAGAAAGCAAGACAGACAGCGTTAAAGCCGCATCAAAATCACTTCTTTTAATCCCTTTTTCATTTATATATTCTCTTATCTTAGGGTTTGCGCTAATTTTAGCAACTATATTTGCTACAAAATATTTTTTTTCTGGCTCAAGTTTCCCTGGAACATAAATTTTAATACCTTCATCTCCATTTAATTGGATATTTTCAAGTACTTTATTGGCATGAAACGCATCGATATTATTTATTTTTTCTTTTGGGTTTTCTTTGATTATTTTATAAGGATTTGTTTTGTCTAACTCTTCATTTATTAGCTAATTGCAATATTGTGTTAGCGCAAAAAATGCTTTTAGTCCATTTGCCGATAAAGCAATACAAACTTTACCAACCTGATTGTCTACAATAGCTTCCGTCCAGCTGCTAAAATTACCATGACCCTTCATTCTCTGTGCTTTAACAACCCTTGATGTCGCTGCTAATTTTTTTGCTAAAGAAGTTGCTTCGTCAATAGGAGTTTGAGCCTAAGCCTAGTTTATTGGATCTTCAATACCTTGTCGTAAAGCATGTATCTGACAATTTTGTAAAGCAGCATTTAAATTATTGATATTACTACCATTGCTAAAAAATAAATTATGTTTATCACAAATTTTTGCCAATGTCTAATAAAACTCTTTCAAATTTTCATTTTCAATAACAATTGTGCTATTTTCATCACTTTCAACTGTAGATGGCTTTTCAATACTAATAAAAAAACTATCATCATCAACAGGCAGTAATAAATTATATTTTGTAATAAACTTTAATAATTTCGCTTTTTGCTTTATTGATAGTTTTTTGAAAGCAGTTTCATCAAATTCTAAATTTTTGTTCTAAATTTTTTGAAAAAGTTCGAACATTATTAAATCCTTGTTTGCATTTGGTGTGTTAAAACTATCCTCAAAGAGGCATTCAAGAATATATTTTAATCGGTTGGTAGCAATTTCTTTTGTTTCACTGCTTGTATAATCAGAAGCCAGTTTTTTTATTCCTAAATCTTCATCTTTTAAAACGTCTAGTAGAATATTTATATATTCTTTTTGCCATATTCCTTTTTCTGGTTTTAGATTAGCTACATTATATAATTCTTTTAAATTATCTTTTATACTTTCGTTTTGTTTATTTTTTGCAATAAAAGCTCTATATAAGTTTCCAATAAAAGTTTCTGTTGTTTTTTTATTATAAGGGCCAAACTCTTTAACAATATTTTTCTGTATTTTACTATATTCCTTGTAATTTGTCTGTTCAATAGAATATATAATTTTTTGAGCCTACTACCTTATATCGTCTATAATTTCATTCTCGTCCCAACGTATTTTATCGCCAATCTTTTTAATTACATCACTATAAGATTGATTTTCTTCTTGAGCGTTTTTTACGATTTCACCTATCGAATCTTTTATTTTATTTTGTAGTGTTGTGTTATATTTTATGTTCCCTTTATCATCTCTTGTTGCAAGTAGATAATAAATCTCTCTAACTTTTTGCTTATCTTCTTTTTGACTGTCTAAAATTTCAATTGCTTTTTTCTAAAAGCTTCTATCAGAATATACTTGACTAAACCTATTAGATAATGCGCCTGACAATTCATAAAGCAAAATTATTTTTGACAAACTATTCTTTTTAAATTTAGCGTCTAAGTTAAGATTGTTTATTGGTTCTTCAACATTTTCTGTTTTCTCTTCATTGTTTTCTTTTTGTAATCTATATTCAAAACCATTTATGATATTTTTTAACACTTCATTTTCAGTTATTTCATTAAGTGTTATTTCAGAATCATTAATATAATGAATACTTAATGGGTCATTACAAGATAATGTTTTATCAAAAGCTATTTCATTTTCAGTGTTATCAGTAAATTCTTCTGCTGGGACTATTCTAATAGGTTTACAATTAGGAAATGGTAAAAAAGCAAAACAATCATCTATACTCTTCGTAGACGAATAATCAAAATATGGACTATTAGGAACAATTAGACCGTTTTTATTGATTACATAAGTTGCTAAAGAAGCAGCGTCAATATCAAAGTCAGAACCTTGCAACCAAATCTGCATTGTAGAGACATAAACATTGTTGACATTTTCATCCGTAAATCCTTCTATTGTCATTGCCATATACGATTGCATTGATTGCGCAGGAGTACGAGAAGCAATTATATGCAAATATTCCTAAAATGAATTATAAATTTTTTCTCCTTCTTTTTGCAAAGTTTTTTCATAAAACCAACTATCTACGCCTTGCAACACATTAGAATTTATATCTATAATGGATTTTGTGCTGTTTTTATAAACATTAATTCCTTTAAAAGGATTGTTTGTTTCTGACTTTGCTAAGTCAATAAGTGCATCATTCGTTGACGCACTACTGATTTCAAATGTTAAATAATTCTCTGATTTCAAAAATCTTTTTAACGCATCAATGTTTTCTAGATAAACAATTTCTAAATTAGGATCATTAATATTGACAAATAACTTTTCAACATTATCTCCATTTAACTGGTATATAATTTTATCATTCTCATCTATTCTGTATCTTTTCCCATCAATAGTTTTTTGCAACATATTGACTTGACTAAATTCATGCCCACTTGGAAATTCTCCTCCGATTTTAAAAAAGATTTTTTTACCATTTGAAGATATTAATTGCAAATCATAATCCTTTTTTTGAATAGGATTATCAGAAATAGCATTCTAAACAACATCTTTTAACCTATCACTAAAAAACGATTTATTTTGTTGTATATCATATAAAGAATCGGATTTTTTTAATCCGAAATTTTCTGCAGCAGTTTTTGCCATTACGCACCCTGCTGATTGAACTTTAGTTTTTGAAGAATCAATTTTTACAAGTTCTCCATTTAAAACAACAGTGTTTTTTCTGGAAAACTATTTGCCTGTTGGACTGATTGCCATTTTTTCATCTTCTTTGACTGCAATTAAACATTTCTAAATTAAGTCTTTGTCGAAAACTTTCTATGTTTTAAACCTTTTAATTAAATCGTTTGTAAGCGCAGTCTGATCTCCTTTCTAAAGTTCATTTATCGTTAAGCTAATTACTTTTTTTGCGGCCTCAATGTCAGCTTCAGTAAATTTCTTTGTGTTGAACTTGTATAAAAGATAAATAGCATCTGTATCCAGCATTGAAAGTCTTCTTGATACAACGTCCTTCTACTCTACCGTAGTAAAAAAAGCATCATAATGTTGCAAATCAGACCCTTTTTTCAAATAATTGCAAACACTTAATATTTCTCCATTATTTATCTTAGTTATAAAATCACGACGATCAATTGGAGTTTCTAGATATATTCTATTTGTCTTTACAGTCTTATTGTCATCATATGATTTATATTCATACCAATTGCCACATTTTATCTGTGAATAATCAATTAGATTTATTCCTTCGTCTGTAGCTCGCCATGTTGGAGTAATAGCATCGTTATTTTCAATTAATGTAAAAATTGGATTATCTCTTTCTAAAGACTATAAGTATTCAACATACCATAAAACAAGATTCTCTGTTGTATACTCAGGTGGAATGTTATTGTTTTGTTTTAAATAGGTTTTGTATTCAGTTGTATATTTGATTTTGTTTAATAATTTTTCAAATAAATCTTTAGAGCCAAATTTTGACATTGCTTCTGCCTGAATATTACTATATAACCTACCATTAAAAATCTTTATATGACCTTTACTTGGATTTAATACACTTAATGAACCATCCCACTTTTGTTTAATTCCATTTTTATTTAAAAAAACTGATAACTCTTTATAAATTAAACTGCTAATATTCGCATTATTCGTTGGGGTTTTTTCAATGAATTTGTTTAATATTTCTTTAGTAATGCCACCTTCTTTTTTTATTTCTAAAACTAAATCATTACAAATATTTTTTACCAATTCAGCCCCGTCGTTACCATGTAATATGTTGTCAGCAATAACTTTTAAAGTCGACTTTTTAAATTCAATTAATAATTTTTCTTTGTTTGTTTTAGCATTTATATATTCTGCAAATGGAATTAATATCTCCGCTATATTTGCTAAAGACATATTTGCCAATGTAGTATAAAGTTGACTTGCATATTCAGACGTATAACCACCATGCGCTGCAGCGGCAATAACCTATGTCATTAAAGAAATTTCTGCAGAATCAGCCGCATGCTCCTTGTCTAACTATATACCTGCTTCTAATAATTTTACTTTAAAATACTAAAGCGGACTGTCATTATAATAACTATCTTTTGAATTTATATTGGCAGCACCATGTTTTATTGCGCCTGCTGTTACTATTAAATTAATATCAGAATGTTTTAATGGCTAGTAAACATCATCTTGGCTTATAATAGTTTTATTATTTCTATCAACAATCTCTCCAATTTGATTTTGTAAATAAACAACATTTTTTATAGAGTTTTCTGATTGCACGAATACGTTTGATTCTGCACGTTCTACAGAATATTGCCTACCAAATAGGCACCATAAGTCATAATTATTTTTAAGCCTTACATTAAAATCAACATTATTTTCAGCATCAGTGACAGAAACAACCTCTAATCCTAAAGCTTTTAATATTTCATATTTCTTTTGATTATCAACAATATTAAACTGACTTAATACTTTACCACCAATACTTTCTTTATTTATTGCTGATTTTGCCATTGCAAAATCAATTTGGTATGTCTGTGTGTTTTTGTCAAATTTGATATTTTGTAATTTATATATACTATTACCTAGCTAAAAATAAGCCTAGCTGCATATTGTATTTACTATATTTTCTCCTAAAAAGTTTTTAGTAATATCATAATTTTTTTCTTCTCCATTCCGATCTTTCCAATTAATTTTTGTCATTTTTTTCATTAAGTTTCCGAAAAGACCAACTGAACTTCCATCTATTATATTACCGTCACTCTTTAATATTGTAGAATTAGTTATAGCAAATCCTGCTGTTTTAATAATACCACCACAGCCTATTGATTTATGGTAAAAATGTATAAACGGTTTTGTATTTGTACCAACAGCAGCAGAACCAAGTGAATTATTCATCTGATAAACATCAAATGGATTAGTAAAAGTCGCACCATCGTAAGGTTTAACACCGTTTTCAATACTACCATTGACATTATATAATGTATCTTTTATATCCTCAATAACAGCAATATTATAATCTTCTGATATTCCATTTAATTTATTTAGAGAAAACAATTGTTTAGATGCTGTTTCAGAAACATTACGCTTATTCTAAGCATTAAAGCGAGCAGATTCTTCATTTATAGAATTAAAGTCAACTAAATATTCTCCAAGTTTTGGTGGATGACTTGCATGCGAGCCAACTGTTGACAATAAGAATTCTTGACCAAACAAGAACTAAAATAAATTATAACGCTCAATTACTGGATTTAATTTAAACTAAATGTTCTATAATTTCCCTAATGTCTAAATACAATCAGATAACGTATAATCAGCATTATTTACTTTATTATAATCAGAAAATTCCTAAGATAAATTTTGTAAGGCATTTAAATGTTTTAATAAAACAGGCGAAATTTCCGCTTTTAAAATATCATGTAATTTTGCTACATTATTGTCTATTTCAACATTGTTTCTTATGTCTGTAATTATATTTAAAATAGACTTTGTATTATCAGACTGCTACCCCTTAAAGAAATCATAAATGTTATCAAAATTCTTTGAAAAGTATTCATTTATTTTTGCTTTAATTTCAGCGTTTTCAAACAAATGTATAAGATCTAATTTATTAGAAATATCAATTGTTTTGATAATATTTTGATTTTCATCAGTAAACTAAAGACGCCCTAAAACCATCTGTTTTGTAGTTTCTCTAATCCATGATTCAGACACATCACTCCAACCCGGGTTTTTGTCTTTACCATTTAAAATTTGTTCAAGCTTTTTCAATTCATTTTTGCCTTCAACATTTGACAAGTCAATTTCAAATTGACTATCAATTAAGGATTTTAGAATTTCAATATTTTGCAGCTGCCAAAATTTAGTATCCGTCTAAAAATCATGCATCTAAACAGATTGTGTGCCATCAAATTCTATTGAAGCGTTATCAATTTCAGTCCTAAACTGATCATTTGATGAAAAACGATATGCATTGCCTACAATTGTTCTATTCCAAGCAAGGCCTTTTATTTTTGTATATGTTGTGTTTTGATTTTCATCAATCGTCTGTACAATTCTATTTTCAGAACCATAATATACCTAGTCAATTAGAGAAAATAAATTTGTTGGATGTGCAAGATTATAATCCTTGACTATTTCTTTTAATACACTTTCTGCACTTCTATTGCTCCCGAATTTTCTAAAAACTAAAGCATTAAAAGATCTAAAATTATCATTAAGAGGGTTGTCTATTTTTGCGAATTCACCCCATTTCGCATCATTTTTAAATGAGCTAAACAAATTTGCAAAGTCTGTTTTTATTGTATTAAATACCTTTAAATAATAATTGCCAATTTCTGTTTTAATAGCACTACATAGTTCATTAATAGTGCATTTATATGCCTCTTTGTTTTCTTTTGGTAATTTTAATATCTTATTTAAATCAATAATTAGTTTTGCAATTGTAGTTTTATCTGCATTTACGGATGGTAATATTGCTATTTTTCTGTTACCGACGAGTGCGGAACTTGCAACATCATCGCCCTATAAAAAACCTCCAATAAAATCATACAAAAAGTTTGAGTAGTTATACTCGTTTACATTGAAATCAGTTGCCTTTTTAGATGTTTCTCCATTATAGTACTCTTGAATGGTATACATTCCATTATACAAATCAAATAAACTAAAATTTTCAGCAGGAGTATCTTTACCGCAAAGCAAAGTCCATTGGTCTCTAAGTTTACCATAAAGCCTACTTGCTGAAACGGTTGTTAAAGTACTATAATCACTCATTTTGACGCTTCTAGAAGAAAGTAAATTTTCTCTATCAAGCAAGAAAAAAGCAATATCATTTTCAAGCAAACCAGCTTTGTTCATACAAACATCAAAACCGTCAATATTATCAAGATATGCTGGTTTATATTCGTCACCGAAAAAACTTAATATTTTGCTTTTTTGAACATAAGGAGTGACCTATGTGCCATTAGTAAAATAGTTTTGAATAGCAATTACTTTTAATGCATGCATTGCATACATAAATAATGATTGACTAGCATTAGATGATATTCGCTGTATAAAATTATTTTCAAATTCATTTGTGCTTAAATTTATTCCAAGAACATCATTTATAAAGCATACAATACTTTTTGCATTATTTTTAAAAAAATCAGCTTTTACATTTATTTTATCATTTGATCCAATTATAATATTATTGTTTTCATCAAGTTGTATAGAAACAGTTTTTTTAGTGTTATCTATTTGAATATTGTATTTATCTTTTAATAAAAGATATTCAGATAAACAATTTTTGTTATTAAATTTTTCTCTTATTTCTCTAACTTTATTTGATACAGCATTTGATGATATTTCTTGAAGTATTGTTTTGCCTTGATAATCTGTATAATATTGACAATGCCTGACCGAAACTAAAGAATTAAAACTTTCACACAAATCTTCAAAATAATTTTTATTTCTATTTGTTATGTCGTTTTGTATGACATTTATGGTATAGGAATTTATATAGTCAGTAAAAGCGTATCTAACAGATTCGTTACCGTTAAATATGTATTTATTTAACGAATTTAATGTATCGTTTACTGACTAGTCAAAATTTTTAATATTTAACTATTGGAAAATTTGATTTCTGACGTTTTTTGTTCCAATTAAATCAAATAGAATCGGAAAATATTTTTGTGGATTCCTTGTCGCCTCTGAATAAAGCCTGCTAAATGTAAAATTGTTTGCATTTGAATTTTTGATATTACTATCATTTGCTAAATAATCATTTAGCTCTAAAAATGTTTCGTTACCATTTTGGTCTATCAATACGGAATCTTGTCCAAAAAGCCACTTGATTGTATCTGCATTTAAATCTTTTAATAATGTATAAAAATCAGCTTCAATACCTTGAAAAATATCCTCAAATACATTAAACAAACTTTTGTGGTTTAAATTATTATTCTAAAACAATAAACGTATTGATTCAACAGCGGCGCATACATCATCCATTTTTAAGTATTTATTGTATTCAGATGTATATTGACTTTCTTTTGGCGTCATTTCAAGCATTATCTTTACGCTTATGTCTGTTTCATCCATGAAATTTACATCATTATCACTAGTTCGCCATGTATCTATAATCGCATTTGATTTTTTTATTACAGAATATTGCTTGTTATTAAAGCTGCCATCTGTTATAGTGCCATGTTGAATTTTATTTGGCAAAACAATTTCAAGCAGACTGTCAAAATGAGTAAGCAAATGCCATGCTACATAAGCATCATATTTTTGACTGTCTTGGCTTTTCCATAGCATTGGCTCGCCAACTTTTGCAACACCATTGCTTGCTAAGTCATCATTAAACAAAGTATTAATTGCCTTGCTATATTTTTGCATCACATTAGTATATGTATCTTCATCATATAAACGTTCAAGCATTACATCAGTATAGTTACTTTTTAAAAAAGTAACTACTTTTTGCCAAAGATTTTGTTGGTAGTTTTTTATTCTATCTGTCACTTCAGAATTATCTTCAACTCGTTTTGCAAAGCCATTTTCCCTATAAACAAAGAAACATTCTCCTAATGCAAACTTCACGTCGTTTAGTATCACTGTTTGTTCTTCTGACATACCAACCAGAATGTCAGCCAAGAAATTTTTGTCAAAGTTTGTATTTAACGTTTTTGAATCAGAAATGTCATCAAGCACCTCCAATTTTTCTTTAGGTGCATTGGCTTCTTTATTTTGTTGTATAGCCTAATCACAAAGTTTTTTTATTTGTTCAGTAGTTGGGAAATGCTCTTGATAAAAAGCACTCCAATCGTCACCTGCCTTAATTACATTGTTTAAATCCTGCTCATACGATGAATAAAACGTACCTGGATCAACAATTGCATCTGGTCTTGTTAATTCATTTTGTATTAAATTTTTATACGCAGAATAAAACATTTTTTTTGCTTCGTCTTTCGACACCTCATTGTTTTCAATATATGTAAAAACTTCAGTTAAGCCGTCAAAATCAAGAGTATTCAGTTTTATGCAATTCATATATAAAAAAATCATTGCCAACAGACGTCTGTTGGCAATGATAAATATAAACTTAAACCAAGTATTTTTTTAAGAACCAAAAAAATCATTAATGGCCCGACTGCCTAAATAACAACTGTCTTTATTATTTTTCTCAGTCGATTCAGTATCTGATTTACTCTATTCAGTACCTGGCCTTTTACTAGACGGAAGCGTTACTGTCTGCTTAGTCTATTCAGTACCTGGTATAACATTTTGTTCAGGATTATTGTTAAGTAACACATCGTTTGACGTATAAATAAAAACAATATTTCCTTCATCCGTCTTAACAAAATCACAATCTAACTAAACTTCTTTCCCCTTTATTATTACTTTAATATTGCTACCGTTTTGTTTTAAATTATAATGATTATTTGTTTTTTTTGCCGTACCGCTAATTTCAACATCAGCAGGAAGCTTAACTATTTCAGATCCATTATCATATTTTAATGACATAACAAATAGTTCTTTCCCGTGCGTTACTAGTTTTGTGTCCTTATTTAATTCATTATATTTTATTACTAAATCTTTAGTTGTTTTTAAATTTAAACCTTGCAGATATGTTATTTCATCAGACGTTATATCTAATTTTTTATTCAACAAAATTTCCCTAAAATTTTTAGATAAAACAGCTTCTTTATTTAATGCATTTTTAGCATATCTATATTTTGTTGAATTAGATGAACGCGTCCACGAATTACCATTTGATTGTATAATGGTATGCGTCTTTTGCTTACCTTCATCTGTTATATCAGTTTCTTTGTATGTCTGTATATCAAACAGTTCTTCACAAGCATCAATATTTATTTGGAACAAAGGACTATTTATTTCTCCTAACATCATAAAAGACTATCCGTCAACTTGAAATCTATTATTGGCATCAACACTAACATAGAAGAAATCATTATTGTTTTCCAATACATTTTTAGAAGTATCAGCTTTGCATCTTATTGATATATATTGTATTTTATTTTTTTGTAACGAATCAACAATAAGCTATAGATTGTTTGATGTTTTATGAGGGATTCCTTCAATAATATTTGTTGTACCATCATGTTTTAAAAGATCTGTTTCTTCAGTTAAAAACCAATCAAATCCTTCATTTTTTATTTTAAGCGTATCCGAATAATAAACTAAGTTTAAAAGAAGTAGTCTAAAAATCTTATAAGTATCTACAGTTGATTTTAAACCTAAAAAGTCAAACAAATCCGTTTCTTCTTGCGATGTTAACACGACAGATAAAGCTTCATTATAAGTTTTTAAATCATCTCTTTCTTTTAACAGCGCATTTGCTTTTTGTTCGATTTTGTTTAAAAGCTCTTTTACAAGATTTATTTTATACTCACTTATTCCGTCAGAATTACAATTTGGGTCTACTTTCTGTGGATTCTATATTGCTTCTAAAAAACTTTCATCGCCCCATAATGTTTTTATTAAATGATATGCAGTGTATTTTGTGCCATAAAAAACATTGCTATTCTTTTTTTCTTTTATTGTTTTATACAATAATTCAATATATGCGTCAAAGTTTGTTTTAAAAGCTTCATTCTGCTATTGCATATCCATTTTTGACATATCAGCAATTGGAGAGTGTAATAAGACAATAGAAACGCTTTTAACCATTTTAGGATTTTCTTGTTGTTTAATAAATATATTTAACAACTCTGCGGAAGAAGCGTTGCGTAAATTCGGATTCTAAGTAACAAGAATAAACGGAGTATGATCAGGTATATTAATATCTCCAACTTTACCATTTGTACTTTTTAGACCACCAATCATAATATTTGAAACTGCCTCAAAATTTTTAAATGTCTCATCACTTATCTCTTTTACTGTTGGGAAATAATCATTTTGAACATTATTCGTTATGCTAGTTCTTGCTTTTGAAACTACATAGCTTCCTATTGAGTGGCCATTGTTTTCATATGGACTAAACTTTTTTAATTCTATAACATAAGCTCCACCTTTGATATAGAATTTAATTAACTTGCGCAAGTTATTTAAATACTTTAAATCAGGAGTATCTAAATTTTTATTAGCCAAGAAATTATCAAGTAGTCCTACTACTTGCTATAACTTTTTTAAATCAATTTTTCCAAACCAAATTTTTTGTAACTAATCACTAAAAGATTTTAAATCACCAGTAAATTCATTTTTAAATTCATAAATTTCTGCAATTAAACTAAATGGAGACCTCAAGGTAAATATAGGTAATTCCAAAATATCACCGTCTGATTTTGTGCCAATTACAAGACTGATTGTTTTTTTTAATACACCATCTTTTTCTTCGGTTTTTCTTACATTTAATACCTAATCATATTCTTCGCATAATAAAGTTTTTGATTCAAATGATTTTAAATCATTTGATTTTTTACTATTTACACTATCAATATATTTTTCTTTAGTGCTTACAACGTTACATGATTTAAATATCCAAGAGACTTCAAAGTCAACATTTGAAATATCAAAATCAAAGTATTTATTAAATGTTGCACTTAACCTTCTTAATAAATTTTTTTGACTTGTTGCGAACAATACATCTGAACGAAGCTAATTTAAAATTTCTAAGTATATAACTTTTTCGGTTCTCCCATTATTAACATCTATTCCATCTTTTAATTTCCATCCTCTCTATTCTATTAGTTTTTTTAGTCCATTAACAGAATCTATACGAAAGTTCACATCCTAATCCAACATTTCAACATTACCATTGTTGTCAAATTTAACACCTGGCACTAATGTTGTTTGTGTATAAACGGTCATAAAATTATTTTTTAACCCACCACCATGATCTTGATTTAAAAATTCATCAAAATGTGGCTACTCTAATGGTGCAAACTATATAGTAACATCATTTACTTCTTCATCATTTAGAGTGCCTGTATCAATTAAAGTTTCAGGCACAATTGTTTTTTCAGAACCTTCTTCCAATAAATTATCAAGAAGTTTGCTTCCTTTAGATTGTGAAGTCTGAGTAGTGGTTGTTTGTGGTGGCGTCGGCTAAGAAGTATCTACAACATCTTTTAGCTACGGTTGATTTATAAACGAGCTAATAGTGTTCAACAATGCATCAGGAATGTATAAATTATTATTTTTTGCACTTTGCCTTATGTCATCAATGGTAATAGTTTCATTATTATCTATCTTTGGCTAAAGTTCATTTATTATTTTATCAAGCTGCTCAACTGTTATTGTACTTTCCTCTTTTGTCGCATCGGTTTGCTAATTTGGATATGCTAAAAGTGAATCATCAACCATTTTCTTATATTCACTGACACTCATAGTCTCTTCAGTTGTTTTCCCGTCATGAACTTTTTCAAATGAAACGTTTTGTATATTACCATTATTATCTTTTTGCAAACCTGTAATATAATAAAAATCATACTATGAGCCATCTTCTGTTAAAAGCTTAAATGTACACCCAAGCCCAAAACCTTGATTTATATTATATGGGTATTTATATAATTGCTGATTTTGCTCATCAATAATTTTTTGTTCTGGCAATTTACTTTCAAGTTTTTTTATTTCATCTAAAATCTTATTTCTATTTTCTTGATTTTTTTTGTTTAAAAACGAAACCAGATCATCTTTTGTTTCTATTTTTTTTGCTTCTAATTCAATTCCTAAATCAGTTTTGGTTGGAGCTTTATATGTTATTTTTTCTGGATCGTGTATAGCGACTTCATATTGGCGTTGTTTATAAGCATTATAACTGTCTATAGCTTTTTGTGATATTGTTTCTATAACAGAAAATTTATCAGGAGACTTGCAATTTTTTATTTGAAAAGTCGAATGGTCTGCAATTATCAATGTTGCCTAAACTCCTCTAGTTGCATTGGTATAAAAGTCTTTAATATTTGTTTGTTTGAGATTTTCTTTTTGGCGCAAAATAAAAAATCTCATTTCTAAACCCTGAGCTTTTTTATTTTTATTAAAAATTTCTACCTTGTCTTCAAATCCTTTATTTACTATATATTGATATATTTCATCATTATTACTCTCTATGTACAATCCGATTTTTTGATTTTCTTCTAATTTGTTAAGCATATCATCTATTTCGGATTGCCATGCTTTTATTTCATCTTTATATAATATTCTATGCCCTCGTAGTTCGCCATTTTCTGTTTTAAAATAATGAAGTTCACTTTCGATTTTTTCATTGCCTAATAAAAATTTGGTAGTAATATCATTTAATATACTATTATTAGTTATTACTTGTGTATTGCCAGATCTTAAAACAACACCCTATTTGGGAGTTGTTATAAACATATTAGGAAGTAAATTTAATACCACTTCAAAATTTGAACTAGATTTAACTACTTTTGTGCTTTGATTGAAATCGCCAGAACAAATCATTGAAATATTTTTTTGATTACAAAAATTATTTAAAGTAGCTATTTCAGGATTTGTTGCATTTGTTACCTCATCAAAAACAATCAATGAATAATCATTTGTATTTGCATTTAAATTATAATCTATATAAGTAATACCGCTCTTTGTTTTTTTAGGCTTTTTGTCAATTAAATTGTTTTTATCTTCCTTTGTATTTTTATATTCTTCACTAATTTCATCAACAAAATCAGCATAGTATTTTACGTTTTCTTTTGGAACATTAAAACTTTTTTGCAAAGATTCTTTTAAACCATCCGAATTAACACCAGAAAGAACAAGAATTTTAGAAGATAATTTTGGATTAATTTGAGTAGCTATTTTAATAGCATTTTTAATTATCACACTTGTTTTACCAGTTCCTGCAAGACCTTGTATAAGAATACTATTCTCAAAAAAAGGTAATTCGATATGATCAATTAAATCAGTATTTTTTATTTTACCTTTATCAAACCTTTCCTTTAAAACTTTTATATAATCTGGGTTAAAGTTGTATTTTTTTGTAAAGTCTTCAAGTTGATTTGTTGTTTCAATATTTTTTAATTCTTTTAAAATTGTCAACTATAAAGCCTTAATAACATTTTTTGTTACATCGCCATTAACCAAATGAGATACTGCGTGATGAATGGCAATCTATTGTGAATTAATCTCAATAATTTTGCCATCGCTTGTTTTTTGGCATAAATCATAGAAACTAGATGTTTTTACACCGATCCAACTGCTAAGTTCCGCTAAAAAGTTTTTGTCGTCAATATCCTATGTTGTTTCATTTAATTCAAAATTATTACCTCTGAAATTTGCTAACTATGAAAATACATCAGTATTAAAATATTTCTATAGCCTTTCAACAGAAGTGTCATCTTTGAATAAATCATAAAACGCATCTTTTATTGCGACAATCTCTTCAAACATTTTATTCTCAACATCAGGAGGGAGTGTTAAAGCTCTATCTTTAACATCTGCTTTATAATAACTTTCTAATGTTTTGGCACTTATAACTGCAGCAATTATAGTTTTATTTATTTTTTCTACCTCATCATTGTCACTATTCTACAAAAAAACAGTGCGAATATTTTCTGCAAAATTTTTAATTCTGTTATAAACAATATACTAATAATTTAATTGCGCTTTTTTAGTTGATAAAATTTTCTTTTTGTTGTTTACGTCAAATAAAGTTTTATAATGCTCTAAAGTTGCTAAAAGTTTATTAATGTCTGTCAATAAAACATTTCCAGAGTTGCTATCGATAACCAATAAGTCCTCCCATCCTTCTAAATTGACTTTTTTTGCCACGGCATTTATTGTTGCATTAAAACATGATAATTTACTTAAGCTCAAATCATCATTAACTGCACAGGCAACAATAGATCGTAATGATTTTAAATGACTAATTAAATCTGTCAACTACTAATAATCTGCATAGTCGAAATTATATTTAGTTAAATCAGTTTTATTGGCATTACTTTTATCTTTTATTGAATAAATTGGTACTGTTTGATTGAAAATTTTTTCAAATTTATCCAACAAATCATTAACTGAGAAAGTCTAATTAGTTTCGTTGTTTATAAACTATTGTAAAAGACTTACAATTGGAGTATCAGATAATTTTGCTATCTCACTTTCTTCATTATCAAAATTGTTTAGTTGATTTATATTTTTAGCATCATTTTGATAGTTTTTGTAATCATTCCTAAGATTAGCATCTAAAAAATCAAAATTAGTCAGGTTATTGTGTTTTAAAATACGATCTTCAAATGATTTATAAGTTATATCGCTATCTTCATCAGAGAAAATATATAAACCTTCAATTTGATTTAATTGATATAGATTATTATTACTTTCATCAAGATACTCAAAACGAGATGCAAAATCAATTATTGTGTTTTTTAATTCTGGTGTTACATTGTTAAACAAATCCTCTAAAAGAGGGTTGATTTCATTTATGTCATTATTTAGGTCATTTTCTTGCTCTTTAATAAATTCTTCAAAAAGTTTTTTATTTTTTAAAACAAAAAGCAAAAAGTATTCATTAACCTATTCTTTTATATTGTTTAAATCTTCTGATATTCTTAAACATTCTGTATCATTTTCTATTTTTTCTTTGTCTATTTTAGTTAATTCATTTATTTTTTTCTTATCAAAGAAAATATCTATTAACTGCTAGTCTGAATAATTTTCATATTCTTTTTTTCCTGCCTTATCCAAAAGGTATCTTAAATCAACAATATTTATAGACTAAATAATATCTTCTTTCTTTTTAGAAAGTTCTTGATTGAAAACACTATTAAATTTATCGACAAAATTATTTAATCTTTTTTTGTTTATATCTATAATATATGCTTTAAGAACGCTTGTATCCGCAGTAGCTTGCAACCGATCAGCTAACTAGTTTAAAATTACGTCATTAATAACAGAGCTATAATTGTTTTTTGCATTCCTATAAATAGAGATTAACTATAAAAGCATTGTTTTCGTTTGTACATCACACATTCCTTTTATTAAAATACCATTAGATACAACCTCTTCAAGTAAAGTTTTGAAATCTAATATAATTTCTTTTTGCATGTCTTTAATTGCGAGATTTACTTTTAGGATTGTGTTTTGAAAATCTTCTTTTATTTTGTCTTTCAATGCTTCGTTTAACTAGCTTATAATATCTTCTTTATTTTCATTAAATGCCTATTCTAACTTTTCTGAATTTTCTTTTAAGTTGCTTAATTGATTTTTTATATCTTCTAGTTCAGTTTTTTCAGCATCTGTAAGCTAATCAATTTTTTGCTCTAATTCACCTTGCCTTGTATATATTGCACTTGTAAAATCATTTAAATTTTTTATAAATAAATTAATTTTGCGTCTACTTTTTTTATTTAATTTATTTATTTCATGTAATAGTACAGAAGCAGCATTATTTTTTTCTTTCGACGCCTCGTATTTATCTATTGCATCCTAAAATCTTTGTCTAATTTCCTGCCATGATTTTCTAAAATTTTCAACAAGCGAACTATTAGCAATAGAAGGATTATTATTTACATTGTCTAAATATGTATTAATAATTCCATCTAATAAGCTGTTTTTTTGAGTTTGATTCTAAATAGTACTATTTAAAAGTGCATTTGCCTACTATGTTAGACCATAAAGTATTACATCAGAAGCTTTGACATTTTTTGCATCCTTGAAGTTTTCAATAGAATCTTTAAAAAGTTTTTTAAAACTATTTAGACTTGATATTAACTTATTAAGTTTTTCACTTTTGTTTTTTATCCTGTCACTCTATTTATTAAAGCCAATACTTTCTGCAAGTTCATAAACTAATTGAGCAAGTTGTTTGGTGTAAACAAAACCATTTTCATCGGCTACAATTGAACCAAATACTTCATTTGCATCCTCGCTATATGTGTCCTATTGCATTTCAATCCAACGCTCGTAAAAACTTTTGTCACCCTTAGTTCTGTTTGCATGGTTCCGCATTTGGTTTATGCGGAATAAACCAATTATGTCATTTATTTTTTGTATATTGATATTATCGTTTCGCAAAAGATAATTTTGTATAGTTTCTTTTAAGTATGCAGAACTGTTTCGACCATGCTCTAAATACCATTTTGATAAAGCATCAGCCGCTAATGCTTTATCCATTTGATTGAATGCTTCATATTCTTTTTTCAGCTTTTCAATGGTATCATTGTCTATTTCATTATATTTTTTATGAGTTACCGCTGCACAATATGTTTCAAATGTGGGTGGAATCATATTTTGATTAATACCAGGCGTCATCTCTACAAGTGCGGCAGCGATCATTTCAGGCGCACGTTTCCCTGACAAAATATCATCCTTTAACTAAATCTTTTCGTTAAGCTATTCTTGAATTTTTTCTATTTCTTTTTGTTTGATTACATCATTACTTTCATTACTATTTGTTTCTTTAGCTTCTTTTTTTGCTGCTATTTTTTGAGAATCAGTCATCTCAGAGCCGTCAATATTTTGTGTTTTTACACCTTTTGCCTCATTTAAAGCAAGACTTAATTTAACAATGTCATTTGCAACGATATTAAATGCCTGTACACTATTACCAATAGTAGCTGATTCTGATAATACACCAAGTCTAAATTCTTTTAATAAATCAGCATGCAAGCCCATTAAAGAATCATCAGAAACTTTTGCTCCATTTGCATCTGCAGCTCTTTCGATTAAGTCGATCTAATCAAACAATGCTTTTTTACATGCATAATCCTAAGAATCATAATAGTCTTTTGCAACATCATACGATTCTGTACCAGGAACAATTCTCGTTGAAAGATTCCTAGATGCAAGTGTCATATGTTTATTTATATAATCCTTATACTCAGCGGTCTAATTGTTTCGAACAATATAAACCAGCTATTTCATTGCTTCATCAAAACTATTTACACTTTGCTGTTTTACGGCTTTATAATTAGTGAATGCGCTATTAACACCTCCACCGACTATACCAGCAAACATACCCATTCCGTACCTGTCAAATTTGTTTTCAAAGGCACCTATTCTCTCGTCAGAACCTACAAAATAGTTTTTAGCATTCCATGCGGATTTTGTTAAATCATTAAACAATTCCTCAATGTCATTTACAACGCCAGCTTCAAGACCTCCAGCAAAAGAAGCGTTAAATGTTAATCCTACTGTATTTCCCTTAAGCTAACCAGCTGCAGCCTTATCAGGAAGAGACTTGAAGAAATTTAATACCTTTTTAAAATAATTCTGCTTTTCAATAGAAGACGCATCAACTGCTGGTCTTGGTGTTAACTTTATTTGATTCATCACTGTTCTAGTGAATGCATTTGCCGATTCACCTTCTGCTGTTTTAGCATTCATTGCTGCCCTTGCTGTATTTCGCCATTGCAACTTATTAATACGCATTTCTGGCAAAAAGAAATCACCAATTGGTGTGTTTAACAAAGCCATTTCTGCGGCAAAACGAGCGAATGTAAAAATACTAGCATCCACGTCGTCAGCACCTGCAAGTTTTAATTCTCCATACATTGGGCTTGCCATCAATCCTGCCATGTATACTTTAGATGCTACTTCGCCAATTTTATTATAGCCTTGCATATAAGCAGCAAAATCAGCCATTCCCTGCATATTTGCTGCTTTCTCTAAGAACTATGCATCTGCTACACTTTGCATTGTGAATTGTCCTTCCTGTTCAGTGATGCCAGCTTTTATTGCTCTTTTTTTAGCTAATTGATTTGCTTGTGTTGTTAATAATTCTTTTCTTTTCCTGATAAGTTCTTGTTGAAATTTTATTTGTTTTCCCTCGTCAAATCCCCAATCAATACTGCTTTTTAATTTATTGCCTTTAAAAACAGCAGGAAGCCATTCAAACAATATTCGCTATTCTCTTATCTGAGCAAGTAAATCAGCACATGTTGAAAACCAACTTTCAAAACACCAAGTATGAGTTTTTGCATACTCAGTTCTAAGGGTCTGCCTATTCCATGACTAGGCAAATCCTTCTATACTATTCAATATAGGACTATCGCTCCCAGTAATCATTTTCCCTGCAATGCTAAATAATCCCCCTAACTATGTCAACAAACTTGCTCCTGTAATAACAGGTCCAATATATGGGATGAACATTGCGCCAATAAGCACTGCATTTTTTGCAACAGTACCAATCATTGATTTTTGATTAATATCATCACTATCAAATGGGTCAAATTGGTTTATCCAAGAGCCATCTGTTGTTATCGTATTGAATTTATTTAACACAACCTTACCATCAACAGAACGTCCATTTAATTCTTCATAATAAAACGTTCCATTGTCATTAGTTTTGTATTGTCCTTTTTTATAAACTATTTTATCTTCATCTTCTGTTGGATTTCCGTTTTCATCGGCATTAAATTCCCATTGAGCTAAAACACGAGTGTCAAATATATGGGCAAAAAATGATTCGTCGTTTGGCGATTCATTCCAAGTATCTGTAGCAGGGTCGTAAATTTTTTGGGTTTGTGCAATTTCTTCATCAGACAATTGCCTTGGACCCATTTGCCCAATTGTTGTTAGTGAATTATTTTGCCGATATGGATTGTAAACAACTTGAAGTTTTTTATTGTTTGGATCATCCCAATCAACTTTTTGTTCATCAGGAGCATATATATTATTGGGGTCATACACAAATTGTTGCTGCATATCATACGAATCTGCAATCTCAACAATCCCATCACGAAGTATTTTTGCACTGTCGTAAACTTCAGAAAAAGCTTTTTCGTTAAATTCTCCGTTCTAATCAGTAAAGGCTTTTTTTACAAGATCGTTACTTAAGTAACTATCTTTTGATTTCAGTGTTACATTATTAGCAGTATAACCAACATCCAAAAAATCCTGCATTGAGTATGTAGGGTTTGTTATGATATTTAAAAACATATCATGTGTTTTTTCAGTTGGTTTAGGATTGTCAATTGACGGACTTTGTACATTATTTAATTTTGAAAAAAGTTCATCATAATTGGTATGATCCTCAAAATCATTTTCTAAAGAACTATTAGGTACAGACACTCCAGAGGTCTCATTTGAAACCTCTGGAGTGTTTTCCTGTACAGCTGTATTTTCAATTTCTTGTGATACTTCACTCGTATTTTCAGCCATATTTAACATTTTCATTATTCTGGAGCTTCAACATATTCAGCTCTTTTTGGTTTTATATTTTGTTCTTTTCTGTATAATTCATTTACTAAAGAACCTGGTATTTGAACGCCACTCGCCGTAGCGGATAATAAGAAGCTTGATTCAACAGGAATAAATATAAGGCCTTCATAAGCATCGTCTGCTCCAATCCAACTGTCAACGTCAATCTTATATTTCTTCTTTTCGTTTTCAGAAGCATTCCTCCCTAAGATTCTAGATATTTGTTCTGCTGATGACTAATCATTGCTGCCTAATTTCTTTAAATGCACTGTTGCATCCGCTGCATCTTCTCCGCCATCAAATGCTTCTGCCTTAGCCGCGCCTTGTATTACCGCAAAGCGTTTGTATGCATAGTCATTAACAAGACCATCCTCTCTAAGATAAACTTGCAAACCAGCACTTCTAAATGCATCATTGACTTCTTGAATCATTTGTTTTTTCTTTGATTCACTTGTCTTATCATCAACATTTAATTCATGACCCTTTAATAAACCTCTAGAACGAAGGTCATCTTTAACCGCTTCTATCTCGCCAAGAAACTCAAGATTTGGTTTAACAGCTTGTGTATTTTCATCAAGAGTGCTTGGTAAATATACTAATGAAACTTTCCCGTCAGTACTACATGCCATATCTAGATTTTTGATTCTCTATCCGCCCATGTATATACTATTAAAATCAAGTAATGCTGCAATATCGGTTTCTGTCATGTCATACAATGAACAAGCACCATAATTCTTGTCGTTCTTTGTTATAGGAGCAGTGTAAAATCTAGCTGTAAACGCATCAGATGTTCCTGCAAATATTGTTATATCACGCCTTGGAACATTTCCTGTTTCAAGAAGCATCAAAGTACTGTTCTTTAAATCTAATAATTTATCAGATTTTGACGAACCTTTCTTGCTGTTGTCAGCAGTATCAGCTTCAAGATCAGCTTCAATATTATAATCTTGCGTAAGCCTACTTAATAACAACTATGAAACTAATTCCAATGCTTCTTTTTCAGAACCTTCTTCACACTTTGTTTTTAATAATGTTTTAGCATTTTGTGGAAGAGTTTTCCAAATATAATTAAGGGAACGCACTATTTGACCATAATTATCCTTGGTAATAAGTTTTGCCTTGTACAAACCGTCAACTGTCATTAACTCTTCAAGACCGCCAGGAACTGAATTCGGGTCTTCTTTAACCATCTGTACTGCTTTGTTATAAGCTTCCTTTAGATAATCTATTCCAATCCTATTTTGCTTGTCAATATATCCTTCTTGAGAAGTACTAGTGGCCCCAATATTTTTTGCGCTGTTTTCAATTAAGTCTGTCGCCTCTTTAATTCCAATGCCATTAGAAACAAACTATAAAACTTTATCGTTAAACGCAAAATCATCATTTTCAGCCCTACTAACAAGAACGTCATTGTTAGTGACAAGACTTACTTTATCCCTATATTTTGCATATTCTTCTGGCCTCATCCAAGCCTAATTGCCTTTTGCGTCCATTACTAATACCGCACCTGAATCAGATATAACAGCTTCATACATTCCTCCTGTTTTTTCAACTTGGTCAGCTGCTTTTTTATATGCCTCCTTAGACTATGTTGCGCTTCCCATTTGTGACAGAATAGATAAATATACCTACTATGCATGAGACTAATCAATAGTGCCATTTCCATAAGCATCAGCATAATAAAATAACTATTCAACAGATTCAAGCATTTTTCTTTTGTCATTTGGCAATCCGTCAACTTTTTCGATTAGTGTAGCAAAATCCTTGAAATTCAAACCGTCATCATCATCTTTTTCGGTCTTTTTTTCTTCTCTTTTTGCCTCTGGCTTCTGTGGCGTATAGTTATATTCAGCATTTGTATAGGTGGTCCAAACTGGACCACCATTATCAAATATATTTATAAAACTGTTTTGCATGTTTTAATTTTTTAAAAATCTCTAAAGATATACTAAAGCATTACTTCTTATTGAAAGTTTAGTTGCCTCTAATGCGCCTCCATTTTTATATGTTGGTTCAGTCGTCCACTTAGTATTTAAATATTTAGAGATACTTCCTGCTTGCGGTGCACCCCATGTACTAAATCCATTTGGGTTTGCTATATGTTGTAAATATGACTACAAATAATCATTTTGTTTGTTTTGATACGTTGCTGCTGCTAAAGTATACGCATTCGTAAGATCTTGCAGCTATTTTTCTTTTTTCTATTGTGCAGCCTTTATTTGAATTGTATCACCATTAGCCTTATTATATGCGTCTTGATATTCTTGTTGTATTGTTACCTTGCCTTTGGTTAAAGCAATCTAAGCTTTATTGACTGCATCTTTCAATTCTTTACCTTCCTTTGTTGTATCAAACTGTCCAACAGCAGCCTTGAGTGCATTATCGCGATCTTCTGTGTGGTACGCATTAAGTCTTGTTATCAAGTTCTTTGCATACTAACTAATCTTATTTGTGCTTTCTTTTGTATAATTAGCATCAATCTAATTGTTATAGTTATTAATTTTTGAACGAAGCTCATTATTTTCGTCAGCAACTTTTGTCCTTTCTGCTGCGTTTTTATAAGCCGTTTGTAATGCAGCCTATTTTTGTTCTTCGTCATTGGCTGCAATTTTTAAATTAACATTATTCCTTGCTGATTCTATTTGCTAATCTGCCATAAGGTCAGCAACAAGACCTGTCGCGGCGTCCGCAGTATTGCGTTTGTAATTATATGCAGAATTTCGATAAGTCTATCCAGCGTTATTTAATGTCTAAATTAAAGCACTTGGTGTTGAAATTCTTGTTTGCATCTAAGCAGGAGCCTGCTTGGGTGTATATTCAATTTTGCTTAAATTCCTGATTTTGTTATCAGCATTTAATTGCAAACCAAGCATTGCCGCATTCGCACCCTCAGTTGCTTGCCTTAAATAATCATACGATTTAACAGGAGGAGTAACAACATTTTGTGGTTTAGTTGCCGATGCCTTTTGTAGCATTTCCGCTAATATGTCTTGCTGATTGCTGTATTCGTCAGTCTTTAAAAGACCATTATTAACGGCACCAATATGCTATAAAACACTTTGCAGCTCATCGTTTTTCAACCCACCTTCTATTGTATCTGTTTGATTATTCCAAGAACCGATAAGCCTTTCAATGTCATCATATATCTTTTTTTGCCTTTTTGGTGTATCAAAATCATAAGTTCCATCAGTATTTTGGGTGGCAAAATCATTCCAATCATAAACATTCTTATCGTTACTTAAAGCGTCAATAATATTCTATCTAGCATAATAAAAATCAGTTGAAGAGGCTGCGTTTTTTGCTGCGTTTATCTAATCAGTTGTAATTAGCCCAGATTCAATAGCTTTATTTAAATAATTATTCTGTGGAACAAATTCTGAACCTTTTTGCCAATTGTCTTTTTCGTTATTGACATTTAAATCAGATTCATTTAAATAAGATGGCCCGTCAGGATTTGAAGAATAATAGCGTCCTTTTATCCTTAATGATTTTTCATTAAAAGTAACACCAGCTTTAGTTAAATCGTCTCCTTTAAGAACTCTATCATCTTTTATATAATTGCCATCAGAATCTTTTGTGTATATATTATAAGTATCACCGTCCTTGTATAAATGCTAATCCTCATTCAATCCTAATTCCAATCTTTGCTTGTCAGTTAATATTAATTCATCCCTATCTTGTTTGTTTAAAGTTTCTAACATTCCATTGACATATCGATAATACTGATTTGCATTGACTTGGTCGTTTTGTAAATCGAGTGCCTTGTCATATCTGCTCCGATCGTATGTATACACTCGTTCAAGTTGATTCCCTTTTCTTTGATACCTATTACCATTTACATTCATTTCACTCCCTTCATCTCCGACGTCAACCCAATTGTACTCATATATTCCATCTTTATTTTTTTGACCAACAAGATATTTTAATTTCCCGTCATTCTAATCAAAACTCAATTTATAAGTTTGTTGATTAGGATCATATCCAACAATTGCCTTTTTTAAATCGTCTAAATTCCAAGTAATATAATTTCCATTATTGTCAATTTTTCCAAATTCAATGTCTGAATTTGCCCTTTGATAATTTTCAGTATATTTTCCTAAGTTATTTTTAAAGGAATGGATTATATCATAAGCTGTTTCATAATTATTAGCCTGATCGCCAAAAATTGACTAAAATTGTTTATTTCTGAATACACCAACTTTTTTAGGGTTTATAATTGTGCCATCATCAGCAGTCCAATTGCCATCAGAATTTATTCTTATTGTATTTCCTGCTTTATCAGTTATAGTAAATGTTTCAGTATCCTTGTCAAAATTTAGTTTTAACTATGACGGAAGCCCTGCTCGATAATCGTATATATTGCCATTATGATAATTGTATAAAATAGAATTTGAAAAATTCTACCATAGCGGATTAGTGCTTAAAAAATTGTTTGAATTATTTTCGTTCCCTTCCTGAATTTGCATTCCAGTTTGTCCATACCCAATCATTCGGGAAGAATATGATCGGGCTTGACTAAAAGGGGTGAGTTTGCCTCCATATTTATTAGTTGTAGTTGTACCTGTATTTGCATTTGTAGTTTGTTTTTTGTTGTTGAAATTTTCATACAACACTTTTGCCTAATCATAGCTCATGCCCGTTTGAAGTCTAAAAAACATTCTTTCAACAAAACTACTTTCTAAATTTGGTTTTTGTTTTTCAAATTCTTTTGCAGCAGAAGCATTAAACGCATATCCTTTTAAATTTTTGTCATATTCTAAATTATTAAACCCAATATTGAATTTATTTTTTAAATTATACCACTTTCCATTTGGGTCTTTATATGACATTCCATCTATTTGAAAATTGTTGACATCAATAGTATTATCATTTGTTTTTGTTTTTACGATGTTTGCTGCTTTTTGATTCGCTGCTGCAGTACCATTTTTTGTACCAATATCATTGATTTCTGCAATTTCTCCCTCTGATAGCTTAACTGTTTTTGAATTACCATTAGAAGTCACGTTAACCTCCATTTCTACATTTGAATCACCTAATCTTTTATTGGCCTCACTTCCTCGTTTTGCTCTTCCTACAGCAGCAGAGCTTATTCCAAGGGTCAAAGTAAGGGCATTTATAAGTTCAAATGCTTCTTCTTTTTTAATCTCGTCTAGTTTGCCATCACAAAGTTTTTTCCAACAACTTAATGATTTGTCTGCGTTATTAATAGTACCTCTAACAGCTTCTGCTGTTAATAAACCACCAATTAAATGTCCAACTTTTGGTAGGTACTTAGCAATTTTTCCATATTTTCCTGCTACACCTATAACTGGAATTACACCAATTAAATCTAATCCTACATTAAGTGCTGTATTACGAAATGCATCGCCAAAAGTTAATTGATCATCTGAAAAATCAGCACCAGCATTAATAAGATCAGAAGTAACACTTGATATCGCATTAATAACCGTACCTGGCCCAACAAACATATTACTCAAAAGAGATACAACATCAGCACCGAGTGCAACAAGCCTTGCCGTATCTCTACCGTTTAAACTAGACAACAAATAATCTGCGTCATCAAACGCTGGTTCTTGTCCTGTTAAAAACTACTTCTACCCAGAAAGATTTGTTTTTGATTTGTCATACTTTTCCTATATATCACTTTTAGGCTTTTTATTGCTTTTATTTTCCAAAATCTCACTTTCTGTTAAATACACCGTTCCTCCTGCTTGCATTTTATTTATACTAGATGCAACTTCAGCCGCTGCTTTTTTTCTATCTAATTCTTCAAAATCCCATTGATATTGTTTGTCTAGTTCATACTCTGGTTCGTCATAATATGCTCTATAAAAATCATTAGATTTTGTTGGATCGTACTATGTTAACGTGTCCATATATTTCTTCTTTAAAAGGTTTAATTTTTGTTGACTTTTATACGGGTTTTCATTAATTTTTTCTATCAAATCTTTTATTGATGTTTTTAATATTTTTAATTTACCTGTGCCTGTATCAACAGAAAGCGCATAACACCTACCTGTTTCTGGATTAATCATTCCTTGGGCAACAAATATTTTTTTCCCTTTACCTTCATAAATAGGCTCGATCCCATCAGAATCTGATGTACCTCCGTCTGCTTTTGATAGAAACTACCTGTAAAAATCAATTAAAAACCAATTCATTCTAATGCGCAATTTGCTACTAGTTACGAGCGGATCGTTAATATCATATGAATTTACTTGTGCCTTATACCAGCTAAAATCTGATTTTCCAGCAGGTTTTTGCCCTGTAAAAAAATAGGTTAATTGATTATTGCCGCCTTTACTATACAACAAATAACTTGGATCCATAGTATATACAGCATCCATTATCTATGCTCCTTGTGTCAAAAATCTTTTTGACATATCTGTCAAATATGGGTTATCATCTCTAAATGATAATAAGTCAAAATCATAATCGTCTAAAATTGTTAGATCATTTTGTGCTGCCTTATCAAAATTCTCTTCTAACATTTTTTCATATTTATATTGATCTGCTGTTTTCTATTCATTTTTTTCTGTGTCTAAAATTTCTTTTATATTTCCATCTCCATCGATAGCAACTTGATATTTACCATCTTTTACAACTTGTTCTTTTGGAGATTCTTCAGTTTTGTTAACAGGGTCGTATTCTACTACTTTTTCTTGCGCAATTAGTGGAAAGAAAAATGGTTTATAATCATCAATAGTTCTTTTTTCTCGTGGTTTTGTTAAGAGCTTATCAATGTCCAAAATGGTTTCATCCTTAATTTCGTCAGAAATATTAAAATCATCATGAGAAAGTTTATAGCGGAAATCTTTTAAACAACGATCCCATTCTGAATAAACAGGGCTATAATCCAATTTTATAGTATATGTATTTTTACCTGTTATCGGGTCAACATCGTTATTTTTAGTTTTTGTTGTTTTTATATAATCTTCAATATGGGTATTACCCTTTTCGTCGCTAGGTAAATCATTCATGAATTTATTAGCAGCATAATACCTATCAAATTCTATTTTTTTAGCGTCGCCCTTTTCTGATACTATAGGTTCATCTTGTTTTTTATTCTTTAACAAAGTATCAACTGCGTCATTTATATAATAAACAGCATATTGTGTTGGACTAACACCATTATCATAAACTGGTAATTCACTTTTGCCAATGATACTTCCAGCGTCATTAAATGCGTATGCACCAGAGGCAAGTCCATTCATAATGTCAGAAACCTCAGAAGCCACTTCCGCTTTTTGTTTGTCCTTTAATGGCATTATGCTTGTATATTCATTGAGGTTGTTCATGACTAACCTTGTCAAATCTGTTACATCGACTTGGTCGTTGCCATAAGTATATGTACGCCTCTCCTTTTGTTCAGCCATAATATATTATATTTTATATTTTTTTTGTGTGTTAATAACTAAAATTATTGTAGTTATTTTGTAATATAGATGTATTATTAAAAATCTACCTATTTATATTGTTTTGCAATTTTGCGTACTATTTCGCTTTTTCAAACATCTCTACACGCTAATCCTCTTTTTGTTTAATTAAACTTTTTGCATTTAAACCACTAGTAATTCCGTTTATAATACTGCTGCCAATTTTTAAAAAATTACCACCAAATGTACTTTGATTATTCTGTTCCTTTTTTCTTGACTAAAGTTTGTCTGATATATTATCAAACGGGTTTGTCACACTTAAATATGGTTTTTTTGAAGATAAATATTCCATTTTAGATTTTAGTTTTTCTTATTAATCCAGTGCGGTCGTCAGTGTTGTTAATAATCTAGTCAGTTAAATATTTTCCACACAAAATTGCTAATTCTTCTTTTCTTTTTTGGTCTTCAGTTTCGCACCATTCTTTCCACCATGTTTCAACTGTTTTTGTAACTTCATAAGTTAATATTAATTCATTAACTTCTATTTCAGCCTGCTAACGGCCTTCTGAATCTACAACTGGAATGCCTTTTTTTGTGATGTGTTCATCATCTTCCATATGATGTTTTCTTGCGTGTAAGTTTCCTTCGGGTATAACATTCATTGTTCCACCATCCTAAAACTTTTGCGGATTAACTTCAAATCTAGCGGGATTACTCCAAAATTCTTTAGTTAGCTTTCTAACTTCCGCTTCCTATGTTAACAAACCGCCAGTTTTTAAAATTTTTGATTCCCAAAATGTTTTTGAAAATTCTCTAGACTATTGTCTTGTTTTTAAAACACCTCCTAATTTTGCAGCTCTAGCAAGAACGGAATTATAACCTAATAATTCATTTTGTGCCCTTGACGCTAACATTGAGGCCATTGATGACGCAGCATTTTGAGCGTCTCTACTATTTTGATAAATATTCTATATAGCAGAATCTTGCTTATTTACTTCATTAATAAAATTATTTACCTTTTTTCTATTTTTCTTACCGAGAATTTTTGCGCCTGCATTCTTTTCTGCAGTTAATGCAGACGAAGCCGTACCTGCATAAGCAGATGCCATTTGCTGTAGCTCATTAGAGGCTTTATAGTTGTTTGTTTTTTTAGCAAACCAACCTGAGCCTGGCAATGCCCAAGACATTATTTTTGTTTTATTGTCAAACGACTTGCCAAGTCCCATGCTTTCGGCTAAGGCATCTCCTGATGTCATTGAATTATCCCCAAAACCTCCTGATGCTTGTAGCGCAGCAATACCAGCTCCTGCGGCCATCGCATACGGATTACCGCTTGACATTAATCCCTTTGCAACATTATACCTTACATTTGCACTCTGCTCTGACGAAGAATTGACGGTATTTGCATTTGACAAGTTCTGCCCTATATTCGCTCCTGCGATACCAATAGCAGAAACTGCTGGCTTCCAATTCATCGACTAAAAAAAACCACCAATAATAGTTTTGTTATCGTTAGAATCACCAGTACCGCCGTCTTCAAAATATTTTATTTTATGTGTTTTGAACATGCTAACATTAATAAAAATTTTAAGGAGTGTCTTTTGTTTTGAAAAGACACTCCTTAAAATTAAGTATTTTTAATCGTTTATTAAATCCATTAGACATCAAAAGTTGTTTGTATCGCTTTTAATAACACTAATTTATCCCCTGTCCAACGTAGTTTAACATCCATGTAATTATCTAATAATGGTACATTTTTCTTGCCATTATAATATGTACCCCAAGAGGACAAGTCAAGTTGTGAAGTGTCCTTATAAAACGCATAAACATCGCTAGGGACAAATCGTTGAAGACTAGTATTATCGCCTCTTTCATTTGCGTTAATTACCTTTTCACCGATTCCATTTGTTAACAAAGATTCATTAATTTTTTTGTCGCTTAAAAATATTTTACCATCATTATTACCAACAGTAATTTTTAATGGATTAAAATCCTCTGGTACAGGTGCATTGCCAATACTGATTGGAGGGACAATGTGACTTGAATCTTTATTATACCAAGAATCAATATCCTCATTTTTCTGATAAATATTCAAGGGCTAAATCTGTATTGCCCAATAACCATTAGTAAACTATGCGTTACCTCTTGTCCTGCCAACTTCTTCAATGTCTCGTATTAACTAGTGATTGCATAATTTAAACGAATCTTCTTGCTTGTTAAACACAACTTCACCACCTGAATAATCTTGATAATTAATGTTGTTATTATGATTAACAGCTTTTTTATAAAAATCTTCAATTTCATTAAACGTGTCTTGTTTAGAATAAACCAATGGTAACATTGTAGCTTTGTAATAATTTGACTATGCAACTTTATTCCTTAAATAATTATTATCATCTGCTTTTTCAAGGAAATCACTAGCCAAAATTGGCTTTACGTTAGTCATAAAATCACTATCCTAAAATGGCGTATGATCGTATAAAATATCAGATCCATTTTGTTGATAGAAAGCCTTGGTTGCTTCTTGTCTTAAATACATGTTCCTCTTGTCTTTTGAGAAATCATATAAATCGCCATTTATCGTCATATGTACTGATTCTGGTTTGACATTATTTGAGAATACCATTAAATTCTAAAAACGTTTTAAAGTGCCATCTTCTGCGCCAACAATAAAGTTTATTTCAAAAGGATGCTGTTTACCATACCATAAACACGGTTTTATTTTTTCAACATCATCAATTAATCCTGCTTGACCGTGCTTCCAAAAATCAGTTCTTAACTTTGGATAAACAGCAGAGAATCTTTCTGTATAAGACTTCTAATTCGTTAAATTATAGATATTTGAAACGCCATTTGCTAATGAGACAAATGCTAATACAGTTGGCGTGTTTCCAGTGAGAATGCAAGAACCAGAAGCAAATTCAACTTCCTTTAAAGATGTGACCTCTGAAAATGTTAAACATAATTGAGTTTCAAAATATCCAGCATTATAACTAACATATTTTTCTGAACGTTTTACGTCATAACTACCAATTGACGTTGCGTTAACATCAACCGCATTCATTTCGCATTTAATACATAACTATATTACTGGCTTCTGAGGCTCTTCCTTTAGCATCTTATATCTAAGTTTAACAACATTGTCTTTTTCGATATATAAATAAGATGCTCCATAATCAAAAAATCCTTCTTTATGCCCAACGCCATCTGTCTAATCGGATTCTTCAATATTTGAATTTGTAAAGAAATATTTAAAGTTTCCGAAATTATCTCTCTCTACAGAAAATTTATATTTTACCCAAACGTCTTTGCCTGTTGGAAAATATTTGTTTTGCAGATATAATGGCGTTCTGTAGCAATTTATAGATTTGTCACCTTCTTTTATTATGCATTCTTCCCATTTGTCAATTAAAACGGATTTAACACAAGTTCCACGGGCGTCCGTGTCAAATTCATCAAACTCATCAAAATAAGAGAATGACTATGCTGTAGTGTTTGAAATTTTTGGCTATGTAACTGTATCCGCAATACTCATTCCTAAATTAGCAATCCACTTTGAAGCATTTCTATCATAACTAAAATAAATATTATGAATATTTTCAGACCAACTAGGAATCCAAGAATAGAATGTGGTAAATTTCCCCAACTATTCATTATAACATAAATTCCACGTCTTTTCCTCAAAACCTATTGTATTATCATAATAAGTAAACATTACATCGCCTTTATAAGCATTGTAATGCGTCTTAACATTTCTTACGCCAATAATAGTTTCTGTTTCACGCTCTTCAAGCGTAATGTTTTCATTTAAGAATTTTTGAACTTTAAAGTCAGAAATAAGTTTAAATCCAGATGAAGAAACTTGCCATATCTTTTTACCAACTGTATCAACTCCATAAACGGCATTATTTGTTACACAAACGCTTTCTGGCCATTGTGTCCCAAAGTCGGTAGAATACATCTATATTTCAGACAGTACACTTGCAACCCCAAGTTTTAACTATAAATCTTTCTCGTTACTACTATTAAATAGAGCTTGCTAGTTTACGGCTATTCTTCCAATACCGTGCTCAAATACAGCTATTAACTAATTACCAAATTCTACAAGTCTCATCAAACCACCATATTGTAATGGATAATCCTTATAAGCTGTAGACTAAAATTCTCTAAAACCATTCCTAAAAGCATCAGTTGATGCTTGTACTGAATAGGCAATTCTAGTCTAAAAATTATTTTTTAAATACGGAACATTTGTATTTGTAAAATATGTTTTTTGTCCCGTTGAAGAACTGAAGCCTTGATTGTAGCATTGAGATTCTGGTACTTTATGATTGCCAGCAACTGAAATTTCTTGGAATGGATAAAAACCACGAGGAATCCCACAAGCTGCATATTCAGTAGAATAAGTTGAATCAATATCACGATAACAAAGATTCATTGAACTTCTAATCGGGAACGTTATCCAGAGACCTAATTTTACCGCATTTATATCTCCTCTATTAACATCTGCATGATCAGACGTTCCTTTCCAATTGTTTTTCCAAGTGTTTTTATCAACTATAATATCATTATATTGCGCATCAGGGTCGTTGAAGTTTCTATTAAGTCTATGAGTGAAATTACTGATATAGCAGTCGCCTCTAAATACAGCTATTACACTATCATTCATTGTTCTTGTGTTTCCTCTAGAATCAGTATAACTTAATGAACTACACCTATTTGTATAATCATGATATTCAACTCGGTCGGTAACAGCATAATATGGAGATTGATCGTTGAAGCGTATTTTAAATTTAGTAAAATCACTAGTTGATTCATTGCCTGGAACATAAATATTTACAATTTCAGACGGTAATAAATTCTTATTCCCAGACATCCCCAAGTAAGCACCAAATGAACCACGAATAATAGCAGAATTTAACGGAGTATAACCTTTTGGTGTGCTATCTCCAAATATTGCTTTTGCTCCAGACGCAACACCTTGCATTATACCTGCTGTGGCAGCACCAGTTGCAACTGCAACCCCAAGTGTTAATGCTGTTGCAGCAACTGTTGAACCAACAGCTGTAGCAACGCCACCTATTGTTGTTATTGCTCCAATTGCAGAAACTGCACCACCAATGCTTATTGGTGCAGCTGCACCCCAAGTACAAACTGTTACTGCTACTGCAGCTGCAACTGTGACAGCAATTGAGACAATTTTGAGCCATTTTTTAAATTTTGACTTTTTCTTTTTGAAAGATACATAATTATCTTTTGTCGGTATTTTATATCTTTCTTTAGGTACACAAGAAACAAAAGAAATATCTTCTGCTTCTCCGCATCTTGCACGGAAGTTATGTCCATTATTTCGTATAAGTGGAGTGTTGTCTGGGATTGAAATTATATGTAATTGCTCTAAAATATCTTTTGTTGGTTTTTTCCAGCAATTATTCCATGAGCAAAACATGAATCTATCATTGTTTTCATCGCAAATCATTCTTAATTGGTCTGTAACATTTTTTACAGGGAATTTTCCTCCGCTAAAAATTGAATTATAATATGACTAGTTTAATTCAAATTCGGGACAAAATGCAGTTAATGTTTCAGTACTTGGCTCATCTAGTAGTTTTTCAGTAAATTCTGTTGAAGTATATGATTTTTTTGTTTTAGTAGGCCATGATATTAATTGTGGATTAACATCCGCGTCATCTAAATCTTCATCGTCATTTACTGGCAAACTAGCATCAGTCTTCAAAAATGTTTCAGTGCAATAAAGAGCAGGTTGAGATGTATAGTCATTTGCGTGGTTTATTCTAATAATAGGAGTTCCAGAAACATCATCAAAACCTTCCGTAAAAGCCTGTGCTAATATTGTTGGTATTCTTTTTTGACGCACAATAAAATGTCCTTTTATATGATGCTTTTCTCTTAACTCCTTAATAACATCATCTCCAACCTTTATTGCTAAACCATATATCACTGGATTGCCAAATTCAAATTGTTCAACTGATTGTTCTCTGTATTCTCCACTTGCTTTATTGACATTTGTACTGCTGGATTCATAATCCCATTGTTCCTCTGTAGACTTCCTTTTTACAGCAATCTAATCAGAAGGAAAACGAACAACGCCAGCTGAATTTTCTAGTGTCAATTTGTTTATCCAATTAGTATCATAATCAATAGTAAACGTATCGCGTTCTGTATATGGATTATTATTAGAACATATCGCTATTTTCCCTGTTTTGTCAGCAATTTTAACTGTATCTGGCTGCTTGTCCCATTCTGTTGAATAAAAAGGAGAAGGTGTGTTTGTGGTGACCATCACGTCTTCAATATTGGTTAACTCTCCAATACCTCTTATATTAAAAACAGGTGTTAAGCTACCATCGTCCATTATATAAACAACACCAAACCGATACATCTCTTCTGGCCAATAACCAACATAATTGTATACGCTTGATGCATTATAATACCCTCCTATACCATAAGCATCTTCACCATCGTATTGTGGATAGCCAACTAAAGCATCACATGAAAGAACTTGATAAAATGGCAAGAACTCAAGACTGAGTTTTTGTAATTCGTCATAATCAATTTTAGGCTTTGTGGCATTGCCAAGGAATAACATGTTTTGACACTGAGCTTGTGTTTTTACCCTACTAAAAATTTGATGTTCTGAAAGTATCTCGTCTTTTGCGGCTACTTCAGTTGTTTCAGTTCCTGTGATTATAAATGAGCAGCTCTATGACAATATTCTATATTTGTCTAATATTTTATGATATGTGACATTTCCTTCAGCACCAGAAGCATTGCTGCTTCTTGAATAATATATAGAAAGATAATCATATGCTGTATCAATATTTGATACAGTTAAATTAATACCTTTGTATGAATTTTCGTCAAGCTGTCCTCCTCTAATTGTTTGTGGACTATTTATATTTCCAATATAAACAGGTATACATCCAGTTTCGGCGATAACATCAGTTTCATTTCCGTCAGCGTCAGCCAACTTGAAATAAAACGTATACATTCCAACTTTTAATTGACCACCATATGTTAATCCATTGAATGTTATAACAGGTATGTGTTTATATCGTTTATTTAAAGACGTGTCAAGATCAAACTCATCACTATCATACAAATTTGTATCTGTATTTCCCTTTCTATCAACACGTTCATAAGTATTTAATTCTAAAGGAGTAAATCTGGTATTTATTAATCTTGGAATATTTTTATTATCATTTAAGATAAGGTTTGTTGAACCATCATAAGACTATTGACATTCTATTTCAACAGGATGCCTTAAATCAAAATCTAAAACATCTGTTTCTCCATTGCCTCCTGTTATTAAATCTTCTATAATTCCATCCTCTTCAAAAACAAGGGGATAAATGTCACTTGTTACATGTTTTAGGCCTACAATATTTCCATCACTATCATATTTCCTATGAGCATTGTCAAGGCATTTGTAGTATTTACCATTACGAGTAAAATGATAAGCTGACTCTTCCGAAACTTCAGTCACGATTTTGTTTGCAGAAGCATATAAGTCTAAAATACCAACACCATATTTATATTCATCAGATACACTTGTGTTTGTCAAAACAGTGCTATCAGAAAAATCATCAGTGGCATCACCTGCAGGAGTGCTGTATTTATAATTGCTTACAATAAATTTTGTATCAACGTTTTTATATTCTGTTTTTAAAACAGAAACTAGTTTTATGTCGAGACTGCCAACGTTACTTATCAAACCTGTTGCATTGATAAATACTATATTATCGGTATAATCAATTGTTTTACCTGAACTGTCTTTTGTTGGCAGTTCATCTTTAGAACCAGATAACGACATTGCAAGTTGTCTACAGAGTTCCTACACTGAACCGCAATTAGAAAAACATGAAGAAACAGGAATGTTTTTTAAATCTATTTCTGTCTCACCATCACTCCAAGTTGTGTTATTGACGTAATATTTTACATTTGTTGTTTCTGAATTACTATCAGCTTCTACACTACTGACTTTAGATGTTGTGACAAGAGGTCCAATAGTTTTCTATTGAGAATCAAAACTAATGCTTGTTATACCTGAAAAACCAAGATTCTCTAAAAGGGTTTTAAATGAACGAGAAAGCTAAACAGAATAAGTTACTTTACTGATTGTTGTTACTTGTTTGGTTATTGAACTAGAAGCCGCTTCAATTAAACCTGCCTCTAGCACATTGTTAATAGCACCGTTATTCCAAATGACAACATTAGTCAATATATTCCTATCTGCAGACAAATAGTTGCCTTCGGAATCCTTTAAATACTAATTACCTTTTCTAAAATTATATAATGGATTGTACTCCCAGGCCATTGACCCTTTATTTTTTATACATTGTGTTGCGTATTTTATTCGCGTCATATTTATTTTATTATGTAAAAATTAGAGTCTGCTGGGCCGATGCCAGCTTCATATCTATGATCCATATCAGTGGCAAATGAAAATAAACATTGATAACCTCTTTCTGAAGAAGTTGAAGGATGATCATGCAACCAAGTGCCTGTATACCAATAATTTCTACAATAAATTTCGTTTTTGCCAGCAACAATAGAATAGTCTTTGCCTATAAAACCAACATATTTTTCTGTAGTAAAATTACTTGTATTAGAGCTAATCTCTTTCCACGGCAATACTTCATACGTTGGATCATTAGTTGAAATTTTAGTTGTAGCCCCTTTCATATAAACGGGTACGTATTCACTATTATCATCAACCCATTTAAAATCTGCTTTTGATAATAATGTGTCTACAAATGTATTGCTTCTAATTCCTGTATAGATACAATTATTGTTTAATGTAGGTTCACCAACGTTAAATGATAATATATCAGAATTGTTAGAAGCCACGAAATAACCCGATCTTGATATAACTGTATTTTTATCAACCATTACGTCGCTGTAATTTTCGCTAATATCCAATTGAGAATATGGCTCTTCAATTGTAACAACACTTTCTTTATTACAAGCAAAAGATATTTTATAAGCATCAAAAGTATTGGCACTTATGCCTTTGTAGTAGAAACAATTATCAATATCATAATTAACTGTTATAGTATTTATCACTGTATGACTTTTTGTAATATCTTCTATTGCAATGTTTTGAATTTTTGAAGTTTGCTGTATTGAATTAACATTGCTTGTTAACGTATGATTATTTTTTAATTCTGTTAAAAATGTAGTTATCCTGCTATCTTCTGAAGAACCTATATATTTACTATATGGCGGCATTTCACGGTCTTCTACATCTATTTTGTAGGTGCCTGACCCATATCCGTATAAAGTGCCATAGTCATAGCCATTAAAGGCTGATTTTTCCTAATATAGACTTGGAAAAATGATATTTGTAGGCGAATATCCATTTTGAGTTTGTACAGCCAAAATACTAACACAATATGAACCTAATAGCTTAAAATCGTCAGTTTTAATATCACAAACTTTCATGTGCCCTAAAAAAGCAAGCATTGGAAGTTGTGGCTCTGTTTTTAATAAATTGCTAGTAGCCAAATAACTATTTGGAATTAAATACGAGAAAGTATCTTTTGTTCTACTCTCGCTTGCTTTTTTATATGCACTTACTTGCAAATTGTCTTTTAATAGCTCATATTCACCATATAAATTTTCCAAACAAAAAACAGTTTTTGTCCTACCATCTTGTTTCCTTCCTCCAGATGAATCAAAAAAACAAGCAAACATTTTATCTGTTGTTGTTTGTTTTGGCAAAACATGATAACTTCTATTACTTGATATTAAACTTATATATTCGTTTCCTGTATCGTTTGTTATATAATTAATTTCACCATTATTTGTAATACTGTATTTATAAGAAACTGTTTTTTTGAATTTTAAATCACTTACTTTATTCCATGTAATTAAATTGTCAGGGTCATCCGTTTTTATCCCACCACTAGGTATGCTAAATTTCGCCTAGCTATTTTTAATAGAGAATAAATTCAATATACTTTCGTCAAATGTAAATGTAAATTCGGCATTGTATGTTTTTGTTGCAGTATATTCAGCCGTACCTTTAGCAATATCATCAATGTCAGGAATATCCATTGATTCACACTTTGTTTGTAAAACAGAATTAACCTTTGGAGTAAAAACTAAAGTTTTTGAATCGGTAGTTATATCACCCTCTTTAGTGTCTCCGTCACGAATGAATGTGTCTGTTGAATTATATAACGAATTTCCATCTGGTACAGTAATTATTACAAACACATCACTATTACTTGTTGTGACTGTTGAATTATTTGACATTGTTTTGTCAACTGAGATCCACGCATAATAAATACTATCCAAACTTAATGTAGTGCCATAATTTTCAGTTTCTTTTGGCTGAAGATATATTCCATCAACAAACGATGAATTATAATTATTACGTGAAGTTAATGTTTTCGTTATATGATATTTTGCATAATCACCAGTTAAATATTTTGATATATTTTCACAATTGCTTGGGTTTTTTTCTGCTGCGGTGTATTTACTACAGATTTTATTCCAACCATAGTAATCAACACAATGTAATGTTACGTTGCTAATAAATTGCTTGTTTTTTAGATATGTTTGCAATTGGTATTTTAACAAAAGCTATCCATAATCAGTTGCGTCTTCAATATAATATTGAATTGACTAAAACAAAATTTTGCCTGAATTTAGCCACGCCAAATTAAAACTTCCTTTTGTTGTTAACTAACTCAACCAGCCATTATTAAAGTTTTCATGTGTTGTATCTGAGATTCTATAGTATGGTGTGATTTCATAATTTAAATAAGCTTTTGCATCAGACAAACTTGCAATAGTTTCTTCTGTTTTTATGCCATCTGGCCAACCTATTTTAAAATTGAAAACCTTTTCATAGCTATCATACGCTTCCTTGTCATCATTATCAATCGTAACATCCTTATCAGAAATTAATTCAATTGATTCATAGTTATTGCCTTGTTCTGCTGGCGAAATCTTTATCTTATAAGTATTTATTGCAATATTTGCATATTTCTTTATGAAAGAATAACGAATAAAATAAGCCGATGCGGTATTAACAGGATTAATTAGCCAATAATATTCAGCGTTTGCCTGTTTGCCAGTGACCTACCCTTCAACTTGGCTCATTAATGCTTCTTTGCCAATTTCTCGTTCTGTGCCAATAGAACAGTCTTCATACAAATATATGTCTTGATATGGCTTACTACTTGCGTCCTTTATTTCATATACTAAACAATCATCTGTAAAAATTATTGGTTGGTTATATAAATTTAATGTATAATATGTGAGCAAGTTGATTCCCATTGAACACTCAGAAGGAAGGTCAACTCCTTGTATATTAACAAAGGTAGGCTCCATAACTCCTTCTATAAAACTTGACAAAATATCAGGAGTGTTTAGCGTAAAAATCAAATATAAATCACCAACAATTTTATTTTTATAAATATTCCAAATAATATCCTTAGTATCAGTTACATCCTTCATATTAATAAAGGACTGATAATAAATATCACTATGTGTTTTATTGTTTGAATCCACATAATCACATTGACACCAGCTATAGAAGTCATAGGTGCAAGTATTTACATTAGGTGGCGTGTTTGTCCAATTCTTTTTATAAGTGATTTTATTATCGCCTGAAAGTTCAGTTATATTATACCAATATTGAGAAGCTAAGGCATTTAATGCAATGTTTGTCAAGTTGCCAGATGCATCAATAACCGCCACATCCATTTTTAAACTTCCTCTTTGAAGCCAAATCATTAAATTGTCAATAACATATTCTGTATTGTCATCAGGAATATGTATTGAAAATTTATCACCAGGTCGAATTGTATCAGCAAGCATTATTTTCTAAGTTAAAGAATCTATTGTGGCTTCTCTTATATAACTATATTCTTTAACTACTGAACTATCATCATTTCCTACGTATTTTGAATAAACTATATTATCAGCACCAAATTCAATATTAGTGCTTGCTGATTCATATTTTTGCTCGCTTTTGTATGACTAAGTAAAATTTTCCAATTTTTTTACCGAGGAGCCATTTTCGTCACTGCTCACATTTCTTTCTGGACTAGGGAAACACCCAATCTAACTCTATTTTGTTAATGGATTATGGCTTGCAACATAAACAATTCCTCCAAACTCCTTCATTCCTACAGGCACAAATCCAGCTGGCAAATAAGCAGATTCCACACGTCCATTGCCCATGTCGTTTTGCAAAATAAACTCATTGCCATCCATTGTGATTGTTGTAGCATTTAAGGCTCCTGCAAGTTCCGTTTTTGACATTGCAATTGGATTTTTGTCAAGCACCATGCCCTCTTGCCATTGATTTATCGACGTTTGTCTTGCCATATCGTTTTGTTAATTTTCATCAAGTCTTTCATTGTAAAATTGGTACCATCTCGTATATATATTGCCTTCTTAAAAGGGATTGTACCATCACTATTCAAATCTGTTTTTAAAATTTTATATAATTTATTTGTTGCCGCTGCAAGGTCGCATAATATTTCATACTTCCATAATTTTTGTCTTACTATTTCATCTGAAACTATTAAGTTTTTTGGCATCTGAAAATAATAATAATCATCAGCAGGCTTTTTTCTGCGATTATATAAAACCCCAAGTTTCGTTATTAATTTGCTTTGATAATAAGCCTTATGCTTTAACGAATCTGTAGTTAATTTTCCAACCAAAAATAAAAAATCTCTAACTTTAAAGCATATATCTCCACCATATTGTATGTGACGATATACTGAATCAAAACCATATGTCATGATATACAGCAAATCTTTTATGTTTAAAGTTGGAAACATTTCCTATAAAACACTTTTATAATCAACTACTTTTTTTTCATTTTTCTAAAAAAAAATTGTTTGATTTTCAGTATGTTCGATTAATTTTCTTTTTTCATCGCCACTTATATAAACTCGCAAAAATGGATCTTTAATATTTCTGTTTTTTCTATGTATTACTAAAGCTAATGCAGAAAAATTAGTCTTTAAGAAATCAACGTCCTAAAATACGCCCAATCTTCGTAGCCTTTTAAAATCTTCTCCTGCATAACGTTTTACATACATTGAAAAATTACTCCTACCAGGGAAGATAAATTCAATATCATTGTCAATTATATCATTTATGATATATTTGAGTGTCTTCATAAACACATAATGAACAAATCGTATTTTAGAATAATCATGAAAATACTACCATGTTTCCTTTTGTGTAAAATGTATTTTTTTTAAATCAAAATTCTCAAATATATCAAATAAATCAAAGCAATATCCTAAAGCAAATCTCATAAATCATTTTATATATTATTTAAAAATACATTTAATACATTCTATTTTCTAAAAAAATGGAATTAACGATACTTTTATATATATAGTTAATGCTCAATGAAAATGAATAAATTACAACAATTTAAAGACATAATTAATGGTCATGTAAAAGAAGTTTTAAACGATGAAGAAGCATTATTAAAAAGACGTTTAAAAAAATGTAAATCATGCCCGTTGTTTACAGATAAATTAGGCGGCATGTGTGACCGTGATAAATATTATGATTTTTAGAATAACAAGCAGTGCAAACCTGAAGATTCTGAAAATTGTATACATGGCTGTGGGTGCAGACTATAGGCAAAAGGAAGGCTGCCTTATGCAAATTGTGTTGCTAATAAATGGTGATATATGGAGAAAGCAAAAATTTTTGTTACTGATTTAGTTAAGCAGTATTCAGGTGTTTTTGACGTTCAATTTTGGAGTACGTATAAAGCTTTAGAAAGATTACTTCCTGCTGATGTTTGGAAAGAAGAAAGGAAGAAATTTATGGACACAAGAGTTGTTAATAAAAAAATATTAACTAAATATGAAATCACATAGGAACAATTGGATTCGACTTGCGCAGACATTAAAACTGAGTGGCAAAAAAAGAGTGATGAAGCCGCAGAAAGAGGAATTAAAATCCACGCATAGATTGAACAATAGTTTAAAGATCCGAGTAGTTCTATAGATCTTAAAGCATTCGGTATTGGTGGGATTATAGATGTCCCAATATGTAATATATCTACTCCTGATCTTCCCTCTGGCGTTTATTCTGAGTACCCCATTCTTGTTGATTGCGGAGATATTATACTTAGTGGTAGAATCGACTTGCTTGTCAGAGATGGCAACGACATATATATTGTTGATCATAAAACCAATAATTAGATAAAAAATAAGGGTGTGTATAATGGGAAAAAACATGATATACAAAAAATGAAATTCCCATTAAACGATTTGGAAGACACTACGTTTAATCATTATTCAATGTAGCTGTCGATTTATGCCTGGATGTTGCAATAGCTTTTTAAAGATATTCAAATAAAAGAATTAATAATCAATCATTTTGGTGAAGGTAATAAACATGAGTTTATTCATTGTGACTACATGAAAGAGCATGTTGAAAAACTAATGAATCAATATTAGAAAAAAATAAAGCATAAAACACAGCTTGATAAGTTAAAGCCGTTTGAATATTAAAAAAATAGTAGTTGATTATATTAATCAACTACTATTTTTTTATCTAATAACATTTCCTTGTATAATATAAGTTTTTATTTTCAACAACTTGTGTGTGCAATATTTATGTTAAAACCAGCCAAAAGTACTTTCGTTGTTTTATTTTAATCGACGTTTATAACAATAACATCTGACATGCTAATCTAAAGCAAATGTTTATACAAAGTTTTTGACTAAAATAATCTTTTATTGCTTTTCTCCAAGCTTTGCCTTCTTTATATTTTTATTAACGGCTCCCATCTGGGGCTGTATTCATATTGCACCTAGCCAAATTTTGACAAAAATTGTTTATTTTTTTTTCTTCAATTGGTTTAATATATTCCTTTTAATTTTAAATCACCACACGTTAACATTTGATTGCCTAAGCAATAAACATATATAGTTTCGTTGTTGCATAAAAACGAACCAATCAAATTGCATTCTGTTAAAACATTATGCCCAGCATCGTCTATAAGAGATAAATAGCGTTTTTCGTTTTCTGGTATACAGAAATAATGATAATTATTTTCACCAATTATAGGAATCCAAAAATTTTGCCTTCTTCCGTATGAAGGCTTTTTTGAATTTTCATGATTAGTATACTTTTTGATGATTTCATCTAATGTGAATGGCTCTGCGTTACTTTTTGTTTCATACCACATGATGCCATTAATTGCAGTTAAGTAAAATTGCTAACTAAATTTTTTTGACATCCCTTCGTTATATCGATAGTCGTTCGGGTCAGTTATTGCCTTTGTCGTGATTTCAAACGTCAAATCAACGTAACCTTTTTTTAAATCTTTAATTGCAAATAAGCTATTCAATAAATATTCATTAAAATCATCCTTAGTGCCTGTTTGTTTTAGTATTATATTATTTTTTTGCTCAACAGTTAAAGACCAAGTTTCAATTTCTGCTTTTAATTCGTTAGGGGCATTTTTATATTCGTCGCTAAAAACAATTGTAATCAATTCTACCGAAGTAGAACCTATAATTATATAAGGGTCTGGTGCGTCTATTGTAAATTCAGGAAAAACACAATGGGGTGCTACCATTCTTTTTACTACTTCTTTGACAGATAAATCTGATAATTCATCTTTTGCATTTATATTGCCAATTTTAGTTGTAGCATATGTTGGCTCGTCATAAAAACCTGGAGCAATCGAATATGTTTCTCCGTTAAGCCTGATATTTTCAATGTTTTTCATAAAAAAAATATTATAAATTGCACACAATACTACGTCTAGTATTATGTGCAATTTAGGAAAATATATTAATAGAGGATTAGAGTTTTTGTTTCTTTTTCATACTCATGAGGCTATCGCCATTTTGTTTCTGTCGTGTCTTCAATTAGTGCTGGGTTAAAATTACCGTCTAAAGCATATAAAATAAATTTCTTATTTTCAACATCATATATTTTCTAGACAAAATTATAACCGCTCGCTATTAGCTCATCTTCTGTTGTTACAGCTATTTTTTTATATGATTTGGCTGTTGTATATTTCATATACTATGATGTTGTAGTATCATAATATGTTGAGCCTTCTGTTTTTGCATCTGGAGCAGCACTAAGTTTTTGGACAAAAAAATCAGTTGAATTTAAGTAAATATCTTTTAATGGATTATTTATAGTCAGCTTAACATAAGTTCCCTCTGTCAACCCCAATTCTTCTGCTTCAGAGGTAGATAAATTAATAAATTTTCCGTCTGTAATATACCTGTCATCAGGTATTTCAATGTTTGCAATATCAAGAATTTCGTTATCTTTTCCTTGCGTTATAGTGTAAATTGTTTTGTAATTTTCGTCATCATGTTGTTTTGACATTCTAACGACTAATTTATCAAAATCAATGTATATTGGCTATTCTCTGTTAGCAATATCTAATTTTAGATATAATCCATTTTTTTGTTTTATTGGCTCGTCAGTGTATATCGAATCTTCAATTATAGAATTGTCGGTGTCAACATTATCATTGATTGAATAATATTTTTTATCATTATATTCAAATTCAGTGAGAATGCCGCCTTTTATAAACAATCCTGATTCTGTTTTTTTATAATAAACCTACCCATCAGCTAAAACATCACCACTTTGTAAAAATATTTTAGTATCACCTGCGTCATAACAATGATATGTATAAACAACACTTTCTGTGCTTTCTCCGTCTCCAGTTAAAAGCGTCACTTCTCCATTTGAAATAACAAGATCCGACGGTACTAAAATATTACCTACTTCCTTTTCGTTTTGGAGCAATGTATATTTTACATAATCATCATTTAATATTTTATCAAGTTGCAAATCAACACTATATTTCTCCCATCCAGAATCAACAATAGTTCCTGTTAAATCAATTTTATAATAGGCAATATAAATACATTTTTCTTCTGTATTGTAGTAAACCCCTTTTGGTGTGCCAATTATATCTTTAAAATTTTCATCGTCAACAGAATAAGGATGTTTGTTGAAACAAGCAAGATATAAATCTCTAGCTTCTTTTTCGGTTAAAAGCGATTTAAAAAAATCTTCAAACTTTGGATTAACTCCAACATTATTTGTTTTATCATTGTCTAAATAATAAAGTGAATCAATCGTTTTTGTTATTATAGAGCCGTCTTTATTGATAATAGTAGTAGGTATTTGACCTGAAATTTTCATTGCCCACTCATTATCATACTCTTTAACCTATTCTTTGTTAATCAATGGGACTTCCTCTAAATTAAAGTAGTTACCGCCAAGGTCTTTAACGTCAATATATAAAGACCAATCTTGATTTGCAATATCAAGCTGTAGGTATACTCCTTTTTTTAAAGTTGTATAATCATATATATTAGAGCCAGAAACATAATTTGACGCATCAAATCTATTCTATTCATCATCAGTATTCTAAATATAAACATTTCCTGCTTGTGATGATTTTTTTAATTCTCCTTCTGTGACAATATCATCATCTGTATTTTTTATATAATAATAATTGCCAGCAGCCAATTGCTGTTCGGCTTTAATATATATTGTTTTGTATTGATTATTATATGCTTTATATAATATTCCCTAAATAACTTTTAATCCATCATCACCAACCTTAACAACACATCCTGACTTTACAACTAAATCTGCATTGAAATTTAATTTGCCAAATAAATCATTTCCTTTATAAAAGGAATATGTAATTATTCCATTTTGTTTTGTTGATACAACACTTAATTCTTCTGCATCACTTATTGAAAGTTTTGTGTCTCCAATTTGAAAATATTTTATTTTCAAATTTTCACCATCTTCTGTTTTTATTATCGCATTTTCTGTTTTTAATAAAGAAGATTTTGGAGTGTATGTATATTGCTGTATAATATCGTTTGAGTTTGCAATTTCACGCCACTATCCAAGTTTAGAGTCAATACTGTTTTTTTTTGAAAAAATGTATGCTTTCCCTGTCTCTGTTACTGTTGCAATAAAACTATCTGGTAAATCATCAACATCAAAAGCCAATAATTGTTTTAATGTATCAAACCCATCTCGCTCAAAGTTTCTTAACGGACCTTTATAGTCAAAGCCCGAACCTATAATAATTCCAGACATTACTTAAATATAAATTTAATGGGTTCATCTGCGGTAAAATAATCATGCTTAATATAGCATATATATGGTACGCCAACCGTTGTTTCGGAATCTTGATTTACTATTGAATACTATTTTGTGCTATTATCATACTGCACATTAAATGTTGTTTTGTTAAATAGATTAATTATTTCATAATTCATTATAATAGAAGACAATTCATTTAACTTTGCAGGATAAGCAAAAAATGGACACTTTTGCACAAAAGAAATACTATCCGATTCAAAAGGCAAAGTATTTATATCTGTTACGATACAATTATTTAAATCATATTCAGTAATTGTTCTTGCAGCAACAGGATCTACTCCTGATTTCTTTTCAATTGTAGATATAACTTTTTTCTACAAGTTCGTGCTAGAAAACTAATACTACTAACTGTCCTGTATTGTATAATACTTGCCAGTAGCCGTTGATTGTTTTAACTAACCACCAAGCGTAAATATTATTTGATTTGCAGTATAATAAAAATCTAAACCATCTTCTAATGTAGAAGTATTTTTTAGATAAATAATACTCTATCCATTTGAAAAGCTATACCACTAAACAGTTTCATCTTTTTTTGACGTATTATTAATAACCCCAAAGAATGCTGGGTATACAATCTAAATTTTGATTGATGATGTTGTAGTCAAAAACTAATTTTGTAAAACAACATCAATATTAGCAATAGGGAATTGGGCAATATTTATTAGATAATAATAAATACCATTATCTAAAGCCGTTGCCTTAGTTGTGCAACCTTTATCTGAATATAGTTCAATATTATTTACTGTTGAAGTACTTAATATTGTACCATTATTTATTATTTTTACAGATTTAACAGCTTCAACAACATTATTAATATCAATCTACAACAAAACTGATTTTTCATTATTTGTCATTAAATTCACAGCTTCGTTGTTGGCTGTAATAGTAATAATTGGTTTATTGGGTTCAGTCAAGATTTGCTTTAACAAATCCTCAACCCTGTCGCCTTCCTTTACAATTGTGCCAGAAATGACCTCTCCTATAGGCTTTGTCACCTTAAACGGAGAGGTCTTTTCTGTCATCAAACTTGATATTAATATTTTTTCGTTGTTGTCAATCTGTATTTTTGAAATACTAGACATAATTATTCAGAAAGTAATGTAACTGTTTTTCCGTTTGAACCTGTTAAAATTAAACTGCCATCTTCTTTAACCTAAAAATCAACATATACGGTTGGTGAATATGCTAATCTCAATAAGTTGCTAGTGGATTCATTTCCATTAATATATAAAGCAGTTCCCGTAGAAGACGTGTCGTTTTCAATCTTTAAGCCAGTTCCTGTTCCTCCATTTGTAATATATTCTCCAATTCCATTTCCTGAATTTGTAATCCTTGAACCAATACCATCATCTGCGGCATTTTCAACGCTGAATCCAGAACCAACTTCATTATTAATATAAATACTTTCTTCAACACTTCCAGCTCCAATAAACTAACCAGTCATTGGAGTACTGCCGTCAAGACTTAATTTTGAATTATAAAATCCTGACATTAAATCAGATGTTATAGTTTCTACGCCATCTGTATTAATAGTAAATGTCAAGCCTGATAAATTTCCACTATCATCAAAAGTCTAATTTGCAATAATAGTACTAGAAGAACCATCTTCTCCGTCTTTACCAGCAGCTCCAGAAGGTAGTGAAATTGAAGTAGTTGAACCATCATCAAGATTAACATACATCTTTGTTAAATCAGCAGATTGCGTCACAGATTCAATGCCAACGCCCTTTTCTCCTTGCGCTCCTGTATCTCCTTTTTGACCGTCCTAAACGTCAAACATAATAACATCTGTTAATTCTCCATTAAACATAATAGGCGAATCAAAAGTCATCGTAACAAGTTGATACCCAGCAGAATTATCAGTCGCATCAACATGAGTAATGCCAATGTCTTTTATTCCTGTCCCTGTTGCGCCCTTAGCTCCTCTATGTATCTTGAACTAAACTTCAGTTGTACTCTCGCCATTAAATTCAACATAATCATCAAAAGTAAGAGTACAAACAGAATAGCCGTTTTCTAAAATATTACCATCTTCATCAACAAGATTCGAATCGTCGATAAAAAATTTATTTATTCCATTGCCTTTTTCTCCAATTATTCCTTGTTTGCCATCGTAAATTTTAACAGCTTTTGATAATTGTGTTTTAGCTTCGTCATTTAATTTAAATGATACTGTAGTATAACCGTCAACAACAACAACATTGTCTTTAATAACAGGTTCAGTATATTCAGATTCAACACTGCCAACTGAATAGCCTCGCTCGCCCTATATACCCTGATCACCCTTCGGTATTGTCAACGTGTCGGTTTGATGAGAGTCGCTTAGAACAAATGCGAATCTACCGTTGCCATCCTCGTCGTTTGAAATCTTTTTTATATCAGATACACCAACTCCTTGAATTCCTCTCTAAACATGAATTGGGCTTGGTAGTGCATTCCCGTTTGCACTGAATGTTACAATAGTATCACCAGTTGTATCATAAGAATAACTAACACTATCAACTGAATCGCCAGTCTCTCCTTTTTGACCTTTAGACACTTCTATTGACGTTGGCAAATAATTGCCATTTGTTGTCTAAAACTAAACCTACGTATTGCCACTTGATAACTAAGTCTCCTTTACATCTACAATTGACGCGCCATCAAAGACGTTAACAGAACCAATTGAATTTGTCGTGTTTTCTCCTGCGTAAAACTTTATAGTTGAATAACCCAAGCTCGTTGATGAACCATCAGTATGTGTGCTAGTCGCAAGAGTTACCGAATCGCCTTTTGCTCCCGAATCGCCTTTTGCTCCTCTTGGTATGTAAATTGTTTTCTATGTGCCATTATACATTGTAAAAACAATAGGAGTTTTATAGTCAGTTGTAAGATTCTATACGTCAACACTTTTGATATTAGTTCCTATCGCAGGAAGCTAAACTGTTGATTTAGTATTATCAGTGTAAGTTATTATAATATCAGTAGTACCATCAGCATTAGTAGTATCATTGGCAGTAATTTGCTTTATACCAATTCCATCATCACCTGAATTGCCATCAGGTACTTTAAATTCATACGGACCACCTTTGCTTGTGGTAACCTTTACTAAAGTATAGTTGCGATCCGTTGACCATTGCCCAGCATCATTTACTGCAGTTATTCCAGTTATGCTTGTGCCGTCTGCACCCTTTGCTCCAGTTGCGCCTTTTTCTCCCTAAATACCCTAATCTCCTTTAGCTCCAGTTGCGCCCTTTTGACCATTGTAAACAAATATTTTTCCAAGCGTACTGCCTTGATCTCCAACTAAATAATATGTATTACAGGCACCACTTTCAGTACTTATTGTATTATATGATAGTTGGTTTATTCCTTCTGGTCTTTTAATTTTAAATTGTTTTATATCACCATTGCTTAATGTGCATGAAACAACATATTGTTTTGCTTCTGTACTAACTGAAATGTCAGTTAAACCATTACCATCAACACCAAGCCATTCCTTTACTGCTTCTTTTTCAAGGTCTGTTAAATCGTCCTTTGTTGTACTAGCTGCTGCTTTGAAAATAGCTTTTGCTATTTCAGGATTGCTAGTCAAATCCTCATATGCTATATAATGAACCGCATCTGGGTCTTTGTAACTGTACATTATTCTTGATTTAATAAATATTCTTGATATTTTTTATTATTGGGAATATCATAAAAATTATCTATAAGAGTTATTAGGGCTAGCAATTTACTATATTCTGGCCAATAACCTTTATTCATTCGTTTCATTAGTTTAAGAAACCTATCAATAGCCACCAATTTCAAATTATTGATGACAACCACATCCGCTCTTCCTTTCATTTGTTGTGTTGTTTGAACATATCCCTCCACACGCATGAATCCAATCAAGTATTCTTGCTGCTTCATCAAAATGGTTTAGTTCCATACAATATTGAATAATACTTAATGCCATTGATGCCAAGTCTCGTTTATAAGTTATGTTTTCAGAAGTAGAATTGCATTTAGAACAAGTATAACTATCTAAAATTTTTTGACAATAATTTACGTAACAAAGTCTCAAAAAATGTAAACTAAGAATTTGGTTGCTATCATAGTTACATTTAAAAACACCATTCTCAAAGCTATTCTAAACTTCTGTTAAAAACGACTGACCAATTGTCTTAAATTCAACACATGTATCTTCTGCTGTATATATAGTCGTACTTGAAGTTGTACTTTTTGTCAATTTATGAAATATACACTTGTTTGTAGAGGCGTCAAAATAATATATTCCATTCGGATAGGCAGCATATAATTCAGCATTTGTGTATTGAGAAATCCACTTCTACGTTGGTATTATAACATGATACACCTCAAAAACACCATCTTCTTCAAGCAGAAAACTCATCTTATCATCAACATTAGTACTTTTAGTGGTAACATAATGTGGTAAAATGCGAGCATCAACAAAAGCGGCCTCTCCATCTTCGTTCATTTTACATACAACATTCATTGTTGCTGAGTTACTCCATTGGAAAAGTTTTTTATCTGTAGTACTACTGTCATAAGTATCTTCGGCAATAACAGTAAGTCTATTTAAGTCTGTTTTTAAAAAAAATTTAAGTTCCATAATTAATGTCGCATTTGTACAATTCTATCATTATTTGGATTGCCGTCATTTAACTATTCTATTTCAGCTTCTGTTCTCTTATCATCATTTTTATTCTCATTATTAACAGAAGACCTTTCAGTTTGTGCATTGAACCACCTAATCTTAACATCGTCAGCAGCCTTTTGCTCTTCAAGTTTCATCTTACGTTCGTCGTATTGCTATATCTACTGAGTTAATTGCTAGTTCTGCTTCTATAACTATTGTAATTGTTGCTGGAATTGCATAAGCTACTCTTGTGCCTACTTGAGCTAATCATTTTCTTTTTTAAATTTATCGGTTGCTTTCCGAACACTTGATTTAGCCTAAGACAAACTTTTTGAAGTCATGACTTCAAATATAGTGTCCATTCCCATCACTCCTGACTACATTAGCTATGGAACAATGGCTTTAATAGTTTCCAAGTCTCTAGCAATGTCCGAATTTGCAGTTACATGGACATCAAAATCAGTTGTCGTAAAATTATCTGGCAAAGCAGTGAATATTTTCTAGTATTGTTCTCCTAAAATAATTGTTCCAGTCAGTCCCTTTTTGTATACTATTTTTGCGAGATTTAATGAATCACTAAGTATTTCCTCTGTTACTAAATCCATTTGTTGGAACCAATGCTTTGTAATAATAAACGAATTATTTGCACTGACTTTTACATTTGTAACTGCATCTCTTTGTTCAATTCCATTTAATCGCTCCCTAAAGACACCACTTATAGAACAAACTGTATTTTCAATTGATTCAATTGCAAGTTGTATTGCCTAAATTGACCCTAGTTTAGCAGTATCATCATAACCACTAAATGTCGTGTTCAACGATTGTCCAGTTGCATAACGTCCTTCCTGTGAAGTATCTATTAAAGCCAACCCTTGCTTTTTCATTGCAATCCACTTCTGTAGTCTTTCAACAGTATCTGTTCCAAGAATTGCAGGCAACATTGACACATCTAACCAATCGCCACTAGAACCTGAATTTGCAATTAACGTATCACGATAAAAATGCAACAAGTCATATTTATCTTGCAGGTGCATACATGCTATTACAAAACTAAATGGTTCATTGTTTCGATTATCAAAATAAACACCATTAATACTTAATGACGCATAAGTTGGATTAGTTATACTCCTCTATACAGTCTCATCTTTTCCTGTTAAAACAAAAATGTCTTCACCAATTCGAATGGTTTTATAACGCTACATAACATAATCGCTATCAGTCTCAAGCCATTCGACTTCATAAACAGGCACAAGACGATAATTATAGTTACTTACTTTATTGTATGGGTATCCTGGCGTTGTTACTTCATGGTCTGCCATTAAACCAGGAGTTTCCTAACACTTGTCATGAAACAATCTAACATACTTTCCTGGAGCATCATACTTTTCTTCACCAAGCATGTCTTTTATGCTTTGCTTATCCTCTTTCGACAAAACCGCTCCGTATTTATTTAATATCTATGATTTTGTCATCCAACGACGGACAACTGCTCTATAAGAATCTTTTATATAAGGAGAATCTGGATTTTTGTCAATAAAAGTATTTAACGGATTTAATACTTCTATCTAAATATTGCCACCATCAGACGTTGGTTTTACTTGGTAAAATGTATAACCTGTGATTAAAAGATCTAACAACAAAGTTTTTAACTTTGTCTATAAATCCATTTGTCTTGATTGAATAATATACTATATTACATCTTGCGCAGCAATTTCAAATTTTGAAACAAAATTTTCAGAAACATCCGCAATTAAAGCTTCTATTTCTTTACCTACATATGGGTCGGTAAGATTGTTTTTATCACCTGTTTGTAAAAAGTCTAAAATTTTGTTTTTTGCTTTTTTCTATAATGTTGTATAAACCTCCTTAGTAATAGTCAACTCTTTTTCACGCATTATTTTTGAAATAGTATCTTGATCCTTGCAAGATACTTTTGGTATTATTGGAGAACCAAGATATTCTCCAATCAAAGCGTCAACATGTTTGCGTATTAACGGAGTAAAGCTAACGCTGATAGGACTACCAACTCCAAAATTTTCTTCAAGAAATCTGAATTGTTCCTCATCACGTTTGCCATTATAATAATTGTACGCCTTCTGCAAATCGTCCTTATCATAAACCAATTCGGAAATAGCCCTATTGGTTTCTTCAATCATGTCCTATTCTGTTTTTGTATATTCCATGCTAAACGATTTTATTTTGTCTAAAAATAATATTTTTTTAACATATGAGCTACGTCTAGACAGAAGGTTCGTCAATTATACGTCTATTTATTTTATACATATAAAAGCCGTCAACATTCATCCCACGTATTTGCTCTTTAAAAAATTTTAAAAATTTTTCTTCTGGTAAATCACCTTGAATAATAGTAGGCGCATCAACATCTGGTATACCAAGTTTTACTATGAAACCATATTTTGTCTACTCTAATTTTAAAGAGCCAACATAATCACAATCCCATGTTTGATTTATAATATTTATCAAATCGTTTTTTGTCATATACATCCAATCTTTTTTCGAAGATTATTTATTTGTGCTGCTAATTTATTACAATTGTCAATGTAGTTTTCATGTACACTTCCACTATAATTATTCTCGCAATACCCAGCTTCTAATAATTTAGGAATTAAATCTTTTGCTTTCATATTATAAACATCAATTCCTTTATTAACGTATCTTGGAAGCTTAAATAATTTATTAACTTTTAAATTGCAATACTCTTCAACGTTTTTTGGAGCACAATAATATACTAAATGATATTTACCATCTTTTTCAGATTTCTAAAATCTCAATGCAACATTATCCGCAAAAGCTCCTGCGTTTATATTGCCAAAGTTATTATAAACACTAGCTCCCTTTTTCCCCCAATCAGATTCTAAAACATCCTAAGCTATTAAATAATTAATCATTGCATCGCTTTTGATACCAATTGATTTATAACCGTCATTCAATGCCTTAACAAATTCTTCTTTTGTCCAATCGGTCCTCCCGTCAGGAGTTAATGTTCTATCTTCCTTATAATTTTTTCTCCAAAGCTATTCTGGCGTTTTGTTTATTACAACATTTTTATTTCCCTTCTTGGATATTAGCCATTCATATGATTCTGGATTCGGTTCACCAGAAGTAACATCTTTTTCATTAATATCTTCTTTTGAAGAATCTTCTTCCTCTGTCTATTTTTGCTGTTTGAATAAAAAGGTATTTTCAAAACCAGGTATTGAGAGCTTTTGTGTTTTTTTTGAACTATTAATAGTTTTTATAAAATTATCAAACAAACTTCCTTTAACGGTTGTTGCTGCAGATTCAAATATTGTAGGTTTTAATTTCTATGCTATACCCTATCCCCCACCCTGATTTTTACTTTCACCAACAGTTCCTCCGTTCTAATAAGAAGGTATATCAAAAAAAGTATTTTTTTTTATGTTTACATTGGCATTCTCTTTGAATTTTATAAACATTATCGTACAGGTTTGAATGATTTATTATGAACTTTTCTATTCCAAGAAGACATTGCATCAAGTACTTTATTCATGTCATTTTGATTGATATAATCAGGAACTCTAGCCGCGTCGCATGCTCTAAGCCATTCCATTTTTAACATCTACGCTGTTGCTAAAACACTCTAATTTAAAGTCATATATACTTCTTTCATTTTTGTGATGTATGCTACGTATGCGGCTATTGCCAATGCCTCTTTATCATTTATTTTTGGTAGTCCATCTTCACCAAGATATTCTCCTTTATATAATACCTTTACTTTACCAACACAATCTTTGAAATACAATGTATTGCCAATTCTATTATATTGTAACAAATGACCACTTTGATATAATGGATCCGTGTTGCGTTTTTGAGATTCAATATATTGTTCTGTATGTGCCGATGAAATATCTCCTTCCCAACTATTATTTGTTACGTAATTCCAATCTTCAGGATCTGCTGTAACACTTTCAATTATATCAGCATTACATGGTAATTCAAGTGAATTATCTTCACTGTTTACTTCTCCAATATATTGATAAACACGTATTTGTTTGTTACCTATTAGATTATGTGCAATCAACGCCAATTCTTCAAATTTAGATGTTGATAATTCAACACCGTATAATTCCTTTGCTAAAAAGGCCGCACGGCCCATATCATCGTATGTCATTTATATGCCTAATCGTTTATTTGTAATGCTCTTTGCGTCCTGTAAATCTAAAGTTTTTCTTGTACAATCTGTTTTCGGACCTCATCATCTATTACGCTAGTTGTCATGTTTTCTATATCTGCACAGCAGCTGTAATCTTTTATTTGCCGTAAATCCTTAAATACCGCAACTACTGAAACTTCTTTCAAAAACGGAGCGTTAAAAACAAAACAATCTAATTTGTTATTTGCGTTTGGGGCAGGATCAATATATACGTACGGTTTATTTTTACCCCTCCTCCTATATTTATCATATTTATTTTCAAAATCAGACATAATATAATACTCAAAAGAGTTCATTCTGTCAGTTGAGCCAATATAATAAATTGCATTTTCATTTAAATCATCATAAAGCAATGGAATCTCAAAATGCAAATTAGGAGTTTCGTTTTCACCCCTACATTTAGGGCACCGCTCCAAATAGTCACAATCAACAGGTATACAATTAATGGCAAATAACAAATCTTTTATTGGCAATATTTTATTTAATTGCATCTATCGCATTATTGAGATGCGTTTTGCAACTATCTCATCCTCAATTTGTTCGATTGAAATTGAATTACCAATATGTTCATTTTGTAGACCACCATAAATATCATTATAGATAGCCGATGCTAATTTCGTATACATAATAAAAAATAGGCTAAGGCTAATAAAAGCCTTAGCCTATTAGGTTTAAAATTAAATCAGTTTATTAAATCTTAGAAGTTGGAACCTCAACGTACTTGGAAGTTACTCCTGTTACGGTCTCAAGATCAGTAAGGAACGCCTCGGCAATTCCAGCTGCAGGAGTAGTAGTGCCAGTTGCTTCATTTTCAGCAGGTTTGGAATCTGCAACATAGAATACATGAGTGGTACGAGACTTTGCAAGGCCGCCCATTACATCGCCATTTCCAAGTCCACGCTCTGCTTCATACGTGACAGTAATTTGAGTATAATAAGTACCTTGAACAGGCTGGTCATCATTTGGCTCGCCGCCCATAAGGTCGCCTACTGCGATGCCATACCAATAACGATTTTCGCAAGTTGGGAGGCGAAGGTCTTTAAGCGCATGAGTGTAATCTCCAAACGCTTCCTTTCCTACACAGACAGCGGTAACTTTACCGTCGACTGGTTTGAATACATAAGGTTGTACAAGTGCATCAGCATCAGAATAAGGGGTTGTGTCCTTATCAAGAACCTGAAGCTGTACGCCATAGCCATTGTCCTGTGTAAGGAACTTCTAGAATTGGTTCTTGGCGGTGATAACTACCTTACCGTCAGAAGCCTTTATAGAAAGAAGATCTTCACCATACTATGCAAGGCAATACTTCTTGCAAAGAGAAACGACTTCAGCAGCAGTCTTGCCGCCGACAAACTCGCCAAGATATAAAGGCTTGCCCTTGAAGCTGTAGTCAGTAGCATAAATAGACGCATTGTTATTGGAAATGCGAATGTAAACTGCAATCCTGTATCGCTTGGATGCGTCAAGACCGCTAACATCAACACTTGCAGATGCAAGCTCAGCCTTGGAAGCCTTGTTTACAGAAATGGAAGTTACCTTGTGGTCATCATCAATACGAAATTCAGGACCAAAATTCAAGCGAAACTTGTTGTCAGTTGTGGACCACGTACCAGCGGTATTCACAAAATTAGTTGTTGTATACTACAACATAATTCAAAATATATAATTTTTTTTATTTTGTTTGAGCCGTGACATCCATTATTGATTGACTAATAGGACCATGAGTTTGTAATCTAACATTTGATTGGTTCTCCATTATTATATGGACTAGCTCGTTTATAATTTCCATGCAAACATAGTCTGGAAATTCTAATATCTAAGAAGTATCTGTAGTTAAGTCTATTTGTTCTTGCGTTAAAACTATATGCTACGGAACTCGTATATAATCAACTCGAACATCTACAAGTTCATGAGTACCCTTTTTACCAAAATAAATTTCCATACGAACAGGATTTGGATTGCCTGTCCTGTCAACCTATTCTTGTGATTCAAATTTCATTAAATTCGTACCACCACCAAGAGTAAATGTTCTGCTTCCGTTTAATGTTTCAGTGTTTGATTTAAAAGCAGAATCTCTATAATCCCCTTTATACGGGTCGCCTATTTTATTTTCTTCAAAATAACTAGGTTGCGTAAACTCATCAGATCCGTTTATATAATAATAAGGGCGGTTTACAGCAGGTTTTGTGTAATAATTCTACATTACCATTGGTAATGTATCTGCGGTTAATCGTTTTGCAGGGTATGATTCGTATGCTTCTTCGTCATCACATTGCGCTTTTGCCATTTTTTTAAACGAACATACACAATTTAATATATGTATATAATCAAGCGGCAAAAACACTTCTTTGACTGTACCATAAATACTTTTAATTGATTGCCGTTGCCAAGTATCCTCATCGCTTCCAAAATCACTTTTTAAAACTTCATTTGGATCAAGGTGAACGGTTTTTTTGACAGCTCTTAAATTATCCGTCGCCTACTGATTCATATCGTAAATATTATAGTGTTTATTTATATACTACGATACGGCTTTGTTAAAAAAATAATTAAAATCCTCTAAAAGTAGGTTCGGTGCATGTACTTTATTAAGTTCTATAAGAACTGCTTGGTAACAATCTAATGCCGTCATTTTAATTTATATTATTCCTTTGCAGCTGCATAAAGGTCTGGATAAGTATCCCTTCTAATCAGCTCCAAAACTTTATTATTCTTTGGATCTTTCATCCAATTTAATACTGCATCTTCAGTTGCTCCAAGCACAATATTGTCGGCATAAATATACAGCTTGTTTTTAAAATAAATGACCTTTTTATCTCGTGCATCAATAGATAACATACGAAGTGCACTATCAGTGCCAGTGCAAATCTGAATTATCTTATCAGGGTCGGATTCAGCAACAGTCATAAGGTAATCTTCAACATCAGTGTCCATAACACCATCCATATGTTTTCCAAGGAGTTTTGCAGTCATCAAACGTCCTTCTGCGCCCTTGGGGTCGTCAACAATAAGATTAAGTGCTTTGCGATACTTATCTTTCTTTGACACTCTACGCTGCGCTTCTTCACCTGGCTTGTCAACATAAAGTTCCGCAATGCCATATCGAGGATTGCGGTTATTCCAGCCCATCGTACCATCAATAAGGCTATTACCATTGTTATCCTTCGCATATCGATCGGGCGCAATATAAGGACAATTCTTTATTGCCTCCCATGTCTTACGCTCAACTTCGTCATTTAAATTGAAAGTTTGTCCATCAGTAACTTTTATTACGTCATATTCACCAATATAATAGGCTCCACTATTACGTTCTGCATCGGTGAGAATTAAATCGCCACTAGCGTTTCGATGCTTAACGCAATCTGGCCATTTTCCTGTTTTAGGATCCTTGGCAGGCATAATAAAATACTTTTGTCCAACCTTGCCATATACGCTCCTTAATACAATAACATTGCTTGTTAAATCACTTTTTTTAGCAACCATAATACATAAATCATTAAATACTTTATAAAAAATGAGGGAGGTAAGTCGTAGTATGCCTCCCTCTTATCTAATATCTTTTATTTTTAAATTTTATTAGGATTCACGGATAATGAATGACCTATAAGGGTTGAATACTGCAATACCAGCGTAGCCCCAGTTGATAAGCTTAGAACCTGCAACAGGGCTAGAAACAACACCGCTGCTGAGACCGTTTTCGCCACCAACGCCAAGATACTTATTCGTAATAAACTCGCCACCCTTTAAGGTGAAGCAAGCAATTGCTGGCTGGTTCTTGGATTCGTCAGCCGTAAGGTCAATCGCTACCATGTAACCCTTTTCAGAACCGTATTCACGAGTGAGCGCACGGTCAACAGTGAATGAAACCTGATTGCCTGCATACTCATATGCGTTATACGTTGCGCCAACCTTAATGTCGCCGCCAGCAGCCTTAGAGTAAAGATAGCAGCCGTCGGTCTTGAAGTTAGCAAGATAATCGCCAAGAGTGGTCTGAATATCATTCCAGGCTTTCTGATTGCAAATGAAATGATCAATTTTGTTAATCTTAAATTCTCATTTAAGTTCAGACTATATCTTCATCTTATTTTAACGGTTTAATATTTTTTTTGTCTCCTATAAAAAATCTCCATCTAAATCCTCCGCAGCGTTTTTGTAATCCTTTTATTGCTGCTGTAATATTTGACGGTGTTTTTATTTTATTTCCCCTTGCCGCTTCAGCAATACTTGTGTAAGATTCAATAAAAAAGCCTTCATCATTATATTTAGCCACGGCTATTCCAGTATGTTCAAAATCAAAATGTCTTTTAAAAGACCAGTAGTAGCCATAAGCCTATTTTGATTTTTTGTTACATACATTACTAATTGCGTCCCTTGCGGCTGATTGATTTTTAAATTCTTTAGAAGCCTCAGTTATAGATTTCCAAATTTTCAAAAGATTGCCAAGCAAATCAAATTGATAAACAACCTTTTCTTTTTTTATTACTGGTTCAATATTATCAGTTTTGCCTAAATAATATTTCCACTAAAAATCACCGCAATATTTACTTCTACAGCAAACCGCATTGTAAATGCCTGTCAACCCCAACTCTTGTTGTGCTTTTTTTATTGATGGCCAAGTTCTTATAAATACTCCATCCAAAGTATATTGAGCAATTTCAATTTCATTAACCCAATTCATTGTTATTTTGCCGCCAATAGTTAAGTTATAATTATTGCTTGATTTAACAAATTCTGGCGTTACTAATTCGGCTTCGTATTTATATGCCTCAAGCATACCTTCTGTTGTATCAGGAAATATTTTTAAGGTTTGTCGCTTAAAATTAGAATATCCATATTTTAATACCGCAGCAGGAAAACCTCGTGTGTTTTTTTTTGAATCTTTATGAGTAACTCCACAACCTATATATCCATCAAATATATCAGGATTTGTGTAATGTACTCCAATATAAATTTTACCGTTAATTATATTTGTTGTTTTATAAACAATATAATTCATAAGATGTTAAACATTTAGTCGTTGAACGTCCCTCCCTTTCGGAGGTCTTCGCTGCTGATTGCCCAATCTTTATGATTTTCTAGCATTCACATTCATTATTACTAATCATTGTTGTAGCTCATAAAGCTCTAAGGGGTTTCCAGCAATTTGAATAATTTATTCATACAGCATTCTCATGCTGCCCAAGCTATCATATCATTTAACTTGTTGCCACGATCATTTGCGGCTTTCTCATTAAGAGTTGCAATTACTGTATTGAACAACTCGATGGTTGGCTTGCCATTGTATGCGTACTTCGATGCGAAACGCTCTACCTGAGGCAAGAAGCCGTCACCAATATTGATTGGACGACCAGTGTCAGGATCAACAATAGTTGAACGACCAGTCTTAGGATTAATGTTGGTCTTGTTGAAGAGAAGACCCTGATTACGAGAATCCATGAAGTTGTCAAGAAGGGTCTTCTGTACGTTGTCCATCTTATAAATGGTCTCCTTGCCGTCCTGTCCACCGCCAATCTTAATGAATACATCTTCATGTGCCTTATAAAGAGCGGAATAAGAAATGTCATTACGGAAGGTGGTGATGTAGTTCCTGTGATGCTCAACAGAAGACTGAGCCTTTACATAACCCTCTTCGTGAAGTTCAGGATGAGCATTAGACTAGAAACGAGTAGTCATACCCATCTTGCAAGCGTCAAGGTCAAGCTCAACGTCATAAGAATTGTCAACAAGACGAACCTAAACTTCCCAGAAGTTATCAGCCTTACGAATTGGTCGACTTACAACCATGCACTGCTGGCGAGATTCATCAATCTTGAAAATATCGTACTTCTCGTAGTAACGCTCCTTGAAGTACATCGTTATTTCGCTTCCATTTGCACCAGTGTCGGTTACATCAGCCGCAAACTCTACACGCTTAATAAAGTTTGTCTCAATATCCCATTCAAACATCATGCTATCAATAGACTAGAAGCGATTTGCCTTCTTAGTGTCCATGTGATATACATTCATAAGGGATTCAGTAAGGAAAGAAGCACTCAAGTTAGGAAACATACGACTCACAACACCAAGCTTGTGAGGGCGAGTGCCAAGAAACTTGTAAAAGTCCTCATAGGTATAAGTTTCACTCTATGTGGGCCTTACAGTAACGTAATTTGCTACAATCATAATTTATATATAAATTAATTAAAACTAATAATCCAGATCATCAATTGTCATATTAGTTGGCTATCCAAGTGGTTTTGATGCATTTTTAGGTGGAACACGTTGCCGAACAATTTTTGATGGCTGATTTTGCCTCGCCTCGTTAATGCCAATATTATAACCCTCCTGTTTTGCTGCCATTGTAGCTCGCTGCACCATATTCTGTATATCCTCAAAAATACTATCTTGATTCAACAGGAACCATGAAGCCTTTACTAGATTTTCAGGATCTTGTAAAGCCTAGCCCAATCCGCTTGCTCCAAGTTCGTTGTGACCCAAAATAAATTGTGCAATATCCTCTGCGTCAGACTGAGTGAGTGCAACGTCAAGATTTCCAATTCCATTAAAATTATTAATAGAATCAAGCACACTGTTCTAAAAGACTTCTAAACGTTGAGCCTCGGCTTGATGAGCAGCCTCATACTATTGAGCCTGTTGTGCTACCTCGTTGTCTGCAAATTGTTGCCGCAAACTTGCTACTTGTCGCTCGAATACTGAAGGGTTTAATTTTGCGCTGGCCAAAGACGCCTCTGCTTCTTCATCTGTAATGTCAGGTACCTTAGTAATTAAATCGGCAATATAAACATCATCATCACTAAGACTGGCAAGCCCACCTTCAATTGGCTTTTCTGCGACCTTAGGCTAAATATTCATAACCGCCTAAGCATACTAATCAAGGTATTGCGCAGGAGAAAGTCCCTTCTCGCGAATATTATTTAATAATAATATTTCTTGCTAACTCAAGTCCGTCTAAGGATCTTTATGTGCATCTTCCAAAATATTGTACTGCTCTTCAGCGGTTAAGTCATTCCATTTTTTTTGAGTTACCAGCCCATTTGGGTCTTGAAACTTAATGCTTTCAGTTTTTATACCATTGTTTTCCAGGTAGGTTTGTACAATATCTTTTTCATTTTCAGAATCGCTACTATCATTAGCATACGATTCTTCTTCGGTATTCGTGTATTGATTACGTTCATCTTCGATAATCTAAGAACTATCAATCCACGGCTTTACTTCTTCACCGCCCGTGTAATCATCTAAGCTTGAATCGTCAAAATTAAAATCAAGCTTACTTTCATCACCAAGCTTTGTTTCGTCAATCATATTACATTATCATTTAAACTTTATAGATACATCTCTATAAAGCGTATTATATTTTGTAGTTTATAATATTTACATGTTCAAAACGCAATGTGTCATCATCTTTTTTAATTTCAATAGAAGCAGCTTCGTTTAAAATAGAAGATAATGTTTCCCCATTGTCATTATATACATATTTTGCGTTTGTCCCAATAGGGCGAACCTCTCCATCGATTTCAACCCTTGTTATTACCTTGTCAGCCATTAATATTTGTTTAAGCGTAATCCGTATTCATGCTTACTAATAGCATCTTTAGTGTATTTCTATAACTCATTAGCACTGATAAAATTTGCGTCCGATTTAGGTGTTAATGTCAAGCTTATTAAAGTGCTATAATCATCATTTTTTTTATAATTAGTATTATAAGTATGTACCATATCTTTACCTACATAATAATTCTTTATTGGTAAATCCTGATATTCTACATTAGTATAAATTTCATGATTTGGTATACCTATATAAATACCATTTATAATATTCCTAAACATTACCAGCCGTATTGCAACTCACCATCATCGGTAAGTTCTACACCATTAACAAGTTCTGGATTCCATCCTGGAAATAAAAGTGTATCTATCCAATCCGTCTATCCACAAGGAAGGATTCTTGCGCTGACATAGCGAGGAACGCTTGTTCTTGAAACGGAAATATTTTTTATTAAAAATGCTGTTGGAGATTCAAATTTTTTTGACGGTATATTCTAAACATGCCCAACTTGAATGCTGGCTACTTGACCGTCTCTATTCGTTATATTCATTTTTTGTATTTTTCAAGTTCATCAAGAAACCACGTCAATTTGGTTTCGCCAATCGTCTTTTTCCCAACAGGTAATTCTCCATTATTTATTTTTCTATCAAAAGTTCGCTCGGAAATGTTAAGCCTTTCAGCGGCATCTTTCTTTGTTAATTTTATATGAGCAATATTTGATATTAATTGCAAAGCATCTTCTTCAGATAATTCACAAGTACCTGTTCGTATCTTAGAAGCGTAATCATCTAAGATATTTGCTATTATACTCTTCAAACTTAACATTATTAAAAAAATAAAAAAACAATTTTACAAAATAAAAATACGGAGGTTAATTCACATTAACCTCCGTTCAAATATAATTTTTGTAGGATTTTAATCAAATAAATTTAATGAATTACAATAATCAAATATTATCTGATTAATTGCACCTATTAAATAACACACTTGCTCACTGTCGGCTTTTATTTTGTAAACATCAGCAATATGCTATTGCAAATGTCTAGATTCGTGTGCTATTGTATTTATAAGTTGTGATTTTGTGTCATGCATTCCAATCACCATCACACTTTGCCGCTAAAATAAATTTGAATACGTAAAACCCACATTATGAGATTCTTGTTTCATAAGCTGATAAGCGTTGAAGGTTTGTATTTTATTACAATGCAACTTCCATAATTGTTCTATTATTTCTCCAATGTGGTATGTATCCAACGCAATAAATAGGTGTATTTCCCATTGTTCAATATTAAATTCATATTTTATCACAACATTTCAGACCAATCGATTGGCGTTCCATTACAAACACATGTTGCATAAAAACGAGTAAATACCAATCCTTCGCAAGCGTCTTGATCGTCAATGACATCTTTAATATATAAAGCTATCTACTCTTCTGTTTTTATTGAAGAACCTAGAAAATCCGCCTTTACCATAGATGCAATATAAACATAATCATATAGCTCGTTATTTTCAAGTGTAATTTTGAATTTATTTAATAACTAATCTACTTGCTCTTTTGTGTATGGTGTTATTTTCTAAAGTTGCCCTGCACTATCACGCTTTTTCATTTTACCAACAGCAAACTAATAAAGTTTGTTGTTAAAATGTTTGCCATAATGTTTTAAATAATTCAACATATCAGGAGGCAAAACATCATAAACATCTAAACTATTACGCATAACATTAATAATCATATCGTCCACCACGACCTTTCTTTATAGACCAGTCGTAGTCTTCGCCGTTTTCTTGCATATAATATTTATCCCTATTTCTAAAGCCACTTCTAACCGATGTTTCGTCGTTTAGTTTTTCCATAATTTTTTTACCGCAACTAACAATTTTATTAACCCAATTTGATAATTCTTCGTAATTGTCTTCTTCTATTGTATAAACTTTCATTTTATTTTAATTTTTGCGAGAGTATTGAACATATATCATCAAGTTTTGTTTCTATACCTCCTATTTTACTCTCAAGATTATTTATTTTATCTTCCTGATCTTTTTGTTTCGCTAATTCAGGATTTAACTATCTTAATATCTATTCTCCTGTTTCTAACACTGACTAATGATATGGTATACTATTTAAAATTTGCTAGCTATTATTAATCATATTATTAACTTCCTGTATAATTATATCTTTCGAATCACTTATAATGGTTTTGCCATTATCGTAATTAGCAATACTTAGCTATCCAGGTAATTGTTTGAAATCAGTTACAACATCATCTATTTTAACTTGTATATCTATCGTCTAAGGCAAATAGTTATTAAAGCCAGTTGACGATACAACATTAGAAACAGTTTTTATACTTAAAGCTGGTGGCTCGTCTTTTTGTAGTATATATACTATAGAGCCTGCTCTTAAATTCTAAAACATTAAATAATTAGACTAAGTGTATTAGTATGTTTATTAAACAAAACAATGTGTAATCCTATAGTTACTGACGTTAACGTCATTCCTGTAGAACTAGTTAAAGTTTGCGTCTAGCCATTGTTTGTCTAAAAACTTATACTAGTGGCAGAAGTTGTCGCTGAATCTAAATTAACAACTACAAGACCAGCATTCCCAATGAACCTAAAAGTATGGTTTGGTATTGTATACACAGCAACAGTAGAATCAGTTCCTGCCGTTGTTAACGTAGCGTCAATTAATGGAATACCATTTCTATTTCCAATGTAATTCATAATCAGTTCCAAAATGAATTATTATATCCATATCCAACATATTGGCTCATTGGAACGCCTATAAGATTTGGATAAGTCACAGTGGCAGTTGCAGGTTGTGCAGCTTTTATCGCATTAAGTTCCTGTTGTAAAGGGCTAATCATTGCTTGAATCGCCTAATTCTACTATTCTTGTGAAATTTGGTTTTGCAATTGAGTTCGCTATTCTTGTAGATCATTTATCTTGTCCTGTAAAGCATTAGCTTGCATCTAATCGAGCTTGGCTATAATATTTGTTGTCTAATTAACAGTTGCGTCTTTTATACTCTACACTCCAAGATTTACAGTATTTTGTATTGCGCATGTTTGAGCTTGAGATTCATAAGCATTTGAACTAAAACCACGTTCAAGACCAGTATTAACTGTATTTATTGCAGACTATAATGTACTTGTTTGGTTTGCTATAGCAAGTCTGTTTTCACAACAGCAGGATGCTATCTGTTGTCCAAGTGCGGTATTGCCAGACTGAACCGCATTTATTGTCTGCAAACTAGACATACCAACCTGATTACCAACGTTCTATATAGCAGACATTTCACTGTTTATTGCAGATTTAACAGAATTAATATCACAATTAAGCTATGTGGCTAATGAATTAATTGCCTGCTGATTACCTTGTATTGCGCTCATTAATAATTCTCTACCAGTGTCATTGTTTGCTAAATTAGCAAGATAACCAGTTCCGTCATTACCATTATTGCCCCAACTACCAAACCCTCCGTTACGCATAAGAGGATAAAGAAAAAATAAAAAGATGATCCACATCCAATTGCCATTACCCCCAAAACCTCCGTTGTTATTCAATGCCATTAACAAGGCTGGATCAATTGAATTGTTTCCTCCAGATGCGCCAGCTTCTGGAAAAGTAAAAATTTTTGTACCGTCACTCATGTTTTAATTAATTTGAATGTTATAATCAAATTTAATTTGAACCATGTTTTTGTCAATATTATAGACAATAAAAAGTTAACCCCTGCAATCTCAATTGATTACAGGGGTTTATTATGTTGACATTTTAATTTTTATTATTTTATTTCAGCAAGATAATCGTCTATTCGACGAGACAAAAATTCTTGTAAAATTTTTATCTGTTCTGACATTTCAGAAATTTGATTTTGCAACTATTTATTCTATTCCTTTAGCTGTTCATTCTATTCCTATAATGTTTTAACCTATTCCTACAACATTTTATTCTGCTGTTGAGTAATCTAATTTTGTGTTGTTAGATTAGTTATCTATGCTTTAAATTCAACATTCTATTCTCTTAATTCGTCAAGTTGTTTGTCTAATGATTGATTTTGCTAAATTTTTAAATCGAGATTGCGCATGCTATCTTCGTGCAGTTTTTGATAAATCTCCATTTGTTTAGCCATATTAGCCAAATCGCTACTCTTTACTTCTGATTTGTATTTTGCCCGTGTAAAAATAAAAGATACAAAGCCAGTACCCAATGCAGACAAAATACTTATTATAATTGCTGAGACGGAATTAATCATGACTAAAAAACTTCTTTATCTTTTTATATATTTTAATATACCACGGAGTTTTTAACTCTTGTATTTCTGAGGTTAATATTCTAATTGCCTATAAGGCTACTATTGATAACTTTGCATAATCAACACTTAAAAACTAATCTTCATTAACAATACTTGGGATTATTTTTTGCACTTGTTGCGCAACGGTTCCTATCTAAATGCCTTGCTTTGGATTTTTCTTCCAAATAAACCGTTTTAATGGTATTGAATTTATTTGTTCAAGTGTTAAGTCTAAATCCCCTTTAAAAATTTTTAATCTTTCATCTGAAGATTCATAAAATGAACTAGCAGTTATTTTCCCGTCACTAGCCGTTAAAGTTATTGTACTACCAACTGTTAATTTTGTGGTTGCGCTCATTGTGCCTGTCGAAGCTACTGTTGCTGCCTTTAAAGTCGGTGCAGTCAAAGTTGTCCCTGTTATATACGGTGAATTAGTGGACCCCGTTCCATTGGATGTGTATAAACTACTCGTGTCACCATTTTTAAGCCCTGCTAAAAATAATTTATTACTGCTATCTGTTCCTACGGTTAAACCTGTGCTGCCTGTTGTTATACTAACAGATTTATTATCACCACTACCATACTAAACTAATGTTCCAATGCTATCCTTTCCACAATTTACCCTAAAAACATAATCAGTACTTGATTTTGAGCCAGTAATTGCAGATGTAGTTGTGAATGTTAATTTTACCACAACAAAGCCTTGTTGTGCTGTTGTAACGCCAAATTTATTTGCCTCATATGTTGTTGCGCTACCTGTATATTGAATAATATTATATGAAGTGCTTGAATCTAAAAAATAGCCTCTTGCAACATCCGTAGAAGCTACTGTTATAGATTTGCTTTGAACTTGCAATTTTTCGCCTACTTGACTTGTTGAAGTAGGATAAATAGTACATGACATTCCAATTGAATCAGAACTGCTGCCGTCTGCTCCGTCTCGCCCTGTAATATAATCAAATGTCAACGTGCCTTTTTTAGTATTTGAATTATAAGCCCATACTGCTGTTGGGGTTGTTTTATCTCCAGTAGTCTAATGGATTGTTTCGTTAACTTTAACAGAAATATTCTCCAATATTGCAGTTATTGTCTATTCAGAATATTCCTTTAATTCTTCTTTTAATTTACTTATATCTATTTGCGTTGACATAGTTTTTATTTTTATTTCAAATGTAAAATTTGATTTATTTTTTTTCGATTTGCAGGAATGCTTACATGAACCCAAGAATAATTATATTCATCAATCAACTGCCCACATGTTATTTCTTTGCCAGCAATCATTTTTTTTATAATCTCAAATAATTCCTTGTTTGTATGTCCCTTGCAAGCTTTTATGTCAGCAGCCTAGCTAAGTCGATGTTGACTTTTAGGGCTGCCACCAACAGCTGTATTAACAGCATCACAGCGATAGCCTGATGAAATCCAAATAGGAAATCCTGCCTTTTCTCTGATCTTCTCAATAAGCTCTGCAACTTCTAATAAACTATTTTCATCAAAACCTTTTTTATTGTCAATCCCTAGCTTATCAGCAGTTGAGCTTCTTAAAAATTCACTCAACTTAAAGTGTTTCGTTAATTGTTTGTCAATCATATTAGTTCGTCCAAAAATTTTATAGTACCACCACCAGAGGCTCCCCAATTTAATGTAAGAGTCACATTTGAAGTTTTTACTATATAGTAGGTGTGTGTGGAGGTGTCGGATATTTCAGGAGCAATAATTTTTATATTATAATTTAAATTTGAAAATGATTCAGAATATATATTTCCCCCATCTAAAACATACTGAATTGTTTGCAAGGAAACATCTATAGTATCAGTCTGTTCTTCCCACATGAAAGTTTTTTCAACAGAAGCCGTTCCTAAAGTTAATCCAACATTTTGTATTGATGAATTAGTCAAAGTGTTGGTCTTACTTGAGCCTTTTATAATAGCAGTTGTATCTGTTTTACTCCGACATTTTATGTCATATCCAAGCACATGACCTGCACAATAGTTTCTAATATTATATTCAGTTGCTTTGTTTAACGCAGCGTCACCACTATATAATTCAGCATCAACATGTAATTTACCATCAGGTGTATTATAATAATATAACGCAATTAAGTGATCAACCTAACTAAAACCCCAATTATGTTGTTTATTGCTTACACAACAATAATCACGTTTTATCGTTATGCCATTTACCTTAACAGTATGTACATTTATATTATTTACTATTAATTTGCTACTATAATCAATACCCTTCTAACCTTCAACATATTCATATTCTTCTGAATCATAAATAGCATTTTGTTTTCCACTGCTGTCATTAATAATAATACTCATTTTTATAGCGTTATAGTAAGTATACATGTTTCACTATCAAGTGTTCCTTTCATATAACCAGACAGGTCTAAAGTTACATCATTTCCCCACGTATTGTATTCACATAACGTTTTGTCGGCATTTTTAATAGTTAATTTATGCAACAATGCTTGTGTTATAACATGACTTCCGTTGAATGTAAACCTACCAGCATTAACTGCAACTTGACTGTTTGCGCTAGTATTACTAGATATGTCAATACTAGCATCCGCACCCGTTCCTGTTGTTGAAAATCCTATAGCTGCAGTATTTTCATTTTTTGATAATGTAATTTTACTCGTTTGATAATCTTTTTCCTTGTCGGTATATGGGGTTATTTGATCCGTATTTAAATACTAGGTATTTAATGCGCCATTATTTTGCAAAACACTTATAATTGGTTCTTCCTCTCCAGAATACCAATTAAATAAAAAATGTGTATTTGCACCAATGCAAAATCCAGAGCATCCTCCAGTTTCTGTATTTATTAAATTTACATATAGTTTATCACCCTTGTTAATAATTAAATCACACCCGTTAACACTACTAATAGTGCAATTATTTTGCATTGTAACAACTGCTCCGCCACTTCCTATTTTTTCATACAGCGTTTGTAAAAACATCTTAAAATCAGTTATTGTCGCATTTTCGCCAAGGTCAACATCATGATTTAGAATACCAATTTTGTAAATGTTTTCATCTATTTTTAGACTTGTAACATTTGTTGTTGTCTAGTCAATTTCTGGATTTGGAATTACTAATGTACCTACTCGCTGCCATTTTGAATTTGGCTCATCGTAAGCATATAACTTTTTATCTTCTTGACACCAAACTAATAGACCATTAGGTCTAATACTTGTTGGAATATTATTTAATTCTGTAGCTTTTTCAACGATACACCTATTATCAAGAAGTCTTTTTGTTATTACATCAATACTCTGAACAGTAGGTGCGCCACTTCCAAAATTATTTATGCTTGATATTGTTGACATATTAAAAAAATATTACATATTACAAAAATTTGTAACAGGCAATGTAAATATAAATATTTTTAGATTTTTTTTATTTTAAGTTACAGGCAAAACCTCGCTAATTAATAATACTTTCCTTTTCACAAGCTATGTTCCAGATTCGCCATATATTAAAAAATAATACCCCTCTGTTACTGTATTTGGAAATCCACTCAAATCTGAACAAGTATAAGTCAACGTTTCTTCGCTTTGAATAACTGTTGTTGTTGTAATCAAATCAAAACGATATAAGTTTTTGTTTGTATTCTCAGCTGTTTGTCCATTGCTTTTTTCTATCGCTTCTACATTATCTGAAGCAGTATAATACATTATTAATCTTGAATAAGACCGTGTTGTTTCACTTAAATTTGTGAATTTAACCACTACGTCTTCTGGCAAAATAATAAGCTGTCCTTTATTAAAATTAACAGAAGCTGAAGCCCAAGAGGATTTTACTTGCGTAAAAGTACCTTTTACTTCTCCTGGAACCGAATAATATTTTGCAGCTATAAGACTTCCACCGCTTAACTACTATTGTGCTGCTGTAGATAATATAACATAAAATTCCCATGTTCCTGCTGTTGGCCTTTTTGGTATGTATATTTTCCCACTATAACCTGCCGTTTGAATCGTTTGTACCATATTTAATGATGGAACGTAAATTCCAATATACAATTCTTCAAGAGATGCAATATCTGCTAGCGAAAGTTGTGATGTTGTTATTAATTTTATGTTTAAATAAATAGGAATAGAACTATCCTCGGTATACATTGTTGTACCATATGGCATGCTTATTGATGCTCCTTTTATTGCTTTGTGACAATATCCACGAAAATCTCCTAATCTATAAGGAGAATTTTCTCCTCCACTTGGAGGCGTATATATCCAACCATTGTTTTCTCCATCATATACATCGACAACTTCACTAACAGAACCAAGCCTTTTAGGTGTTAATCCATAATTACCATCTGTCCCAGCTGGCCAATCAGCAGGATTTTTGTATGAAATAGGCTTATATTTACTCCATGGATTTATTTTAGAGCTTTTACATAACTTACCAAGATCATACGTTGATTCTCCAAGAGTTTCTTTTACATCAATTATACTAATATTTGTTTCAGGTATAGTTTTTTTAGAATAATCAGCCATTTAATTGTTTTTTTAATTGTTCAACTTCTGCCGATAGCTATTGCACTGCGCCTACTAATGCAGGAACTATTTTCTCATATCTAATACCTAAATATTCACATCCTGGCATGTTAAATACAAGCTCTGGGTAATCAACAGATTGCGCTTCTTGTGCTATAAACCCTGTTCCGTCATCACCGTTACAAATATTTCCATTCGTAAGTTTTGAAGCTTTTTCATTCCATTTAAAACGCACAGGATTTAGTTTTTTCACAATATCCATTGCATCGTCCATATGATGTATTTCTTTTTTCAAACGTCTATCCGAAGCACTTGACTAATATGCTGTTATTGCAGCCTTGCTCAGTATGTTCCCTGTTGCAGTTATTGTACTCCCAGCCGTTACCGCCCCTGTCAATGTTGAAGCCCCCGTGACGTTTAATGTCGCGGTTTTCACCGTTCCGCTATTAGTAATGCTCGCGCCTGTCATGCTCCCGTAATTATTGGCGTCTGGCGTCCTCGCTATATAAGCCTCCATGACCCCTGTCACGCTTCCGTCCACCGTCGGTACCTAGTCTGCCGTTATGCTCGTGCAGGTGGTGTCAACCGTCCAGTTGTTCGTCTGGAAGAAGTGGAAGTGGAAACGTTTGTATGTTGAAGCACTGTTATTAACCCAATAAAGCTCATACTTGCTCTACGCTATTCTCTTCGCCAATAGCCGCCAACTTACAGTCGTCCACTGTTTTTTTGTAGGGCTTGTCGCGTCCACCCCGTTGACCAGCAACGAGCCGCTTATGCCTAAATATTGACCGTCTGAACTTGAATAGTTCTGCGAAAGTTGGAACATGTATATCGCTCCACTCTATGAACCGTTCCAAGCGTTTTTTCCGCTTATCATTAATACCGCCCTTGAGGAGCCTGTGTTCGTATTCAGCGTCAATGTGCATATCTTCCAGCCTACATTTGAATCGCTTCCGTTATAAGAATGCCACGACTTAAAACAAGTCAAGGGCGTCGCGTATCCGTCCGTGTAGGTCTTTGCGCTGGTTAAGGAGTTTTTTACTATTGAATCAGTCGCTGTTTTCGTATAAGCGTCCGTTATCCCGTAACCACTCAAGGTGGTCGGTTTGGAAAGCACCTCTGAGAATGAAGGCAAAGTAATGTTAATAGTCTTGTCCGCCGTGCCGTTATACGTCCCGACTTGAGTGCCTCCGCGCTGTATAGTCAAGGTCTTGGTCACTGCGGATTTTACAGAAGAAATCGAATCGTCAACATAGCTTTCAACATCTTCTGGAGCAGGCGTCCAATCTGCAAGTCCACTACCAAACGAAAGCATTACATTATAAATTATCGGCTTTACTGTTGGAGTGTGATTTTCATCAGTATATAACCAAAAACGCAATAGAGTATAGCCATTAGTTTTTAATTTATACCAATATCTTCTCGTATTATCAGCATATTCAATGTAACCACTATCAACAAAACATGCTTTATATAAATTACTCCAATTCCACTTATTATTTGACGAATCAGACCCTCCAATATTTATGCCATTACTTGTTGGTGGATAATCTTCCGTCCAGGCGTCAACAAAATAAGAAATAAAAGCAAATGTATTATCAGCGTCAGCAAATGAACGATTCAAAACAGCAGGAGACACATCCCATATATAATACTTATTTTTTGCATACGTGCTTAATGTTACATTTTTATCTGATTTTAATATATAATTACGTGTGCCTAAATCAACATTTCCTTTAATATTGTCCCAAATATTATATATCGCCTCCTGTAAATCAGTTTTAGTATCACTCTAATCTCTTTTCTAAATAACATCAATTTCTTCTGGAGGCACAACAGAAAAGTCATTACTTGCCGCAGCTATTGGTGCCGCAACGTATATTTTAGTATTCGCCATAATTTTAAGCCTTTATTATTTCAACGGCTATATTGTTGTTGAATTTATAAGGAAATGTATAGATATACATATTGTCATATCCGTTGTTTGTATCTGTTAAAAAAAGGTTTACCGTATGTTCGGTTAATCCTGTTACTATACATCCTGCATTTAATATATAAACTTTATAAGGGGAAACAAATGACCAATACTTTGTTGAGTTGTTTTTACAATCTAATACAAGGGGCCCTGTTTCTGGTGTTAATTGCAAATGCTTTGTAAGAGTTTTTATAAATGCCGCAGTAGATGACGAACTAGGTGCCGTTGCTGAAAAACCATAATAATACGGATCTCCAACTTGAATTGATAATGTTTTGCTATCAAGTAAAACATTTTTTAAATTATTGTCGGTTGTAAAACAAGCAAGTGTTATATCTATTATTCCTGCTGTTGTAGCCGATATAGTTATATCGGCTGTTGTATAATCTGTTACATCTATTTCTTCATCGCCATAAAAAAGTAATACTTTTTGTGGCGTATTATATATACTCCAACTTAATGTAAGCGTTGTGGCTTTTGGTAGAGTCTCATATATTTTATCAGTATTTAGATTACCACTAGTAATTTCAAAACTTGTTATTTTTGTCGAATTGCCACTAGATGCGTTTTTTGCAAGGACGTCCAATGCCTAATTCAAATACTGACAATTATTTATTAGTGGAATGTTAGATGACACCGAAACCAACGACGCATCATAAGTTAATGAAACTATTTTTGCGGTCGTATTGTTTAACGCTAATGATAGTTTATGTCCAACAGCTGTCTTTGACGCTGAAAAATTAGTTATAGTTGTACTTGGTATTGTTATAACATTTGTACCTGTTGATGTTGTAATTGTTAACTAAGTTTCGTTATTAGCTGTTGTATTTGATGTTATTGATTTTATATACGGGCCAGAAATAGTCGAATCAGAGCTGCTGCTTTGACTTGAACTGTTGGAATTGCCACTACTTGACGAAGAACTTGAATCGCCCGAAGAACTATCTGAGCTACTTGAACTAGAAGATTCACTGCCAGAAGAACCTCCAGAAGTAGTTGAATCATATGTTTCTGTATCTAAACAATCACAAACAATTTTCATTTTTTTATTTCAAATATAATGCAAAAAAATTAGACCACAAATTCGCCGTTGCAAATTTATGGTCTACAAGGGAGCGTCTCCTCCTAACACCCCTCAGCCACGGAACGGTTCATCACTCCGTCTACCCGAGCCTCTTCACGTGAAGGTAATTTAATATTTTACACTATACTCATTAAGAGTATCTAAAAAATTCAAAAAAATTTGGCTATTCATCAAGTTCATTTTTTCAGCAAAATCAATAGCCTCTTTTACTTTTGAAAGAACGTTTTTTGACATCTCATAAAAACATTCTAACTCTATTTTTTGCTCATTACTCATAAATCATTAAACATTTTACATAAAAAACCAAATCTTGTCCCCTCGCTGGTAATCGAAACCAGATCTTCGCTTTTAGAGAGCGACGCGATAACCCTTACGCCACAAGGGAAAATAGAGGCTTTTTTAGTTGGCCTCCACAACTATTTTATACTATCTTTTTTAAAGAATCTATCTTGGACTGAAGTTTTGTAATTCTATTATTAACCACAATCTTAACTTGTGCCTTAAACTCGGCAAATGCAGCCTTCAGCTTGTCAATCGAATCTGGATTATCTATTCGTGATAGTGCCTTGTATGCGCCAGGACTTGCCTTGCGAAGAAGTTCACTAGCCTCGTCCAATATAGAATATTCAAGATTTTCAAGATAGTCTCGTATCTCCTTTACAGATTTATCGTTTGCAGGATTTTTATATGTGATTTGAACATCACCATCCTCATTTTTTGTTACGACTAAATTCTAATAGCTTGTATTGGTAAGTTTACCGTTTTCTAAAATATCAGCGATAAACTAATTAATCAACTCTTCCATGTAAGCTTATTTAATTGCTATTTAAAGATAGCCTTTGTAAAAACAAACAACAAACGATTAACTTACTTTAACGCAATAGATTACCAACGTGGAGTGCGATAAAGAAGCCTACCGCCACGACGGTAAACTGGTTCGCCAGATTCAGACGTCTCCTCCTGAGGAGCTGCCTGCGGTGCGGCTTCTGCACCACCTCCGCCCTGCGCAAGCTGTACAAGCACCTGACAAACCTGCATTGCAAGCTGAGTGTCATTGGACTGAACAGCCTGCATAGCGGCCTGAATAATCTATTGCATTGGATCGCCTCCAGCTTCTGGGGCGGCGCCGCCTGCCTGATAACGGCGAGCGCGATTAAAACGATAATATGCCATTTTAAAATGAATTTATTTATAACACAAATGTGTATTTTTGTTATTTTGTTTCGACCTTTATTAAATCTTTTGTGTTCCATACCGCTTCTTGTAAAAGACCGTCCGTTGTAAACCATCTACAGCGTATGCCACGTAACGTATTTTCTTTTTCATCAACATTATGGAACATGTTACATTCTTTTCTAACTACAATCATTACAGGTGAATTTGGGATTTTTTTATTAAGCATTACCAAATCGCCTGGTTTGAAATACTTTTCATCCATTATTTCGACAATTTGCTGAAACGTTCTTGCAGGTCATCATTGACAACGCAAATAACATTCCTTTCATTCACCTTTACAAAGCCAAGTTTAAAAAACGGGACAGGCACTTGACACCCCTTCGTCCACATGATAATATCTCCTTCCTTAATATATTTACAATCAGGTCCTGCTGACTAAACAGTGCCTTGGAAAATATATTGCTCCTCTTCTTCGAATTCTCCAGACATATCACTCTTATGGTATGTTGGCAAACTTCCGCCCATGTCATAAATAATGCCGCTTGCGCTCTTCTGTATCTTCTAAAAAGGATTTGTCTTAAACGGATCTACAAGAAGATTGTCATAGATTGCGCCAATCTGAAGGTTTGGGCGTTGACTTAAATCACCTGCTGTCTCTTCAAGATTCTTTGCATATTCATCAAACTTCTAAGCAAAATCATTTGATTCCTGCTCAAGTCTTTCCATTTGCTCGCGCTGTATGGAGTTTTCAATATTCTTTTCGCTGTCCATACTAAAATACGTCGCATTACCATCAAGCCCACTATTTACACGAGCAAGCTTTTCATTAGAGTTTTTCTTTACTCTTACCATAGAACATTATTTTTATTTTCAAGCAATAAGAACAATACTTGCTAAATATGTTACAAGACAAGTAACTTCAGCCCAAAATGTTCTTGTGCGTTTTTTCATATATATTGGAAAAAGCAACCATGGGAGTGCCAGCCATGGAGAGCAGCAAATCATTGCAAATGCTTGACTTGAAACGCAAGCAACAACCGCTCCTCCTATATGCACTTTACCTTCAAGCTCTTCCTTAAATTGTGGAGCCGCCGCGACAAACAGCAAGCCTGCTCCAATAAGAAAAACAAGAAACTAAAAAGTTCCTGTATAAATTGTAAATGTACCTGCCATTACTAAAAAAGCAAAGACAGATAAAACAGCAGTAAACCAATATTTCCCACCGAGATAAAATGTGTTGCTTATTGATTGTGGTATTTGCTTATACTTTATTATTTCAACATTAATATAAAAAAGTAAAATTACAACTGCAATAAAAATACAAATCATTATTTTATTTTATTAATCAGGAGCCTCAACAAATTCAGGCCCCCTATCATTTTGTGCGGAAAGTTCATTAAATACCGCCCTGCCTAACGAGGCATAATCTTTATCTAGTTTTGATTTATTAGCTCGCTTCGCATATTTAATAAATCTTCTTGTGGAAATACGAGAAAAAATCCTTTCACCACCCTTTAGCGCAAATTGATAACTACCATCTGGGGCTAGTACTTTCATCGTATATTCCCCCCAATTCTTTTTAATATCATCATCAAATTCAAGGTAGTCGCCTTCTTGTATTCCGCTATTTGCGTTTAGCTCAAGAACCCATCTTGTATTATCAACTGTAATATGGTAGCCGTCTTCTGGTTGCCGTGATTCAACTTGAATTACTTCTTGGTCAGGGTTTATAAAAATCTAATCCAATGGTATTAGCGTGTCATCCATAACCATTGTAAATTTTCCTGGACGACCAAAATCAAATAGCATCCCTTCGCTCTTTTTTAAGCGTTTAACGCCTTTTAATCCCTATTGTAATTCATCGGAAGTTTCGGCAACTCTTACATTGAATATTTTACCACCAATTCTTACTTTAGTTTGTTTCATTTGTTTTATATTATTGACGCCCACTTTCTAGGATCGGAACTTCTAGCCCATTGGTCGCTTGTGACAAAGTTAACATTTTCTTCTTGCTTTTTTAACGGTATCGCACCAAAATGCTTATATCCTTTATCATCAATATAATATCCAATATTTAATTGTCTAGTGGTGTCTTTATTATTATAAATTTTTGTCGCCGCAATATCACCAAGTTCTTCATTCGCAAGCATAACCATCCCAAATGCGGCAACCATGTCATATTTAGTTTTATTTTCAAACGAGTATCTGCTTAATTCGTCAAGCAGCTCTTCAAACCATATATGATGCCCATAGTCTTCGATATACGCCTCGATTAACTAAAGTTGATGCTAAATAATAGTCGGCGTTGCAGGCGTGCCAGGAGTTCTTCTGTTTATTTTTGTCGGGTCTGGATAAGTAGCTTTTGGCCTCATCATAAAATGATGATAATATCCATGTTCTCTAGCCCAAGCCAATATATTCATTCTTGTAGCCTCAAGGTTTACTATCGCCTGATAATATGTTACAAGACACATGGCTATTTTATATGCATCTCTAATATGGTCTGGCCTGTCCATATAATAAGCGACAGGATAAGGTTCGCCTAAACCAAAAGCTCGCTTGAATATTATTATACAAAATTTAGAAGGATCATCCGTCGCCTCAGAAGTATCCTCGCCTCCAATATCAATTGAATCAATTCCTGCAATATATAAATTATTATATTCCGTATCATAATTAGTCGGCTCATACGGCACTCCTTTGTCCTCGCACTCAATTTTTAATTGCTCTTGCTATTGTTTATAAAGGTCACTCCACATCGGATGCTCTAAAATATGCACTTTGCCACTAAAATTAATGTCCCACCTATATCCTGTTATGTTTTCTTTTTTATGGTCGGCATTTTTATAAACATAACTCAATGTGCCAGTTTCAATTTTAGGGCATGTCTTCATCAGCCTTATATTCGCAAGCTGTTCAGCTAAAATAGTTTTGTCAAAACTATTATCACCCTCAAGAGAAAACGCTTCTTCTGCCGTATAACAATATTCTGCACATTGTATTATAAGTTGTCGGGGCGATGTCGAATATCTTTTTCTGACTTCGTCCCAATATTCTTTAGCCTTATCTGGATCTACAAAACCACGTTTGTCATAAAACCCCTTGTATTTCATTATTTTAGTACAAGGTATGAAGAAAGCCGTGAATACTGTTTGCCCATCAGCTGTGTTATTGTGCTTATATGGTAATATACCATAATTGCTTGGCTTATAATACATGTCACGCAACGATGACAAGGCTGGGCCATCATCTCCGCCTGTGCCACCACCAATGCGATAACCCCATTGTCTGCCAGGCTGCCCTACAAGTGCATTGCTTTGAATGAACGCTTTGTCAAGAGACGGCCAACTGCCGCACTCTTCATAAATCAACAAATCAACACGGTCGCCACGAATTTTGTTTGGCTTGTCCGCTACAATACCTTGTATTTGAGATTTCCAACCACTTTCAATTTTTGAGCCGTTGACCATTTTCCAAGCAGACGCTCTCTTCTTGTATTGGGTATCAACAACTTGTCTCAGTTTTCTAAAACCACCGTCTGTATAATCGTCAAGAAAATTTAAAGCTCGCCAAACCTTTTCAAGTGTCTTATCAAGATAATCTTGACTGTGCGCTGTTACAAGGTTTATTGAGTTTCTGACAGAATTATAACTATTAGCTAAAATAGCCGCATCAATTTCCGAATAGCCAACCTCACGGCTTTTCATCAAAAAAGCATTAAGCCTTAGCCTTTTGGCAAGTTCTACATAATGGAACCATTCATACTATCCAACATAAAATGTTGGGAATGCATATTCACGACCACTACCTGCTTTTTGCGCAGAATCAAGATCCATTAATTGATAATAATTCAAAAAGAAATAGTGATCTCCTGTAATGGTATAATCACCAATTGTATAGCCATTAATACATCTTCTATACTCTTCATCCCAAAAGTCTGCATAAGCTTTTGTCCCTTTTGTATATTGAGTATAATGTCCAGTCCTAAGGAATGTATTGCGAGTTTCTAAAAAAGGAGCTGGGTCAAAGTCTAAACCTTTCGTCTTGTTTATTGGCCTATAACCTGTAAGTTCATAGCTAAGGTTCGTGTCAAAAAACGTTATATTATCACTTTCTAATATATCCCATTTCCTACCCTTTTTTGCCTCTTTAGCTAATTGCTTAAATTCTTCTCGCTCCCTTTCCTTTACTTCTTTTATTATTTCAGAAATCTATTGTTCATCAACATTTGCATTCACATCATTAACATTTTAAATAAATAATAAATGTATAGTAAAACTACTATTTTTATTTCGCACAAAAACGATTTTTATGCTGTCTTTTTTGTCTTCGGCCTTTGGTTTATAATATGCCCCCCTCGATCAATACACCATCAGTATTTTTTACTATGTTGCCTTTTTATTTTAAAATCATTTTCAACTTATAATAAATATATTTAAAAAAAATAAAAACATGTCAAAAACATTTACTTTAAATGGGCCTGAAAATTATAATAATTCAAAGCTACTGTCTTATTTTGCTGTTACAATAAAAAAAACAGAAGAGGAAACCGTTGACCCTGAGCCAGATGATAATACTAATACAATAACATTTAAATATAATTTGTCTGGCGAAAAAACAGGTAGTGGCACTATTGGTTCTCTTAAATTGACAGACGGCATTGTTACAAATACAATAGGCATTTATTCAGGTAGTTCAGTTGCAATTTTCCCCTATAATGCGACATCGGTTAGTTTAACTTCTCTTTCTGATTTTAGTACTACTTATGGTAACTTAATTACTAACGCTACAAAAAGTGTAGCAGGGAATGTGCTTTTAATAGCGATGCTTTTAAATAAAGCAGCGAATAATACATCAACTTTATTAGAGCCAAAATTCTTAAATTCACTTGGCTATTATATTTCCTGCAATGACGGCTATACATATAGTATATTATGCACTCAAAACACCTCATTGAATGAGGTTATAACAAATAGTACTGATGATTTTAACAGTAATCCTACTTATATTTTTAAAGATGTAGTTGTGTCCGAAACGGCAGTTGCGCAAGACATAAGTTTTGAAGGGTCTTATTTTGTTAATGGATGTTTATTAAATGCGGCAAGCAACCCTGCGTATGCAATACTCGGCTCAAGTGCAACATATAAGTCGTTGTCTTATCCTGTATATGTTTTTATTGAAATTTACAAGTAGAATTTAACGGATATGATTGCCTGCAACTACATCACAAGTTCTAAAACTTTTGGTGACAAAACAGGTATAATAGTTCAATTAAGCACTTATAAGGAAAAATGCACTATGACTTTTGACACGACAACTAAATGGTATACGTCAACAGGTCAAGATTATACAGGTTCAACATCTACTGTAATTTTTAGCTCAGCTGGACTTTATAATAATCTAGTCTTGATAAAAGGATATGTCGCAACAATAAAATAATTTAAAAGCCTTGAAAGACTTTATCAAAGCTTTTTAATATATATATATATATGTCAAAAACTTATACCACGTCAGGCCCAAGTAGTTATGATGGCAAAAAATTAATAACTTATTTTCTCGTTAACATAGAAGAAGCAGAAGATACAAATGTTGTTACTTTTAAGTACACAGTAAACAATGGTACCGCACAACAGCTCGGTTAGTTAAAATTAACAGGCAGCACTATCACCCCTATGGTATTAACATTTGGCAACAGTGCTTATTCTATTAAAATCCCTGCTGTTAACTCTTCAAAAATTACTTCTTTGGACGATTTATGCAATTTAAATTCTTTAATAAACTCAAAGGAGGTAACAACTCCATATGCTTTTTTGACTGCTTTATTAAATAAAGCAGCTGGCGTTACAGGTTAGATTATAGAGCCTACGGCAGAAAACGGCAGTTCGCAAAGCTGGTATATTGAGTACAATGGTTACAAATATAAAATGGAAAGTTATAGTACCACATCTTCAGTCTACCAATCTACTGTTGAATATTCCTCTACTTCAAAACCAATTTTCACGGAAAACCCTACTTACACATTTAAAAACATGACTAGTGATAAATAGTCTGTTATTAATACTCTTTCGTTTAATTGCGTCACAGCAAATAAAACAGGTTCTAATAACACCACTTCTACTGTCAATATCGGCAAGTTGACAATCAAGGATAATGTCGTTAGCCAATTGACAATTAATTTCGGCTCTAGCAGTATCACCATTCCGTCAAATAGCACTTCGACGGCAACTACATTAAATGAATTAGGCAATTTAAATGCTACTGTAAAATATAATTCTAGTAAATCTGTTACAACAACAGTCGCAAAAGCCTTTATGCTGGCTATATTTAACAAAGCTATCGACAGCACAGACACAATCGTTGATCCCAGTTTTGTCTCTACAGGTGTAGGCTGGCAAATCGTTTCAGATAAATACGTAACATTACCATATTTTTCTTCTACTATAACATTATCAGGCATTATTAATTCTCTTACTAATACATAGGCGTTTAGCTCTAACCCAACCTATACATTTGTAAATGTTGTATTGACTGATCTTATCAGAAACTTTTTCTTTGGCTTTAGTAGTTACGCTATCTATAACAGTAAAGCAGGTTATAATTCTACAGTCTTAAAAATCACAAGTAATAATACTCAAAAGACTTTGACAACAACACGCATTGATCCGTCAACTGGAAATATGGTGGAAGTTGTTTTAAAACACGCTAATACAAATGCGGTTACATATGACGAGTTCTAGGCTTTAGAATCTTTAGCAGACCTCGATAGCTTATTCCTTGAAACACGTAAATTCCTGCAATCTTATTTTGAATACGCATTATCTTATTCTCTTGGCTTGTCTTCAATTAGTTTACTAAAACGAGATTAGACCAATGGCATATTATATATTTATAACGATGCTGACAACCCAACTGTTAAAGCTCTTATAAATAACGGCTATAATGCAGATGGCGACAATCTTAATCCATTAGCAAACTTCGCAACGATTAGCTATAACAATTCTTCAAATTGGCTTTCTGGCGTTAATGTTAGTGTCGATATTAATTTTGTCGAGGTGGCCAATTCTGACTTTACGTGCATCACTCAAGTCATTGATTCTGGCATGCCTAGAAGCTCTACTATAAATATTACTACAGGAGAAACCGCCGATTGGGGTAACATGGAGGTTAAATTTATTTTTTATCAAGTCACACAACCTTCTTCTGGAGCAATTACACTTACAGAAGTCGCCTCAAACATGGATTCAAATTACAACTATTGGAAGTTGTCCTCTGGAACACAGATTAATAAGTTCAAAACAAAAACATGGGTCGACGGAGGAGACAATAATCTTAACTCATGCTTTAATGGCAGCTTCCCATTAATAAAGCCAACAGCAACAATGACTACCTGCCTTTTGGAAGACGATTAGACCACATGCTCAGCAGGCTCTAGCGCAAACGGAATTTATTATGGCAAGTCCATTGAGCGATATTACAGAAAAATCACAACCACAAGCGGAAAATATTACGCTGTTGTCAAAATGTATAATAACAAAAATTACGACCCGACAACAAATACAATCACTTCGTAAATAATAAACCCAAGCTTGTTTTTTTTCAAGCTTGGGTTTATTTTATTTTTTATATATTTTATCTCCGTAATGCAATACACTATTAGGCTCATTCCTGTCCCAATATTTTACGTACTAATCATAACTGTAATTCATGTGGTCTTCAGGTACGTAATAATGCCACTATCCATTCTCTCTCTTCCAGTTCTCTCCGCCAGGCCCTTCATATGTTATATGCCACGGCTATTTATATTTTCCTATAAAATGCGCCATGCCAGGAGTTTTTATTTCTTGATTATACCACTCACCATACGCATTCTTGTCATTATAAAAAGATTTATAATTATAGTCATCGCTTAATCTACCTGTGTCTAAAATATATTTGATAAAATCAGGATAACTATTTATATATTCAGGAGACACCACTACTTTTTTCGGAATTAACTTCATTGTCTTTTTCTTTTAATAAACCACCATTTTTTGCGTCTCAACTTTATCTTGCTAAGACAACAAAACAGGTATTGACATTATTGGCAAATTTTTAACAAGGGCTTTAATGAGTTCTATTTTTTCTGTTTTTTTCCTTTTCGGGAAGCTGTTCAATCTTTCGTGCTAATTTTTGATCGTAACCATTTGCGTTTTCTAAATATTTTTTAGGAGTATTCTTATACTTTATTTTGCCTTCAGATAAAATACTATTATTTATCAAATTTAGGTCGCAAAAAAACGCTCCTTACTTGAAAAGCGCATTGGGCCTAAATCACTTATTCCATAAGCCAGTTTATAGTCTTTAATAAAAGGAAATCTTGTAGGTTCTTCAAACCTAAAAATATCATAATTCAACCTCCCATATTTTCCATGATTTTTTAGATTTAAGTTTAATAAATCAAATTCTTTTAATAATGCTTTCGTATACTCTAAAGGCTCTTCAATATCTGCTCTTGAATCAGTAAGAGGAATCCCTAGACGTTCTGTTAGATTACTATTAACTGTAATTTGATTTATCATCTCTTGTTTTTTTGCCTAAAAATTATTAATTAAATTACGATAATATTCTTTTCCTGGCTCGCTTATTGCGTATTCTTCATTTTTTTTGCGTTAGCAATATGGTTATTAAACCAATCTTAAAAAACTGCCCTTTTTGATTTTCAAGATTAGTATAATTTTCATTAAAATCTTTTTTTGCCACTTTTGTGACATCTAAAAAAGCTCATCAGTTGTCGGCAAATGCTACACCTTCATTTTATTTTAGACCAGTTTTGTCATTTGTATTTGTTAAGCTCAGGTGCATATTTTTATAAAGATTTTTATTATAACACCCAGGAAAATATTTCGTCTGTCTTATTATTTTTGCAACGTCACTCAAATCACCAATTAATCCAGTAGTGCCTAGATTAACTAAATCACCAGTCGCCGACCAGATTAAATTCTTTACGTTCCTTTTCGTCGAATTTTCCATAGCCTCATCAAAATACCTTTTCGTTTTCTATAGCCCGTCTTCAGACGCAGCTTCTTTAAGCCCATCATATATAAATTGTCCAGTTAATGGCAGCTTGACAAACCCATTCAAATAACACTGCCCATTAGCAGTGTTCGCCCAATTCAAAAACGCTTTATCAGCCGCTTTAACGGCTTGCCACGCCCTCGTCCTGTCTATCCATCCTATGCCAGCTTTTACGCCGTTAGAAAGCCCTTTCGTTAAACCCCCTAACGCAGGAGCAGTAACAGTCCACATCATGAGTTTCCCAAGACCACTATAGTCAGCCTTATCCCTTACCTTATCTTGCGTATACCTTAACTTATAATCATCACTTGTCCAACGCATCGCACTTGGCAAATGATCCCCTAAAAAAATTTTTGCATTCAATGCACTCTGCAACTTTTTTACATCGTCTTCTCTCAAACCTAAATTATGATAGAAATAATTGACAATTTCAGTCTGCTTCTCATTGCCCAACTAATCAAACTATCCTATCTCTTTCATCATATCATAAGGCACGCCCTTTTTTATCATGTTGTATATATAAGACGTAGCCCAATTCTTCTTCTATAAATCTAATACAGGTATCTACCCCATGAAGCTGTCAAAGCCTTTTTGCCCAAGACGGCTCTTTTCGTAATTCCTCCAATAATCCCCCCCCTTAGTGTTCAACTACATTTCCTTATATCTCGGGTCTTCATATACTCGTTCGTTAATATTTTTTGAATCCCAATTGTACGGCTGAAACGAATCGTATGTTATAAAATCCTTCGCAACATCTTCCCCATAAACTGTTTTTATTGCATCGTATTGTTGAGGACGGCTCGCTTTTACCACCAGCTCCTCCTCATTGCCATTAAAATCTTTTAATGGGTTTGTGCCTAAAATGTTTTTTTTCATTTTTTGTACTATTGCATAAAATCCCAAAATAAAGCAGGTCCATCAAAATCCTCTCTAAGAGTAGGCTAATTATTTACAAAACGTATTATCGCCTGCCTGTTTAATAAATCTTTATATATATCATTCATTTGCTTTGCTTGCTCTAGTAATTGCTGTGTTTTTTGTGGACTATAATTAAGGCTAGCATCCCTTAAATCATAATACATCTGATTCCTTATTGCCAAAGCCTTTCTCACATCAGAATCAATACCAAATCTAAAACCAACAGGTTGCGTTCCCTACAAATCCAACCACCATTTTTGATATGTCTTTGTCGGATATTTTTTCATGTAGTAATCAAGAAAGCTATTAACACCTTCCATCCCCAACCAACTTTGCCTCTATCTCGGCAGCTTAGACAAATCCTAAAATTCATCCATGTTAAATTTTACTTTGTTTTGCGTGTCAATAACTTTAGCAGAATGATATAAATCCATTATTTCATCTTCAGATAAAAACTACCCCACCCCAGTGCGACCTGCCGTTTTTTCAGCATGAACCATTCCTTTTGCCGCATCGCTAGCAACATCTTTTATTTTTTTAATCACTAATCCTTTCTAATGCTTCGGTATTAATTTTAACATAATGTTTATTTTTTTTACCCCCCCCTGAGTTGGTTGGGTTGCGTTTTAAATATAAATATTTTTTATTTTACACAAAACAGTAGACCTGCTACGCAGGCCCCCTGGCCTGCGTGCAGGGAAAAAGCCGTTATAGCTACAAAGTTTATTATAGCAAGGCGTAGAAGGAGAACGTCCTCCAACTATTAACCCCTTGTTTTTTAAAAAACATGCTTGAAATTGAATTATCGGGCGGCGCGAAATACACCACCCAAAATGCAGCCACGGCGCAAACGAGCTGCATTTACGACGGCTATTATGCCGTTGCTCTTACGGGCGGATTCCGCCCGAAATACAGCGACCAAAGCAAAAAGGTTCGCTTTTCCGCCATTCTCATTGCTTGCGACGAGAATGGCGGAATTAACGATGACTTCGCACAAGTTTTAGAGCTTGGCTCAAATTTGTCAAAAGTTATTTATACAAGGGATTTTTTAACTTTGAAATCGAGTGCCGATTTTGTCAAAAAATGGCAATTCGACAAGTCATTTGGGGATTGCCCTGTGTTTGTATTTGGCATGGTGTTGAAAATAACCAGCGTTGAGAAATACGGTTTTGAAAAGCCTTACGGCTTTGACGCTCGTAAAGAGTTCGAGCAAAACAATAACGGAGATTACAAAATCCGTGAAGACATGAAGAAGCTACATAGCGTCTTCACATTCCACAATGTCGGCAAAACAGCAAGTTGGGCGGTAGAAAAAAAAGGGGGAAAACTTGTAGACGGCTTTTCCGACGCAAACGTAAAAGCGAAAATCGAAAAGCACATCAACTACTTTTTTGAGCAGCAAGTTGATTTTGCTACCTCTCAAGATAAGAAGTAGCAATAAAAAACACCTAAACGGATTTATTTCCGTTTAGGTGTTTTTTTTTGTTGCCCTGGTCGCGGCACAGTAAAGCAAAGTGTATACAGCCGTTACGGCTGAGCAGTTTTACTTAGCAGGCAGTAGTAACAAAATTAGTGAGCTTTTTTTGCCTGTTAAAAAGCGCACATAAACTAAAAGTGTATAAAATATGCTTGAGTACAACGCAGAGAGTAAGATTTTCAAATCTGGCATCAGTGGTAACGAGAAGGTGTCGTTCAATGACATTGATGCCGAGAGCATTGTAGGCAAAAATGGCTGGAATCCAGCGATGGCCGCAGGCGAGGGGATGTCACTTGCCGTGGGTGACATCATTGTGGTCTCGCCGAAGAGTGAGGTTGCGATGTCGATGATTGGAGACAACGCATGGTATTTCGTGCCGTGTCAGCATTACAGTGCTGACGGCAAGGAGTTGCCAGTGTACAACTTGTCATTGTCGTATTACAGAAAGGCGGTATTTGGCGTAAAGGCCAATAGTAAGAAAGCCGCAAACGTGGAAGTGTTCACGTCGAAGGGCGATTGGCGTAAAAGCGCATTGCTTTGTGGGGACTATAAGGAGTTCTTTGACAAGCTGTTTGGTAGCAAGTTGAGGGTTGTAGACGTGACAGGGGTCAAGGTCACTCCGTTTGTTGCGGCTGGCAGCGACAATGGGGAGCAGTATAAGCGTGGGCAGACAGTGCAACCAGAGGTGTATTCCGCGTGGAAGGAGAGCAACGTGTATAGCTTTGACATTGTCAAGGAGGATGAGGTTGCCGCCGAGACCGAGGCGAATGAAGTCGCTGCCGAGTAGTTTTGACAGGTTCTCACTATAGCCTTAAAGTGCAATCATCCTGGGCATGATGTAAAACTGCCTTATTAAACCGACATCGCACATATCCAAAGTAGTGCATTGCGTCTAGGACGCAACAGGTGATGGGTAATCCAACAAAATAAATAAAACTAAAATTAAAAAGCCATGATTAAGTTTAACGAAAACAAATTTGCTGCGGCTGATTTCGCAAACGCATCCGACGTCAACATCATTGACGGTCTTGTCCAACTCCTCAACAGTTGGCAGTATGGCCTCGCGCAAGAGGCCGTCTGCATCGCCGAGCTTGAGATTCTCGCCACAGCCGACGACCGTGACCTTGAAAAAGTCAACAAAATACTCAAGTGGTCCAACAAGCCATTCAGCTATCGCAAAAACAACTCTGTCCACCTTGGCGTACTTACCAAGGTGAACAAGGACGGCGTCGAGCTGCTTGATGAGGACGGCAAAGCCGTCACCATCTACAGCGCAAGACAACTCGTGCCTTTTGCGCTGTACAACGCAATACATGAACTCTACAACGCTGTTGAAGATAACCTCTAACCAACATCACCCCCCTGCAAGAAAAATCCTTGCAGGGGGTCTCTACTCAAACTTTTTAAACTAAAAAATCATGCGCGTCATCAACAAAATTCTCAATGAACAGTTCGATGAATTGTTCATTAAAGTTTACATCCCTATGGATGCCGTCATAAACCTCGACAACATTAATGGATGTATCATCAAAGAAATCAAAAAACAATCCCCTGATTCCAATAAGGTCAATATCCTTGTCAACGAAATCCGCAATATCCTTGCCGACCTCCTCTGCGATGATTCCTATTCCGCCTCCGAGCGTGACGCTATCATCAAATACTCTCACAACTTAAGCCAATTTATCCAAAAAAACAATTGAACATCAGGATATTTTGTCTTATCGCCCACAACGCGTAAAGGCAAACGCGTTGTGGGCTTCTTTTTAATCAATCAAATATCGTGGCATATTTATTGATTTTTGCAAATTTGTAAAAAAATACAGGTTAAGACGTTGTAAGTAGTTGATTTATTAATTCTTACAATGATATAATCTTAAAAAATACAATAAAAAAATAAAAAACATACAAACCTTATGATAGTGACAGCTGCAACTACGCTTGCTATAGCAGCTATAGCAGGATTTGTCTATGGTATTTACGGAATAATAAAGGAGTGCATTAAATGGCTCATAAAATAGAAATGATATGTTAGTATATATAGATTTTCCAGGTATTGACGAGAAGCTTGTAGAGTGGTTAAACCGCCAAGGGTACGTTGTGTTTTTAAGGGAGAATGGGGAGCGGTATGCGCTTGGGGTGCCAGTAAGGAGTGCTGAAGAAATAGCAGACGTGCTTCGTAAGCATTTCGAGGAGAAGCTTGGGATGTTGTTGTCTGACTATGAATCATTCAACGAGGATAGGGGGCTTGATGAGTTGTATTCGTTTATGCGATATAACTTTAAGCAAAAGAACTACCTTGCGATGCAGGCGGCCATTGATACAAGTTGTTTAATTGAGGAAAAGGCGTATGATGATTTTAAAAAGATCATTGACGTTATAATAGAGTTAAAATAGGGAGAAGACAGGTCAGTTCTTTTGGGCTGACCTGTTTACTAAAAAAGTTAAAATGGAATACACTGAAAAGTTAAATAAGCTTGTAGAGTTTTTGGAGGTAAAAAAGTTCGGGCGCAACAGTTTATGTTGTGCGGCTATGGACGAGTTGGAAGATGAGGCTATAGAAAAGCTTCTAAAAACTTATAATGGTAATTATTTTGCGGATTTGCGCGATGCGGAGAGTGTATATAAACAATACACTAATGCGTGTGTTACGGGAGAGAAAGAATACGTTAGTGGCTTTGTAAAGGTTACTGTTGTTGAATATGATTTTTGTCGTTTTGCGGTATTGAAAGTTATTGTAGAGGATCAGGAGCGTGCATTTATGCTAACGGCATTTCCTGATGACTTTGCGGCGATAATAGTATTGCAAAACCAAATGGTATTCAGCAAAAAAACGATTGAAAATGCCATAGAATGTTTGAAAAGCTAGCCTTTCGCCGACAATAAAATATTATATGTAGGGAATTAACTTTCTCTACATATAATATAAAAAATAAGGATCACCTTAAAATTGAAAAAATATGTTGTACAACATAAAATATCACCTACAAGGTGAAGAGTGTGTAAGGTGTTTAGTAAGTAAACTTAAATGTTTGCGGACGGAAGAAAATAGGGATGCGATCAATTATATAATATACTTATATTGTGCTTTGTTAGTAACGCAAGATGCGGAGTTGCGCCTAAATAGACTGTATGAAATAGGTAAAGGAATTGCGAAGTTAAAAATAACAGAAACATTAAAATATCAGTTGTTGAAAACAGTTGTAGGCGACAGTGAAATATACATTAATGATATGCCGAATCTTTACGATATAGTAAAGGAAAGCTGTTTGTAGTGAAAATATCTCCATAGTTGATTGTATCGTAATGTTGAGAAACATTGCGATTGGCATTTAGATGACGCCTTTACGTGGCGATGCTATAAGTAAGCTGGGAGCTGAAACTAAGTCATCAAAAAAAATACTAAAAACAAGATAAAAATGTTGTCAATTAAACTTGAAATAAAAAATGAGTTTTTGTTGTGATAATTGTATTAGGAAGCGTATATAGAAGAAGACGACGAATACGTAAGTCCGAACGAAAAATGTTATTGTTACATAACAGAAATGATGTATTGTAAAAAACAATATCATTTCGAGTTTATTGACGAAATAGAGTTGTATAAATGATATGTAGCAAAACAAAATAAAACATAAAATTTTATTATTGATTATTCAAGCTTGTTATATGGGATTAAAGACGTTCTTGTTGATGTTGATATTATTAAGTTGCAAAGAAACTGCTGGATTTAAAATAACGGCAATAGATAACGATATATTGTATTTAAATCAACGATTACATCTAAAATCACAAAACGAGACAACATTAGTTATAAATGGCGAAAAAATATTTATGGAAAAAGCGGACAGTATAACAAATGTTGTTATATATCAGGAGGGCAAAAATAAAATACTAGTAGAGACAAAAATGGAGATAAACCGTAGTGGAAAATATATAAAATTTGGCGACATATACTTTCCGCTATTAAAACATAAAGAAAAATGAAAAACATATTGAATTACTTGTGGTAGTTGCCACAAAATCTTATTGGCTTACTGTATTTATTGCATTTAAAAATACATAATGGTTATCGTGAAATAAAAAGTACATCAGACTTAAAAATAGATGAAAAGCTAAAAGATGAAAATATAAAAATCATCTATAAAAAAACACGGGGTGGAATATCACTTGGCAATTATGTATTTGTAACAACAGTAGGTAAAACGTATTACTCAATACAAACACAAATAAAACATGAGCTTGGGCATCATGTGCAATCAAAAGCACTTGGGCCAGTATACCTAATAATAATTGGCATACCGAGTATCATGTGGGCGAGTATACGCAGGTTAGGTTTTTTCAAAAAGAAATCCTACTATTCATTCTACACTGAAAAATCAGCGGATGAAATAGCAGGAATAAAACGATAAAAGATGCGATTAATAAAATACTTAATGATAACAATTCTTGTCATCGTATTATTTTTAATGGCAGGAACATTTGACACTGAACTACTAACTGGCGAACCAAAAGATGCTTTGTTTGGCAAATTAGGATTTGTAGCATTAATTGCGTCAATAATATTACTATTAATGAATGGCGAAAAATCAAAGACTAATCGTACCAATATGTGACTTTGGTGTATTAAAAGGTCATAAAGTTGTATATCAAAGTGGGGAAGAGGTGCCGATAAAAAATTGGCACCTCTTTAAACAAGGCTCAACAGGTTGGATTGTATTAAGAAAGTATTACTATGGTTATTATATAGAGAGACTAATATATAAAAATGAGACAAAATGAAATTGTGATAATAAAGCTTAACTTGCTTTTGGATGATTTTTCCATGTATAAAAAATTAATACAAAACCTAATGTCGAGTATAAATAGCGAAGAGGTTGAGGCGATAGAAAGTGGCATGGAAGAACTTCTATATAAAAGTGAAACAGAATATATAGGCAAAAGAATAAAAGAGATTGCAAATGATTTGAGGAGCATCTAAAATAAAGGGAATGGGCATGAGCTGTAAACATGTTCAATACATGTCATTCCCACGCTTTTTAATTTTTAGTTTTCAATTGGACAGGTGGTTAACAAACGTGTTGGTAAAATGGTAATCAATCCATGCGAGTTCGAATCTCGCCCACCTGCAACAGCATGATTTTGATAAAGTACAAGTCTAATTGAGTATGTGAATTTTCTTCTCACAATTAGAAACTGTACTTTTTTTATTTTGGCAATAAAAAAATATCAATATATGAACTATGAAGACATTCAGAGTGGTTACGACAGCGTAACACGCATAATTAACAATCTTAACGAATATCTTAATGTAGAATTGAAAAAACAGAGTGTGTATTACCTTTTCAAAGATACATTTGATGATGGCGTAAGACTTTACAATCCTGAAGCAATGGAGCTTTACTATATTGATTTCGTTGATGACTTTGAAATGGTTCACAGTAAAGTATACAGCTTAACAAAACAAGAATTGCGCAGTAGTGTGCAATACATAACTGACATGCCGACAAAAACATTAAAACCAATCAGTTATGATCGTGTTTGTGAATACATTAAAGACCATTCTGACAAACTGGATGTGGAAGCCTATTGTAAATTGCAAACTGCTTTTAGTGTAAACATTTTTTAAAAACTAAAAAATGAACTTTTTAGAAACTTTTGATAAGATCTTTAAAGATTCTTCTTATAGAGAAGAGCAGAAGCGAAACATTCTCAACCAAATAAAGGAGCAGGACATAAATAATTTGGAAACAAATGATTTGTGTGGAATGTATTATATAATGCAGATTTACGCTCATGATTTGGATGACAACATGTTGAAAAAGTATTATGACATTGAAAATAAATTGTGGTAACAATGAAAAAGACACCTTTGATAATCTTCTTCTTTACATTCTCGCTGTACGCGTTTTCACAAACATGTTATTTTATTGAAAAATATCCGAATTTGATATTGTATACGTTATCAGCATCCGAGAAACTGCAAATAGCTGAAGACATAGAGACAAAATTTCGTGAGACAATAAAAGAATTTGAAGAAATTGATATGTCCCAGCTACATGAAGGATGCAACTTGATTGATAACAGATGTGTCAATAATACGATGCGCTGTTTACATTATGACTTCTTCATTGAGGACCGTATATGTATCTTAGAAGATGTTTTTAATGAAAATAGAAAATTGTACAAAAACAGTTGCACTGTATTGCTAATGAACGCAATTGAGCGGCATCAGAAAGCAACGAGATATATACACTCATACGTGCTTATTATTTGGGATAGGTTTACAAAAGAATACATGGTAAATTATCTTGCTCCTGATGGAGGAAAATTGATTTTGCCAGGTTTAAAAACAAAGAGATGAAAAGAAATATATACGTATTGTACTTTGAATTATATTGTGACAATAAACTAATACAACCGAGCGATAACATTCATACAGTATATCATTCTTTAAAAGACGCAATGATTGAGATTGGCAACTATATTGCCAATCTCAAAAAATTGCCAAAAAAGATGAAATATACTATAAAAAGGAAAGTATTTTATTTTCCGTATGAAATTGATTTTGAAGATGAAGAAACAAGTAATCCATTTTTGTTCAGAATTGATGAAAACGACGAAAAAGGAGCTTTGTCATCATTGGAAGATGAAGACGTGTTAAATTTGTGTGCGTTTATGTTGCCAGATATAATTGAAAATGAAAAGAAATCAACCGATTATTTTCATTTTGAAAATAATTATAATGTAACATTCACAAAAGACGAAATTGATAATTCAATTCTTTTAAAATTTAATGAAACATATGATCGTTGGAAAGGAATTTGGGGAGAAGATTATGAAAATCGGGATAGAAGCTCAATTGCAGAAATAATATAATATGGAACAGAATACTGCTGATATAATAACATTAAATATTATTGACGCTCAACAACAAACTCGTGAAGAAATAAAAAAGCTAAAAGAAATATTAAGTGATTTGGGCAAAGAGCTTAATGAAATGCAAAGTAGTTTAATAATAGCCGAAATCACAACGTTAACCGCAAGGCTTGATATACTTATTGTTCGTGCGCAAGAGCATAAAAACGCATATTATGAAAACATAAAAATCAAATGCAATGCTTGAATATATAATAACTTCAATAGGACTTATTTTAAGTTTGGTTTTATCAATTTTTTTATGTCATATACTTCATAGTATAATCAAAAACATATTAAAGTCATGAAAAAGATATTTAGTTTTATTTTTGTTTTATTTCTTGGGTTTGTTGTTTTATCAAACATAGCAAGTGCGCAAATAAAAATTACTAACAAAACTATTTTATGTAAAAACGGCAAAAAAACCCAAGTGCTTGGCAATGATAAAAAGTTCGTTGCGATGCTAGAAAATGTTTGTCATGAAATATTTAAAGAGGAATATGAAGGTGAAAATGAAAGAGAAGACACTATCCATATCTTCTTTGTAAATTTTAAAACGCATAAATACTTTCGTTTTGATCGTGACACCAAAAATATTTATCAGTTTAATTGGAAAACTGATTTTGTTTTTGATGAAAATGAAGTTATAGAATCAATTGATAATCCAGAAAAAATTATAAATTTGAAGGAACCAAGTAAAAGAAGTATTGAATATTACAAAGACAAAGATTCGTTTTATATTTCTCTTAGGGACGGACAATTTGAATGCGTAAAAAGAGCAATAAACGCTTCTATGTTAACAGCACCATTTGAAGGTGGCGATTTAGTAGTTGACAAAGCTCCAATAATGGCATATAATATTTATGTAGATATGGAAAAGAAAAAACAATATGATAATAAATTTGTAATATATGAGTAAAACAAAGCCGTTTTCTATAACTGAAAAAGAAAAAATGACTGGCAATATACAACTTATTGATATGCTAAATTAGGGAATTCCGTTAAAACCAAAAGAATTAATGGCGATAAGTAATTTTTTAATTGAATCAAGAAGAGCATATGATCCTGCTATAGATTATTCTTATTCACGCGCTCAATTTGTCGATAGAAATAAACTTTTTGAAACAGAAAGACAAAAAGTTTTAAAAGAGAAAGCAGAAAATGCGGCATCAGAATATGTTTAGAATAATAAAAATAAGTTATATGATTTAGCTGTAGAGGAATACAAAATAAAACATAACATAGGGGAGGGTGAAGTATTGCCAACAGATGCACAAGAAGAAATTGAAATTAATTATTTGCCAGCAATAATAAACAAAGCCAAATCAAAAATATATACAAAAACAATTGAAAAATCTTCGTTGACGGAAGACGAATTGAATAAAATTGCAGATTATGTAAAAGAATATAAAGCAATCTCCCCCCAAAAAGACATAGATAAAATTATATATAATGAAATTCAAACATGTAACCTTCCAAAAAGTGAATTTTTTGACGTCTCGCCAAAATTATTAAAAAAACATCTTTTTATTTATGACAATCCAAAAGATAACAAAGGGAATCCAATATCCATAACTAGCCCAAATGCATACACGGGAAAAGATTTTAAAGAATTAAGCGAAACCGTTAACACAAAACAAAATTTTAACAAAGGATACTGCTATAAAGATTTTAAAACGTTTGTGAACGGCAAAGTCGCACCAATATTTAATTTTAAAAAATTGTATCCTGATACTAGCTCTTATGGAACATATCGCATAGGCGATTTATTATTTAATAGGGATAGTTTTGATTTAAACTATGGAGATGTTGGTTTTAATGCTTGGGATTCGTACAACAACGCAACATACAATCCTTACAATTTTTCTTTTACAGAAGATAATAAAGTAAAAAGTGATTTTGACGAATCTTATCCTATAGGTTCAGTTGTTTATTCTGGTAGTGGTGTTAATAAATATTTACCCGATTAGCCAGAAAGTGACACAAATTTATATCCAAGTCATATTACAGTAATTGCCGCTTAGTCATACAACCCTCAAACTGATACTGTTAATTCATTGACTAGCGATTATGGGAAACTAAGAATACTAGACAAGCCAGTGAGTGGTTATAAGTTGCGTGGCGTATACACTCCCAATGATGTTACAGTATTATCCCCAAGAGATGAGTTTAAATATGTTACTTTTGCTAAATACTATACTCCAGAAACAATTGAAAACTTAAAAAAACAACTTAAATAGAATAATATGAGTATTGATGATTTCTTTCTTAAGCCAATTCAGTCTATGAAGCCAAATATAGAAACATCATTAAATATCCCATTAACTTTACGCTCTCGCAAAAAATAATAAAAAAGAGTATTAAAAATGAAAACAAATATTTTATTGCTTTTTTTATTGTGCTTTTCTATTTTTGCAAAAGCGCAGCATACATGTTATATGATTTGTGATGTGGATACAGGAATGTCACTAAATCAAATAAAAAACATTGCGTCTGATAATTTTAAAAAAATTAAAAAAACCACAGAATCTTTTGTTGAAACAGCATACGATAAGTACTTTGAATATTCATCATATGCTCATTTTAAAGGAAAATATTCAAATACAAGTGTATTTTGTTTCAATAATAATACTATTGATGATTTAACTGGAACATTGCAATATTCATCTTTAAATGATTTAATTGAATCTGATAATATCATTAATACAATAACAAGTATCTTTATAGAGCAACAAAAAAACACGAATTGTTTTTTTGTGCTTAAATGGGAATATAAAAAACAAAAATATGAAATTTTGTTTTTAAAAAAACTAAAAAAATAAATAAAAATGAAAAAAATACTTTTTTAGGAAGGTGGAGCTGTAGAATAGCGCGAAAGGCTTCCGTATAGTGTTTATAGGTATCAAAAAGCACCTGCTGGTTCAAGAAGAGGGGCAAGGCGATTTGCAAGGGGTTTAGACGATAAGTATCTTAATTACGAGACAGGTTATAATCCATACTTTAATGTCAACGAATATGGGCAGCCAGTTTCCGCTGGATTAAACAATAATGAATACGACAGAGATTACGCATTTGCTCTAAGGCATGGTAACAATGATTGGTATGAAACTTATGACGCTGATGGCAATTTAATAGATTACGATTATGGAGACGTAGCTCCTGAAAAGCAGCAAGTGATTTGGGATAATTTAAGGGCTGCTGGTCGCAAAGATTTTGACGAACAATATATTGATAATGGCAATGGTACTTATACAATTCGCAGAAAAACACCTCTAATAGAAGATAAAGAAATTGTATTTTATTCGCCACTAAACAAAATTAGTGATGCTGCACAAGGTGTTGGCGATTGGTTTAGTGATGCTGCACAAGGTGTTGGCGATTGGTTTGATGATGTTGCGAAAGACATAAAAAAAGATATTCGTCAAAAGAAGACTGATTATTATCGACAGGCACGCTTAAAAGAAATAAATAGAAGGCTCAAAAAAAGCCAAAAAAATAGTCCGCATTCATTGCCTTGCAATGAAGATTGTGATGATCAATTTAGTGGCCTTGTTAAAAAAAATTTTAGAAGATAATAAATAAACACAGCTTGGGAGTGTATAAAATAGTACCTGATGAGACCAAGACGAAACAAACGCTATTATAATATAGCGTTTGTCGTACAAGAAATAAAGTATTCAAACTCAAATTTTTTAACAATAAATAAAATAAAGCAAAATGGAAATCAATAAATTAAAGCAAATTTTAAAAGAAGAACGGTTTGGTTTATGTATTGATATTAAAAAAGCAGAAAGAGAATTGCTTAAAGAATTTGTAAATGGTAAACAACTTGATATAAGTGAAGAAGATTTTTATATTAAGCTTGACTTATTTAGCGGATTAACAGAAGAAAAAATAAAATACATTACACCTGAAGGTACTATTATAATAGAAGACGGAGCAGGTGTACAGATCAAAACGAATGAGTGGGATTGGTTGCCATTTGAAGTAACGTCTTTGCTTGAATGTCTTAATTATGAAGAACCGTTTGACGAAACAATTTAGGATAAATAAGTATGAGCCAATTCTCAATTGACATTGATTTATGCAAAACATTTAAAATCAGTCCGACAGAATTATTTTTTTTAAGAGCCTTGTTAATATATCAAGACGAAGACAACTATAAACCATTGCAAGAGTTAACGTCATGCAATATTAGTGTGAAACAAATAATTCAAAATCTGCAACAAAAGAAAATCATAAATAAATGGGAAATTCCTGTAGGGAATTATAATCCGTTAGATATTCCAATAAACAAAAATGCAATTAAGCAATTTTATAAAAGTTCATTTGAGTTAGGCAAAGAATTATATGACTGTTATCCTCCTTATGGAGAAATAAACGGCTCATGGGTTCAATTAAGAACAATTTCAAAAAAGTTTGACAGCCTTGAAGATGCGTTTAGAAGATACGGGAAAGAAATATCATATAATCCTGAGATTCATCAAAAAGTAATTGAAATTACAAAATGGGCTGCTGAAAAAGGAATCTTGTGTTGTTCATTAGCTTCTTATATTTGTGATTTAAGATGGAATGATTTAATGCTTTTGCGTGACGGCAAGGGTAAGCAAAATACAAATTTTGATAATTTTAAAATACTGTAAAACGCAAAAACGTTTTAACCTTTACAATTATTGCTTTAAGTTTTATTATATTTAGTGCGTTTGCTTTGATTAAAGATTGTTTTGTTATAAAAGCAACATTTTATGATGGGCAAACAGCAAAAATTTCATCTAATTTAACTATCAAAAAAAGGTTAGATAATCTTTAATGATAAGCCAGCTGAATTTTATTTTATAGAGCAACTTAGTCAAGTTGATGAAATTCAAACAATAATGGCAGATGAAATTATATGGATAGAGTTGCTTTGGCTGCCAAGCAAATAAAACAACTAAGCTTATAAAAGGCATTATTAAATGTGTTAATAATAACGGTCAAAACTCACAATAAATAAAAAGCGAGAGGTAGCAATACCTTTCGCTTTTTTTATAACACACGGATGCTTCATAGGGACGCACAAGTATATCACACGACGTGTGGCAATACACTACGGCTTTAAGCGGCACGGCTTTTAAAAGTTCTATAATTATTATAGAACTTTGGCATCAAATAACAAATACCTTTACGTGGTGATGCTATAAGTAAACATTAATAATGTTGAAACTAAATTTGTTAACACATTTTTATTGTTGTTACTATTTTAAACTGTAAAACAATTTTAATATTACATTGTGCATAAAAATAAAATTTAAACTATTCTATGAATGTCACAGACGCATTATTAGAGGAAATAGACAAAGGAAGGCAAGGCACTTCTAAAGGAATTGAGATGGGTCTTGATAAACTTGAAGGCATTATTGACGGTGTTACAAGAGGAACATATACTTGTGTAATGGCTCAATCGTCAGTTGGTAAATCATCAATAGTTTTATACGCCTATGTCTATAGACCTTTAATGGCAAATCTTGGCAATCCAAATTTTAAGATAACATTTTTTGCTCTTGAGCAAACTGCGCCAATTTTAATGTCAAAATTGCTATCGACTTATATTTATGAAAAGTATAAAAAGCAATTGGGATATAAAGAACTTTTATCAAGAAAAAAAAATTTTACTCTCAGCGATGAAGATTACAGGATTGTTAAAGAGTGCGAACCGTGGATGAGAGCTGTTGAAAAACAGCTTACCGTTTATGATAAGGGGTCAACTCCAGAATTGATTCTAAAAAAGATAAAACAAGAATTAGCAAAAGACGGTGAATTTAATATTGACGGAGATGAGTATAGCTACACTCCAAAAAACCAATTGATGACACACTTGTTTATTGTTGATCACTTGAATTTGCTTACGCCAGGTTCAGGACGTTCGATAAAACAAGCAATTGATTTGTTGTCTCATAACTTAATGGAATTGAGAAACAAATGCAACATATCACCTATTGTAATTATGCAATCAAACAGAGACGGCTCATCAACAGCGCGAGCACAATTAGGTGATTTGCTTCCAAAACTAAGTGACGCAAGAGATACGTCAAGTGTAAGTGATGACGTTGATATTTTTATCGCTCTTTTTGACCCGAATAGAGCTAGACTTGCCACTCATAATGGTTATGATGTTAAAGCACTCGATGGCAAATTAAAATCAATTGTTGTACTAAAAAACAGATATGGCGAAAACCAAGTTGAAGATTGTTGTATTTTTTATGGCAAGATAAACATTTGGAAAGAATGTCCTTATCCAGAAAAAATCTCAAACTATTTTATTTTTGACACTCCAAATTGGAGTAATGAGGATTTTGATAAAGTTAACACAGGACGGTTCTCGTTTGATTTGGATGATATAAACGCCCGTCCTAATTTTTCAATTTAATACATTATAAAAAATGAGCAACATTGTTTGTATTGCTGGATTCTCTGGTTGTGGAAAATCAACTGCTATTAAGTATCTTGACCCGACAGAAACTTTTATTATCAGTTGCACAAATAAACAGCTACAGATTCCTGGTTTTCGCAAAAAGTATCCAAAAGCAAATGTTGAAGACAAGAAGTTTGTTGGCAATTGGTTTGTAAGTAATGACTACTCAAAAATTCAACAGGTCATGAAACTTGTTGATAAAACAAGAAGTGATGTCAAGGTGTTGGTCATTGATGACATCAACTATTGTTTGTCAAACGACATCATGAGTAATGCCTTGGTTAAGGGTTTTGATAAATTCAGTACTCAAGCCAAGAATTATTATGATCTCATTTCAACTGCGCAGTCATTGCGTGACGACTTGACCGTTGTAATGATTAGCCACATCATTAACGACGGCACTGACACCGAACCTAGTTACAAATTGTATTCTTCTGGCAAGATGCTGGACAAGACAGTCAATATTGACGGCTTGTTTTCATATATTCTTTATGCTGAAAGGAGCGTCAACGAGGAGACTGGTGAGGTGGAGTATAAGTTCAGAACCAAGACAAACGGTAATGATACTTGTCGTTCTGTTGAAGGATGCTTTGCTGATAAGTTTATTGAGCCAAACATCAAGCTTGTTATTGATACGATAAACAAGTTTGAGAACGGCGAGGATTGAACAAAATAGAATATTGTAGTACTAATCAAGTCGCGTGCAAAAGCAATATTTGCACGTGACTTATTTTATTATTATGTTGACAAGCGCAAATATTATCATAACGAATAATGAAGAATACACAAAGCTATTTTACCAAAAATGTGATGGATATATTTCTGGAGGACTTGGGGCTATTTTGATGTGCGAGCTTGAGGAATATTGTTTTACTCATCGTGAATGCAGTTGCAAGGAAATAGAAAACTTGTTTAAAATGCAAACTGCTGATAAGCTTAATATTAATTCGCAATATTTGTACATCATTACAGTAAGCAAATACAATATAAACTTAAAAGCTTATAGTTTTTTTGCAACAGATGGCGAGTTAGAAAAGATTAGAAATTTTGTCAAGAAAATTAATTTGGAAAACTTCAACCAGATACTTCTTGATAAAACAAATTTTTTGGTTTATGATGAAACCTATATTTGTAATCAGCAGACGGCAATAAACAACATTGTTGAAAGTATTAACATTTCAAAAGAAAAACTTTCAGAATATTGTTTTAACTTTACGGAGCTGAATCAAAACATAGTGCAATACTCAGACAAACAAATTGCAATGCTGAAAGGCATAACAAGCAAATTGGATAGTATAATCTCATTACTAAAAAAATAAACAATAATGGCACTTATAGCAGCACAAGCAAAATTTGACACAGAAACTGGTCTAATTTTTTGGTATGATATGGACGGAAACGCCCTTGAAATCAAACCTAATAAAACCGTTAAATCTAACGGCGTAAAAACGGATGATTTTGACGAGTACGATGTAGTTTTTGGGCCGTCAACTTTGAGGTTCTCAAAACGTGCTTTAGAACTCCTGAACGCCAACGCTGGCAACAGGATAAGAGTAGGAATAAAAACAGTTGATAACTTCCTGACGCCATTCATTGAAAAGGCAGAAAGTACGGGTAGTATTGACGGGGCAAACCTTTTAAATAAAAACAATACTATTCAATGTAGAGGTAAAAACAGGGAAAGTCTGCAAAAATTTGGAAACAAATTTAAGTTGAGAAAGATTTCAGATGGCACCTTTATACTCGTTGGCGATAAAGAAGCTCAACGACCGACTTCAGATCCAGGCATTGAAATTGTTCAAGATGACGACGCTATCATAAACGATTTGAATAAACTTGGCGAGGAAGAAAAAGAGGAAGTAAAAGAAATGTCAATTGACGAGCTGATTGACTTCCTTAACAACTAAAAAATAATTTATTTAATACATTTATTAATTCATAAATACATACTATTATGGCAGGTTTTAACTTTTCTAATCTTTCTAACGTTTCAACTTCTAGCAATTTTCTCAAACCATTTGGAATTTATGATGCTAAATTCACTGGCGCGACACTTGAGGATGTAACAAGTAAGGATGATAAGAAGTATAAAACAATTAATTTAAACTTCCATTCTGATGAGGGTGATTACAAAGATACGTATTTTGTCCCATCAGATACCGTTGAATCCATTGAGCGAAAAGAGGGACAATGGGGGCCTCAGGCAAGCGCATATGATCACTTTGTTGCATATATGTCTCATGTCATGGGCAACCTTAACAAGGACGGTTGGGCTAAACTTTGTGAAGTTGGCGCAAAAATCTACACTTTTGAGAAGATGGCGATGGCGTTTGTAAAGCTTCTTGAGCCAGCTGTAGGAACCGAGGTAAAGCTTCGTTTGTCTGGTCGTAAGTATAACCGTTCAGCAGAGAATGGTGGCGGTATCGGTTGGAGTGCGTCTACAAATCATTTTCTTGCGTCAATTAACAAGAGTGGTGAACTGTATATAGCAACCAAGAAAGGCTTTATCAACAACGTTGCTCCTTGGAATGCAAATGAGCTTGCGCTTAAAAACGAGTACGACAGCTATCAGCCTACATCAATGCCTTCTGCTATTGGCAGTGAAGACACGATGAATTTTAACAAGCCAGCTGGTGCAACGGTGGATGAAATTGGAGATCTTCTTTCCGAACTTCAATAAAAAACAGGATGCAATTTATTTTTCCTAAGCAGCCTGTAACCAAAACAGAGATTCTTGACAAAATCAGCCAAGAATCTCTGTTTTGTTACTATTTAAATATTCCTAGAATAACTAAAAAACTCATTGTTAATCCATTGCGCCAAGACCATAAACCTACGGCCGGATTTTATAAGTCAAGCAACGGATGGGTTTTTATGAAGGATTTTGGGAATGGTAAAACATACAATTGTTTTACTATTGTAATGGAAAAATACAATTGTGATTTCAGGACTTGCTTAGAAATAATCGCAAAAGATTTTGGGATTAGAGAAGATTGCGCTCCAACAAAAGTTCAGCAATTATTAAACGTCCCAAAAATCGAAAAAAAGAAAAGAACTCAAATTAGGGTACAAATACAAGAATTTACAGAAGATGATTTAAAGTATTGGAATAGTTATGGTATCTCTAAAACAACATTAGAATATTTCAAAATTTTTTCTTGTAAAGCAGTCTGGCTTAACAATTCTATATTTAGCATCAATGAAAACAAATTAATTTATGGTTATTTTGGAGGCTTTGATGAAGGAATGGAATTATGGAGAATATATTATCCGCAAAATAAAGGGACTAATGCTTTAAGATTTCTCGGAAATTGGTCATCAGATAAAATTCAAGGATGGGAGCAGTTGCCTGCAAATGGTAAAATTGTTATAATTACTAAATCATTAAAAGACGTAGCATTATTACATGAATATAAAATTCCTGCTTGTGCGCCGTGTTCTGAGACGATAAAGATAGATAAAGCCATAATAGACGAGTTAAAAAACAGGTTTAAACATGTTGTAGTTCTTGGAGATAATGACAAACCAGGTATTGACGCAATGTTTAAGATGAAAAAAGAATATCCTGAATTAATCTATACTTGGTTTCCGAGAAATTTAGGTAAGGACGCTACGGATGTATATAAAGACAAAGGGGAAAAAACTTTATTGAAGCAGATAAGTATTTTTCTCAGTTGGTTAAAACTTAATAAGTAATTTATGACAAAAAAAGGCAACCAACATTAGGTACCAAAAATGAGTGAAAAAAGCAAAAGCGGAGCAAGAAACAAACGTGCTGGTTCTGATTTTGAGAGATACATTGTACAAAAATTAAAAGAAATAGGTTATCCAAATTGTCAAACAACAAGACGAGCCAGTAAAATGCTTGATGATTCAAAAGTCGATATTGTTGACCTTGATGATAATTTGGTTCCATTAATACAATGTAAATATACAGCAAATACTCCAAACTATTTTCAAATAAAAAAGGAATGTCCAATAAAGGACAAGCCATTTGTAGTCTTTTGGAAAAAGCATTTAAGTAACGGGCAAAAAAGTCCTGGTACTGTTGCGATTGTAGACCTTGATTATTTCTTATCTTTAATCAAAAGAAACAATGAATAAATACGTTTATGTAGAGGATTGTGCAGATTATACACAAATTAATGGTGTTGTAGCAAATTCTTATAAAGAAGCTGAAGAGAAAGTAATGCAAAAATTTGCTAATAAACTTGACGATCCAACACTTAATGATGCGTATGATTTTGATGAGTTCGCGGCAGAACTCTACAATAACTATGGGCTGAGTGTTAGTTGTGTTGAAGATATTGAAGAAATAAACTTTAATTAATAATTCAGTCGTATTTTTTAATTTTATCTTTTTCTTGTTGTGGCAATAGAATTTGCTTCAGAAAAAAAATAATTTTTAATTTTAAAATTTTAAAACTCAACTTTATGGAATCGCAAAAAATTGATCTTTTTTTGACAGCCAACAATTCTCTCTTCCCTGCTGAAAAGCTTGCGATAATTCGTGAGAAGCTTTTGACCGTGTCTGATTTGAAATGGTCAATTATTACAACTACACGTTTTTTGTCCCCAACAAAAGCACTCATATTTTCAATTTTGTTTGGAGGGTTGGCTGTGGATCGTTTTTATATAGGTAGTAATGCTTGGCTAAAGTTGCTTACTTGTGGCGGTCTTAGTATTCTAACAATCAAGGACTGGTTTACGATAACTAATGAGACCAGAAAGCAAAATTATCAAAAGCTTCAAGAGCTTCTATTCTAATAAAACAGCGGTTTTATCCATATTTTGGATATTAGCATGCATATGGTTATATATTAATAATTTTGAGGGGCAAACGGCAATAGTCGTTTGCCCCTCAAAATTATTTTATGGCATACCATGCCCTGGATGCGGAACTACACGTGCAACATTAATGTTTTTGCATTGTGAAGTTTCAAAAGCATTAATGTTTAACCCAAATTGTTTAATAGCGTTATTATTCATTTTTGGCTTTCCGATTATTTCACTTGTTTCCATATTAGCAAAAAAGAATTATGTAAACATAATATACATAAAAGCTGAAAAGATAATGAGTAATTATTTTGTAACAACAATTTTTAGTATTGTTGAAGCATGTATTTGGGTTCATAACATTGTTAATAATATTTAATTTTACTATACTCCTTGAATTTACTCTATAAGTTTTTCAAGGAGTAAATGGTTTGTTCGTTTATTAAGGTAAGACAAGATGTAAATCTTAGATGAGTTCGAGTCTCATGCAAACCGCTAATGTTTAACTAAATAAAACAATATGGAAGAAATTTTTATTAATTGGCTAAACTAGGTTGATATAGGCTACTTGATAGTCTGCAATATATCAACTTATCTTGTAATTAATGTTTTAGAAGTTTATACTAAATTAAAGACTGCTTTGAAACGATGTATAGCCGCCATTATAGCTGCACTTCTTGGCTTTTTAATGTATTACATTGGACAGCACGAGGTGGAAGGATTATTTTATGGATTCTTTTTATAGTTTATTACATGGGACTATGTTTTTAAAGGAGTACTAAAAAAATTATCAAAGAAGTTTAATTAGCAAGATGAATCTTGCTGTAAAGATTGTAAAGATGAAGAAAATCAAAATTGCATGTGATCTTGATGGCGTACTCGCTGATTTTTGGAATCCATATTTTGCTAAATTCGGAAAGCCAAAAAAGAATATTGAAATCACAATGAATGTCGATTCGATCCATAGAGACAGAAAATTTTGGACCGAGTTGCCTGTTCTAAACAAAATTGATTTTGAAGTTACCGCTTATGTAACAAAACGAAACTGCTGCAAAAACTATTCTCGCCAATGGCTTGAGAAAAATGGTTTTCCAAAGGCTCCAATTTATCAAGTCTGGGGTCAGTTTATGAATAAAGCTGACTTTATTAAAGGTAGAGTTGACTGTCTTCTTGATGATGATATTAATAATTATCACAGTTGCAATAAAGCAGGCGTTCCGTGTATTCTTGTTACTAATGAAAGAAACAAGAAATATGATGTTAAGTTTAGGGTTAACTCACTTGACTATGATGAAATTGCAGCCGTATATTATAGAATGGTGAATGCATAAAATATTTGATTGTGTTAATGGAAACGCACAAGTAATATTGTTCAGTGACGGCACAAGAATAATTAACAAGCTAAATGACGAACCTCTAAATTTTGAAACTCCTTTATCGTTGGATATTAAATTGACAAATAAGTGTAATAATAATTGTGCTTTTTGTTATGAGGGAAGTTCAAAAAATGGAGAAACAGGGAATTTAGATTATAATTTCATGGAATCACTACCAAGTTGTTGTGAATATAATATTGGCGGTGGGAACATTTGTGACGTTCAAGCGTTATTTGCGACCCTCTTGAATGCCATTAAAAAAGCTGGCGGTATTTGCAATACGACTATAAATTTATCTGATTTTATAGAGCATGCCGCAAGTTTTAATGGATTACAAAAACTAGAGCTTCTTCATGGTCTTGGTGTTTCTTATAATAAGGAATATGCGTTTGATGAAATGTTTGAATCTCAAATTAAATCATATTGGACTAATAATAACATAATGCATGTTATAAATGGTTTAGTAAATTATGATGACTTGAAATTAATTAAAGATGCTGGAGTTGATAAAATTTTAGTTTTAGGAATGAAAAACTTCGGAAGAGGTAAGACCTACTTGGCTAGTCATAACAAAGAAATTTTAGACAATTCCAAGACCCTTTCAACTTGGCTGCATGAAATTCATTTTGATATTGTTAGCTATGATAATTTAGCTTTAACCCAATTAGGTTTAAAAGACAAGGTAGAGGCAAGTACTTGGGATGCTTTTTACCAAGGAGAAGATGGAACTATCAGTTTCTATATTGACCTTGTTGAAGGTAAATTCGCCAAGAACAGTATCGTGCCGATAGGCAAAAGGTATAATATAGGCGATCTCAGTATAAAAGAAATGTTTAGCATTATTAAAAATGAGCAAAATTAAAATTAGACTAGGATGTTTTGAAACAAATAGTTCTAGCACTCATTCATTGACATTGGCTGAAAACTTACGTCAAGTTACAGACATGATTGCAGATTTTATCGATGAAACATTTGAAGATGAGCCTATTAAAAAAAATAATAATACTTTAATTTTGAGTAGACTTCAAGGAGCTGATGGCCAAGAAGAATATTATAGTTTTATTATTATCAGCTCCGTTTGGGCTAGATTGTCATTTGTTTTTGCGAAAGTTTTGGAAATGGTCTCAAGCATGGAGGTAACAAAAATTTCAGACTATTGGACCAATGGAGATGCGAAAATAATGCCAATACATTCAAAAGCATTTAAAGATGTTATCGAATGGTTAAAATCTGATGATGAAACAGCAAAAGATATTTGGCAGACATTAGACATGACAATAACAAATGCTGCAAAAAAGTATTATGATTGTGACAAATGGAGTTATAATGAATCTTTTGATGAAAATGACCTTTGTTACGAAACATTTTACAGTGACACAGATAAAACATGGACCATTGCTAATTACAAACAAAAAATAAAAGAAGCAATGAATTTAAAAAAAATTATAGTCCATATTGACAAACCGTATACTTGTTATGCAAACAACTTTAAAATTGAAAAATTTTGACAATAGATGAATATCTTACAAAAAAAGGGTTTACCAAAACTGATTTTGGTTATACTGCAGAAATCCAAACAAATCAAAAAGTAATCATAAATGGCCAACCAATGCCTTCTAAACCAATTAAGTACAACTTAAAAGCACTAGGTAATGGTAGTATAGATGATACTGAGGCTATCTTTGGTTATAGAATTGAAATTGACGAAACTCCTGTAATTGATATTTGGTCAGGAGAAGACGATGAAAACTTTTTTAATGGAATAATATAATGGAAATTTCAACTTTACTTAAAAACAAATTGGCTGACGTTATTGATTTATCTAATCAGTTTAATACAGCTATAAAAACTCTTGAATTCAATGATTCTGATGGCATTAGCAACTGTCAAACATTGCTAAGTAATATTTTGTATAGGTTTAATTCATTTTTTGTTCTTTACAATGAACTGAATCATGCAATAACAATTGAGGATAATACAACTAATAGTTAAATAATCTGGCGGCGTATTCTAATATACGCCGCCAAAATAAAAAATTTATGGCAACACAATATTATTTAGCACGTGATGACGATGGGAAAATTAAAATATTTAATGACGTGCCTACAAAACAATACGACAAATGGATTGGCAACCATTACTTGGAAATAAACGACCAAATGTACAAGTATGTAGAGCCTGGCACATATCAGTGTGTTGATTTTGACGATTTGTTTATCATTCCTTTTACGGATATTATAATTTAAGTTTATAAGATATGCCAAATTGGTGTTAGGAAGAGCCAGGAATGGAAATTTACAAAACAAATGACACAGACGAAACATACTTTGGATTCAATTTTGTTTGTAATCATGTAGATAATGGCACAGGAGACTTACACTATTATTATTCAGAATAAGATATTTTAATAGACGCAAGCAATTATTACAAACATAATTTTAAAAGCATTGAAGAGCTTGAAAAGTTTACCAATGATTTAGATTATGACGATAGTGTTTTTTGTACATAAAGTAAGGAAGATTAATGGACAATCTAAAAGAAAAAATAGAAAAACTTCTTTTGTCTACAAACCGTGACAATTGTGCTGAACTTATAAAAAAACTGAATAGTATTGGCTTCTTTTACGCGCCTGCATCATCATCGTATCATCTTTCTTGTGAAGGAGGTTTGGCAATCCATTCATTAAATGTTTGTAAATCTGCAATAAAAATTTATGAAAATATTGTAGTTTCAAAAAGGGTTAGTGAAGAGGAAAAGCGAGAACAAATCAATTCCATTATTATTGCAAGTCTTTTGCACGATGTTTGTAAGTGTGATGGATATGTTTTTGACAAAAAGAAAAACAAATACATTAAAAACCCAGATTCAATTCCTTTTGGACACGGAGAAAAGTCTGTAATCAATCTTCTTCGTTGGGGATTTAAACTTACAGATGCTGAAATAGCGGCAATACGTTGGCACATGGGAGCTTGGTGCCTTGACAGGAACTCATTGATAGAAATGGGAGACTACAACTCGGCAAAAAAGAAATACCCACTTGTAACAATTATTGAAGCCGCTGACTTTATATCATCTAATATACTTGAAAGCGATGGCGACAACAACTAAAACAACATATTATTTTTATTACGATACAACAAACAAAAAAATGGTAAAATCCACAAGTGTACCGACGAGCGCAAAAAAGATTTTGACTGAATAGAATGTTGTAGACGCTCTTTGCGATGCAGGCCTTTTAACTGCTATTTCTACTACAAAGCCAACTAATTGGACAACAGATTCTGCTGTAAGTAGTGGATTTAAGTCGAATTCTGTAAATTCAAAAAAAGCTGTATCATCGCAATGCGTTACAACAGGCAATAGCAATTGCTTGTTTACATCAGTAAATGAAGAATAAACATGGCTAAATTATATCTGCTAAAAAATAAATATAATAAAGCTATTTCCTATCATTTTAAACCACCATACGAAGAAGTTGAAAACAATGGTGATTTTTACCAAATAATGGTTTGGGATAGCACAAAAAATGATACTATTCCAGCTGATGTTGTTGAAATTTCTAAAGAATGGAAACCATTTCATGGTAGATTTGAAAAGTATGAACACCTTTATGATTTTGTAGGCAAAGAAGTAGGAAACAAGCTTGAAGCACTCAGCGCAAGAGGACAGCTAAATGAACCATTGGAAAAACAATTTGATTGTTCTGAGGTTTGGGATAAAGGTAAAATGACAAATAGTAATGAACATCTCGACGAGATAAAAAAACATTATTACTATATGGCAGGAATTGTAATGTAACAATAAAAAACACGTATTCTAAACAAAAAAGAATATGTGTTTTTTTAAATTATATATGGGAAAAATAGATTTTTTCACAACAAACTATCATGATTATTCAGTGTTTGTTTTAGATGATAAAATTTTAAAATAAAAGAAAAAAAAGGATTCTTCATTTTTTTTATTTTTTTTTCTACAACATCAAATATAATTA
>CAVGUA010000110.1:0-44667 GCA_963632335.1 Parabacteroides goldsteinii
AGGATATACAGATGATTATTATAAACAAACAATTCCATTCTCAGGAAGCGGTACGGCAGACTCAATTTTAATCAGTTTAGGCGAAACTTTAGATTTAAATTTACACGTATATGAAAAACTTGAAGATGGCAATTTAATTCGTGAGTTTTGATTTGAACCCACTAAAAATCCAGAAATTAGTGGATTATCTTATTCTCCTTATGCTGATTTACAAAAATTGTCTTTATCGCATAACGGAGATTCTCTTACGTCTGTTTTGAATGTATATGGAGGAATCTTTGGTGATGAACGAATTACTTTATTACCGACTATTCCGCAATTATTTAAACAAGTTTTTGCATCTGAAAAATGAATGACTATTCCATATTATCAAGGTATATTTAACGATATTGTGTATGGACAAACAATTAAAATAGATTTTAATGTTGAGAACGACATTGAATGTCAATATGATAACAACCAGTTCTTAATTATAAATCTATCTAATTTTTTAAAAAATGCAATTAATTGATTAGATTATTATACTGATTATAAATTTGCCACAATAGATAATTCTATCTGAGCAACAATTGGTTATACTGATTCTAATTCCGATTACGCACTTGAATTTGCGAACACTAAAAATTGATTTTTAGGAAGCGCTCCAGAAGAAGTAGATAATCAGATTATAAGTGGAACTTTATATACCAAATTAGAAGAAATAAAAACACAATTATCTTTGAATGCAAATGTATATTTATATATCCCAAATGCTAGAAAGCCTTTAAATTCAGCGACAATTAGTGGATTATTTTATTTATCTTTTTATCGACAACCAACTGAAGAAGAAACAACATTTGCAAAAGTAGCAGAGGCATGTCCTTGATTGGAAAATAAATTATTAGATTTTTCATATTTTACAAATCATCGATTATTAAACTCATATGAATACAGTATTTTAATTCAACAAATATATAATAATCTAAGACAAATTAATGGTCGTTTAATTTATTTAGCAGACAGTTATTATAAAGCTTTAAGTGAAAAAACTAAATTTTTAGCGCAATTAGATGAACGTGTTACTAATCTAGGTGCGAAATTTACCGCTGAGTTTTTACAACCTTACTTAAATCAAAAGCAAATTCGAGCAGAAGATGTTCAAGATTTTTTATTAGATTACAAAAGCTTATATGCAGTTCCTGAAAGTCGTACGTCCTTATTTAATTACGATGAGATTTATGCTGATTATTTGAATAAGTATTTAAATGCAGAACAACGTTTTTTAAAAAATATATATGATTTTAGAGAATATTGAAATGCACCTGTTTCTATTGAAGGAGCCACTACTTTATATCAATATAAAGTTAATGCACCAAGCAATTGTTCATTTACTCACATAAAGACAGACGCATCTCAATTGACTACTGATGATTATGATGTTAATTCATATATTTCTAATAAATCTATCTTTAATGCAAAAACTAATGAACAAATTCAAATTATGCCTAATAATGGAAATAAGGAAACTAACTCTAATCATTATTCTTATTTTAAATGGGCAAAATATGCAGAAAATGATTTTATCCCATGTAATGATGACAATCGTAATCAGCAATATGATCGTCAAAAAACGTATTATTTAAAAGTAGAAGATGAGAGTAGTTCACAATTTATTGAATATAAATATGATAAAATGGTTGAATATTATTTGGGAAAAACTGCGCAACAAGGACAATATTATTTCCGTAATCAAGAAGTAGATGAGAATAGTGATTTTTTAGACTTCCCAGATATTATTGATTTCTATTTTAAATTTTCTGCGAATGCATTGCGAAAATTAGTTAAATATGATAATATTTCAGATCAAGATAATTTTTCACAAACATTATTAAGAAATTGAATAGATGGTTATGCTACAAGTACAAGAACTACAGAAGATCATCAGTACTATAGGTTTTTACATGCTAGTAATTTTCCTTTACAAGAAGTTTATGTTAAGGATTATGTATATAAATTAGAAGATCAAACTTATAAAAAACAAGATGGCAATCAAAAATGACAACCTGTGTCAGTTGTTAATGCTAATAATTATATGACTTTTTATAAACGAGTGTCATTAACAAATGATCAATATAAAACTTCACAAACTCTAAAAACTATAAGTAAACATCTTTTTATAGGCAATTTATTAGGTTGAGTTCCTCGCGGATTATCAACTCTTACAGCAACTGTTCTTCTTGGGATTGCATACTCTAAAATTTCAAATAAAAACACATGATGGGGTAATGATGGATACACAAAGTACGATCTTTCTTTAGAAAATAGTTTACCAGATTTTTATAATAAATTAATTTCCTATGATAAAATGGACGTAGACGAAAAAACTCTTTCTGCAGATCATTTCTATTATACCACATCTGAAAATGATTATGATCAATATATAGAATTACAAAAACAAGGTTGAGAAGAAGATCATTATTTTAATAAATGAAGTAAATTTATTCCCGGCTACCATCAATTAGTTTCTTGTAAACAATATCATTATCATCCTTCTTATTTACGGATTTTAAAAGGCGAAGATTATATTAATACAGCCGATGAATATTTGGCGTTTATCTATAGTACTGATTCTAATGATGATGTTTATTATTTTCAAGGCACTTTTTTAGATACTTTTAAAAATTACTTAGAAAATGGAAATCGAATCAATAGCGTAAAGTATCCTATTTTTGAAATTTTAAGTGATTCTTTTTCTTTTAAAGATTTTAATAATACTGATCGACAACTTCTTGAAATATTACAAGATCAATTTATTTTTCAAAATACTAAAAAAGAAGACTGTTGTTTTCAGTTAAAAGGTACTACACAATACATGATTATTTTTCATAAAGAAGATTATCGGGAACAACTGATTACAAAAGCTAATGTTTTTAAAGATTTAATTAATTACAACTATATTTTCTATAACAAGGAAAATGATGCCATATTTAATTCTGCACAGGTTAATGATTTTACTAAAGATTTTTATTTATTAGCTGCGGAAAATAATTTAACGATAAATGATTTAGTTACTCCTAATGTGTTTAATCCTCATCGTAAATATTATAAAATTGAAGATAATCAGATTATTTACTATCCAACAATTCAACAAATTATTGAAGATGGTCACAATTATTATTTTTATAAAGATGAAACGTATCAATTTTGAGATACTACAAATTTAGATGGAAAAGCTAAATCATGAACAGTTTTTGATAACGTTACTGGTGAATCAACAATAAAAGAAATTCAATTAACAAACGAAAACTTAATAAATACAATAGACTTAGCTGATATAAATAATGGTACTTTTTGAAAGCGTTATTATAATAATTCTGATAGCAGTTTAAGTTTTCTTCGTGAACATACTATGTTAATTGAAACGGATTTGACTAATTATTGAAATCAAGCATATAATGCAAGTCAACTATGTCAATATTTTTTACCTGAGTATTGGCAACCAGTGCAAAATAATCAAAATAATCCATTTCAAATTTTTAAACCAATCGCTAATACAATGACAGTAAGTATTCCAGCCGAAGATGTACAAATTTTTTCTTGTAAATATATTGAAGGAGCGTTAACTCTTGAAGGTGATAAAAACAAATGAACAAATATGTATACGCAATGAAAGAAAACTGATGTACAATGAACAGACTGAATTTATCATCCAAATTTTGATTACTTTCAATTAAGCGGCTTTGATAATACATCAAATAGTCCAGTTTTTGAGAAAACAGCTTCTTCAATTTCAGAAGTACTAAAATTAGAAAAAATACAAAAAACTGTTACACAATTTATTCAAGTTCATTATGCATGAGATAACTCATCATTACTTTATCCCTACTATAGTTCTTACAAAGCAAGTGAAAGTGATGCATATTTTTATTATAAAACCGAAGAAGATGATCGATATGCGTTAATTTCTGCTTCTCCCCATTATTTAGGAACTAGACTACAATCAGTTGATATTCCCGCATCATATGAAACTTACGAATTAGATTCTTCTTATCTTCCAATTGTAACCAAAGTTCAATCAGATAATCCTTATAAATTCAAGTTAAAATATTTCTCTGACACAAATGATTATTATGATTACTTATCTGAATATAATATTGAATTACGAGATCAAAATAAAACAGACAATCATTATCAAATTATTTCGTTATCTAATTATTTATACCTTGAACCATTTTCTTCTTTGATTTCAAAATTTAATCTTCAAACTGATAAATGAGTTTTAGTTCCGCAATATGCTTCAACTCAAGACACTTATTTCCAAGCAACTGAAGGCGGCATTACTTGATCAGCTTTATTACAACAATTATATCCTAATAAAGCAAATTTTCCTTATTTTGACGGTTATTATGGATTATATCTAAACTATTTAAAACCAGATAATTTCCTTAATAATAAACTTTCTGAGTATAATAAATATCAAAAGAGACATCAAGAAACTTGGACTCAATTATATCAACAATTTTCTTCAATTTTACTAGAACAAAAATATCAAAATGAAGATGCAACCAACTCTCTTGAACTTCTTCAAATGGCTCAATTGGCTATGAAAGATTTTAATAATATTGAACGAGAATATGGAATTACTACAATAGATACCTTTGCATTAAAAGGCTATAGAGGTCAACAAATTAATATTGGAGATTCAATCGCTTTAAATGCCGAAGAACTTTACACAGGCTTCGATGATATTAAAGAAAGTTTAAAACAATATTTATTTGTAACAGATATAAGTTATACTTTACGACAAGATACAGATGTAAATTTAACAGTTAATAAGATTAAATATCAAGATAAGATGATACAACAATTAGCTAAACTAATTAAGTAAAGAAAAGGGGAAGTCTAATTTTGACTTCCTCTGTTAATTCTTATATACTATATTATATAAATGAGGTGAATACTATGGCAATTTTTATCCCGCATATTAAAGGATGCGAAGAAAATGGCAATATATATACTTGAATAAAATGGCAAGGATATTTTAGCGATGGAAGTAGTCTTAAATATTTTTTTCCACCAGAAATTGAGATGAGAGATATTACAGATACAAATACAACAACCAATACTTCTTTAGGCAATATAATTACTTCTAATGCTCAAAATCAAGAAATAAAACGACCAATTGCTATTTCTTGTATTGAATCAACTGAGATTAAAATTGATAGTTGAACAGAATTAAATTTATACGGTGCAACCAAAACTTATTTACAAGCAGGTAAATCAGATGATACTTCAATTTCTTTAATCACTACCACTGATACAAATAATAAAACTACAAGAGCTATTACCTACAAAGCAGGAGAACATAATTTTAGTTCAGGTTATGTAATTATTGGCGACGGTGGAAATGCAACAAAAGAACTTAATTCTCTATATATCCAAAACAGTTGCAATGCATTGTACTTTAACGCTACATCTGACGTTCGTGCCAAAACTAAAGTTCAACATGCATCCTTTAAAGCCCTTAATATAGTTAAAAGTTTACCAGTTTATACTTTTAATTACAAAGAAACAGGCTCGCCAGCAATAGGCTTACTCGCTCAAGACGCGGCAAAAATTTCCTTCGGGTCAGACTTTTCTCTAGTTAATAACCCAACCGCAAGCGGCGAAAACGGCGACTATATGACTATTAAAGAGTCAAAATTAATTTACATTTTATGGAAGGCCATCCAAGAGCAACAAGAGCAAATAAAGTATTTAACCAGTCTAGTAGAGGACCTTTCCAGAAAATAAAAAATGAACCTAAGCAGTTAATCTACTTAGGTTTTTACTTTTTGCCGAATGCAAAACCAATTTCTTTCTTATGCTTTAATGTACCATAACGACCAATTAAAATGGCTTCGGCAACATCATCGCTAACGGTAATATTATATTTTTCTTTAACAACGGCAACGCTTAGTAACTTTTCTTCCTTACGAGTTTTTCCGCACGTGCCGGCATATTTTCTTCATACATTAGGACTGACCGTTTCAAATGGCACGCCCATTTTTCCGCAGGCAGTTTCTACGACGCCTAGTAACATCGCAAGCACTTTAAACGTCATTAATCCATTTGCTTGGTATTGTATATCTTCCATAACGACAAAATCAGGATTTCAATTAGGAAGAATTTCTTTTTCTAGCATCTGTTGTATTTTAAGTAAACGCATATTTAAGTCGCCGGTAAACACCAATAACTTATAATACACTAATTCTCCATTATCAAAGATACTGACGCCAAATTTTTCAGTGGCCTGATCAAATCCTAATACACGATAAGCATTTCCTTTTAGCGGAATTTCGATAGGATTAATGAAACTTAAATTTTGGTCGCAGCAGGGACAAGTTCAACTTGCCTTACGCATATCTCCTAAACAAGTTTCAATCAGATGCCCTTTTTCATTGCATTGCACAACAATTCGGCTATTTAGGTTCTCATATCCTTCATCCTTAATTAAAGTACATCCTTTTGCGGCAACTTCGGCGGCGATTTGTTCGTGACTTAATCTCGCCATAACTATGCTTTTCCTTCTTTTTCGGCGATGGCTTGTTCTAAAATAGCGGCCTTTAAAATTAAATCGCTATCTAATATCATTCTGCTAATGCCATTTTGAACTTCTTCTTGCATCTGTTTTAATTGTGCTAAAGAAAAATTCTTAATCTCATCTTTAAAATTTAATATCATATCGGCTTGTTTTTCAATTTGTGCCATATTACATCACTCCTTTGCTATTATTATTATAACCCAATTATCCCAATTAATCAAATTAAGCGAACAATAAGGTTAGGTGTGCGCGGGAAAATCGACAAATGCGAAACAATCGTGTAAAATATTAATAGATAAAAGAGGTATATTTAAATAAAGGTAGAATTTTCTATCTGGGAGGCTTAAACGATGGATAATAACCAAATAGAAAATAAACTATTTGACTTTACTGAAAATATCGCAGAAATGAAGAATGACATTGTTACTCTTTACAAAAAAATTGACAGCCACAATGAATCATTGAAGGCATACATTCATGAGTCTGTTGGCAACTTATCGGCCATAGTTGACAAACAGCAAAAACAAATTGATGACCTTCAATATATGCAACAAGAAATTATCTTTATTCAAAAACAACAAGGTGCACAAATTAATAGTATCCAAAAGACAGTTGAACACATGGCAGCGATGGAAACTCGCCTAGCAAACCATGATGCTCGTATTGCGGCGCTTGAAGAACACAGTAAGAGTGAAACCGAAATTGAAAAAGAAAGAGTAAAAGGACGTTGGGCATTAGTTGGTTCAATTTTAGCATTTGCGGCATCAGTAGCAGTTGCAATTATTAACGCTTTTATCTAGTGGAGGGAACAAATGAGCAAGGATATAAGAGACAAGAAAATTATGTCCAAGATGAAACTTCTTACACCGGAGGAAATATTTTCACCGGCAGATGATAGAGACTTTCATCAAGAAGATGTGATGAAGGCAACTCTTATATTACCCGAAGAATATTTGGCACCTCGAACATCTATTTTAAATCAAGGCACAGTTGGATCTTGTGTAGCTCACGCTTTAGTAACTTGTTTGGCGCAAGGGCAGGAAGTAATTTTTAATGCATCTGATAATTTTTTCCCGCGGCTTTATTTATGCGAATCGGGGACAGAATGATTATCAAGGTTCAGGAATGGTTACTCGTGAAGCTTTAAAACAGCTTAACAAATGTGGTGATGTCTTATATAAGGACTTTCCTTATAATAAAGAGTATCCAGGCATTACAGTCAAGTTGGAAGATGCAAATTTATCGGCGTTGTTGAAAAAGGCGGCTCCATATGCGATTTTAAACTATTTTAGATGTTACACATCTGACGAAATTAAAGCAACGATAATTAATCATGGAGCGGTTCTTATTGCGGTAAACTTATACGATGGATTTGGTCGTAATGTTGAAATGCCAAAGCAAGAGGACAAGTCTCATGGAGGCCATGCCATGGCAATTGTGGGTTGGACAAAAAGACAACAAGTGAATTGTGCAAAATAGCTGAGGAAAACTTTGGGGCGATCGAGGAAAGTGTTACATGCCATTTGACTATCCAATCGAAGAGGCATGAGGTATTACGATTAATCAGCAAGTGAAACCTATAAAACGTATTCCTTGATACATTCGTATTTGAAATTGGATAAAAAGTTTATTTAAGAAAACAAAATATTAATTCAGTTGGTGTTACTGAAAAATAAAAGTTAGGAGGTATTCTAATGGATTGGAGACAAACCTTAACAGAAGTCATTATTAGTGTCCTTGGGATCGTAATTACGGCCGTAAGTGGATACATTATTGCTTGGATTAATTCTAAGATTAAAGATGAAAAAATGAAACACATCTTAAACGATGCTTTGAAAATTGTTTCTAATGGGGTTGATTATGTATATCAAACTTACGTAGAAGAATTGAAAGGCACTACACTATGGGATGCAGATGCCATGAAAGAAGCCTCAAGCCGTGCGATGGAATATATTAAAGCGAATTTAACTGAAGAAGCAAAAACATTTATTTCTAAGAATGGTAAAGATGTGGCCGAATGGATAAAGGAGCAAATAGAAATCGCTATAAAGAAATCTAAAGATCAAGGTAGGTAGGGGTGTACCTATCATGGCGGATCAATTAGAAAGAAATTTTTGGAAGTCTGGGCAAACACCACTCAGTGCGACCAATTTGAATCTAATGACTAATGCAATCATGGATAATGCAGAAGCCATTAAAGAATTAGGACAAACAGTTGATAAAATTAAATCGAAAGTTTATACTTTTAAGAATCATTATTATTTTCCATCTGTTGGAGAAGAATTTGTTTCAAACGTAGTAGATGGCAATGAAACTGGTGGTCCTTTATATTTAGACTTGTCAACAAACAAGTTATACAAATGAGAAAATTTAAAATATGAATTCTTCGATTATGCGATTGAGGAATTACAAGTTATTACATGTGGAGGAGCTAATTAATTTATGGCAGAAACACAATTAAAAACAAGGATATTATTACGTAGTGATGCGGCAACCGCTTGGACAACAGCCAATCCCGTCTTAATGAAAGGTGAAATTGGTATTGAAATTGATACTAATAAATTTAAAATTGGTGATGGTGTAAAAGCGTGGTCAGCATTATCTTACGTCGGAACTCAAGTTAAAGTTACTGGTACTGGTGAAGTTATTACAGGCGCTTCAGTTGGTGCAGATGGTACTTTAACATTAACTAAAGGTAAATTATATTTAGATGATGTATATCTAGAAGAACCTTTAACTTATACAGCAGATATTGGTGTAAAAACTGTTCCTTCTAGTGGTTCAGGCACTATTGGTACTGCAGGTGGAAGTTTATTGGCAGCATTAAATGAAATTTTAGCGACTGCAAAAAATCCTACTGTTACTCAACCATCTGTTAGTATTTCATTAACAGGAGCCGGTGCAAAAGAGGTTGGTAGTGAATTTACTCCATCTTATAGTGTTACTTTTAATAAAGGTTCTTATACTTATGGCCCTGATACAGGTATTACTGCAACTTATGCAGTTAGCGATACCAATAAAAACAGTGCAACCGCCGCTTCAGGCAGTTTTACTAAGTTCACTGTTGGAGATGACACTAATTATAAAGTAAGTGTTACTGCTACTCATACTAAAGGAGCAGATCCTAAGAATAACTTGGGAACTGTTGTTTCAAGTTTAGCTATTGCTGCAGGAACTAAATCTGCAAATTCAAGCGCCGTTACTGGATATCGTAACAGTTTCTGGGGAAGTGTAACTTCTAAATCAGGAACTCCAACTAGTGCAGTTATTCGTGGTTTAAGTGGAAAGAAAGATAGTGCTATTGCAGCAGGATATACTGGCGATGCAGTTGAAGCTGTAGGAGCAATGCGTGTAATTATTGCAGTACCTTCTCCAAGAACAATTACATCTATTAAAGACGTTAATGGTTTAAATGCGGAATCATTTTCTGCATTTACTAGTACAACAGTAGAAGTTCAAGGTGCAAATAGTTATGAAGCAAAAACATATAATGTATATTATAAAGACAATGCCGAAACAAATGGAAAAGAAAATAAATGGCATTTCACAGTAGCGTAGGAGGTAGAGAATTATGGCAACGGATTTTGGTAAATTAGATTTCTCTGTTAGTCTTGCTAGAAAGACGGCTTTTCCTCTTGATGCATGGAGTTATTTTGAAAGATATACAGACGCGGTTGCAGCGGCCGCTACTGCTGTAGAGGCAGGTAGTTCTGGTAGTAAATATTATCTTGGTCAATTAATTATTGTTAATGAAGCTAATAATTTTGGTTTATATCAAATTAATCGTGATAAAGGATTAACTAAATTTGGCCAAGCAAGTAGTGCAGATGAATTAGCCAATGAAATAAAAACATTAAAAGACAAATACGAAGAATTAAATACAGAAAAAGTAAGCTGGTTTAATGGTTCAGCTCCAACAAACAACAATGATGAAATTTTAATTGTAGGAGCAGCCGCTTCAGCAGCCGCTTCAGGCGTAAAGATTGCAAAACAAGTTGATAATGTTGATACTGAAGTTCCTACCTCTAAAGCGGTTCAAGCTTATGTAGCTATTCAAGTTGCAAGCGCAGTTCAATATCTAGGCTTATTAGAAAGTTTAGATAATTTATCAACAACTGCAGGTAAGGGAGATTTTTATCGTTTAGGCGCTAATTTGGGTGAAGGTTATCATGCTGGCGATTTATTGATCGCAACAAAAGATAATCCTGCAACCATTAATGATTGGCAATTAGTTCACGGTGAAAATGTCGGTGTTGAAGGTATTACTGTAGGCAATGGTCTTTCAAAGAGTGGTACAGATGCAAACCCATCAATTGCAATAAAACCAGCTACAACTACTGCTATTGGTGGTGTAATTGTAGGTAGCAATTTAACAGTTGATGCAACAGGAAAACTTTCTGCTAAAGATACAACCTATGAAGATGCTACTCAAACTGTTCATGGTTTAATGAGTACGGATGATAAGAAAAAATTAGATGGTATTGCTGCAGGTGCAAATAAAACAACTGTGGATACTAATTTAGATGCCACTAGTACTAACCCTGTACAAAATAAAGCAGTTCATGCCGAATTTGCGGCAGTGAGAACGGCAGTAGGCACTGTTGAGACTGATTTAACGGCCGAAATTGCGAAAAAAGTTAATATAGAAGATATTGCTACAACTGTTGAACAAGGCAATTCTGACCCAGTCTCAAGTGATGCAGTTGCCAATGCACTAGAGTTAAATAAATATACTTTACCAGCAGCTAGTACAGGCGCACTCGGTGGTATTAAAGTTGGTTACACAGCTTCAGGTAAAAATTATCCTGTCTTATTAAATGAAAATCATCAAGCATATGTAAATGTGCCTTGGGAAAACACAACTTACACTGCAGGTAATGGTTTAACTTTAACTGCAACTACTTTTAATCTAAATATTGCAACTGCCGATATGCAAGGTGGTATTAAACTTGGATATAAAGAAAGCGGTAAAAATTATGCAGTTCAATTAGATGCAAATAATAAAGCATACGTTACAGTTCCTTGGAGCGATACTACTTATACTTTACCAACTGCTAATGAAACTACTCTTGGTGGTATTAAAGTTAGCAAAAAATATGTCGCTGATTTAGATTTTACAACTGGAACAGATGCTCAAGTTGCGGCTGGAAATAGAATTTATCCATTAGTTATGGATAGTGGCAATATTCCTTTTGTTTATGTTCCTTGGACTGACACTAAATATACCTTACCAGTTGCAACTAAAGACACTTTAGGTGGAGTTAAAGCAGGAACTACATCTGACAAAACTTATGGTGTTAACGTTGCAGCAGATGGAGCAATGACTGTAACTGTTCCTTGGACAGACAATAACACATTCCGTCCTATCACAGTTGGTGGAGATGCTACTGACTTACAAGCTCCTATTGACTTCCAAGGTGGAACTAATATTTCAGTCACAGTTGCACATAATCCAAGTGAAGAAAAAATTTCTATTAGTCATACAGGTCCAGGCAGCGCATCTCAAACTACAACTGGAACTAAAGCAGAACCTAGTTTAGTAGAAGACGGCGGTACCGTTGCATTTGGTAAAGAATTCTATGTTCCAAGCTTTGGTATTGATGCTAATGGTCATACTCGTGACTTGAAGATGACTAAGTATAAATTACCTACACCTGAAACTTATTCATTACCAATTGCTACTACAACAGTTCTTGGTGGTATCAAGTCAGGTAATAAGAATAATAACTTCGCAGCAGGCTCAGGTAACGTAAAAAATTACGAAGCAGAAGTTGTAGTTAACTCTACTACTGGTAAAGCAACTGTTGATTTTGAAAAACTTGTTCACGGGGAAGATTTAGGATGGGATATTGGAGCTGGCTATACTTATATTACAATCAACCAAGTATCAACAGATAAACTAGTTCAAGGAAGTCTAGAATTAGTTCTAAATGGTGGCGGAGCTAATTTATAGTCAGCCAAATCGGAGGATAGGAAATTCCTGTCCTCTTTATTTTTGCGAAAACGATAATTCTATGTTATAATATTATTAGAAAAAGAATTATCTTTAGAGGTGTTTTACATGGCAGAAAACAATATAACAGCACGAATTATTATTCGACAAGCAACAAGCGCTGAGTGGGCTGCGTCAACTGCAACTACCTTAAAACGAGGAGAATTTGCACTTGATACAACTACCGGTGTCTTAAAAATCGCAACGGCAGACAATCAAACTTTTGCCAATGCAAAAATCGTTTCTCTAAATGGACATACACATGATGACCGTTATTACACAGAAACGGAAATTAATAACAAATTAAATTCTTATTTACCTAAAACGGGTGGCACTTTAAGTGGCGTTGTTAACGGCGGAGCAATAGATACACACCCCGAAAATAATGGTACAATTATTAGTTATTATACAAATGACCTAGCCTTTTTAAGACAGCGTGGGGGTTCTTATGTTGTAAAAGACATTACTACAGACACAGTATTAGCAGATAGTGCATCTGGTAACAATACTAGCAATGCTGATTGTATGTTTGATGGTTCTCCAGCATATTATTATTGCACTCCCAATCAAAAAACAGATACGGTAGAAATCTTTATTAAATCTCCAGTTAATTATAGTTGGTCTTGTCAAGGCGGTATTGGTTTTGGCTCGAGTTCTTGGAGAGCAAAAAATGTAAAAATGGAAGTTGGCTATTCTGCGACTAACAAAGGTACGGCACAAAATCCTGACTCTGATATTGTTTGGGTCACACGTATTGAGAGAACAAATAATAATTTTGGTTTGGTCTATGGTAGTTTAAACGGACCAAACGCCTCCGAAGGAGGCATTAATAGTTGTCCTTGGTCGTATCTTCGTGTAACCTTAAGTAATTTTGAAGCAGGTGCTCGTATAGCACAAGTTTTCTCTATCAATTATAGTTCAAAAGGTATGCATAATACTTTCTTAGGGCTTAATGGAGGAACACTGTATGGTGATTTAAATGTCCAAGGTACACTATCTGAAAATGGGACTACTTTGGCTAAGAAATATTTGGGAATTCAGTCACAAGCAGAAGATAGTGCAAAACTTGGGGGTGTTTTGGCAGAGAAATATGCTACACAAAATTGGGTTACTAGTCAAGGCTATACTAAGAACACAGGTACTGTAACTGGAGTAAAAGTTAATGGCACTACAAAGAATCCAACCAGTGGTATCGTTGATATTGGCATCGTTATTACTTCTCACCAAGATGTTAAAACCTTAAATACTAATAATGAGTCGACATTAACCCCAACAAGTGAAAGCATAATTGGTAGTGGCACTCTAAATTTACATAAAATTAGTAAAACAGGTAATTATAATGACCTATTAAACAAACCTACTATTCCTACTGCAAGTGACTACGTAACGGTTAGTACTAATCAAACTGTAACGGGGCAAAAAACCTTTAACGCTCCTAGTTTTGTTAGTGGTCAAGACCAAACTACAACAACATTTAAAACATCTAATGGTGGTCAACTTATTATTGGTAAAGAGGGTGCAAATAGTGGAACTATGCTTCGATTTGACCAAGAAGCTGGAACTGTTAGATTGTGTTTTAGAGCAAGTGGAACGCCTGGGGCAATTGTTTGGGAACAACCTGAAGGTGGTTCTTGTTTATATTATGATGTTTCACAAGTACAATTTAGAAAACCAACCAAGATTACCTTTAATCAGTTTGCAGGTGGTTTGTTAAAAACTGACGATAGCGGGGCACTTTCCGTTGACAAAACTCAATATGCGACTAAAGCAGATGTAATGGGCGTAGTTAAATATATGGGCACAGTAGCCACGCAAGACGCGTTAGCAGCTTTAGTCCCCGATAGCATAGGTGATTTTAGTCGTGCCTCAGCGGCCTTTACATTAGAAGCAACATATTCTTCAACGGGCAGTGCAGAAGAAGTTCATGCAAGTGATATGCTTGTATGTGAAGATGAAACTAATAAAAAATATGCAGTTATTCATGGTGAAATTGATTCAAATACTTGGGCAGCAAATACTGCATCTGCAGATGGTTATGTAACCAAAGGTAGTGGACAAGCCAATAAAGTTTGGAAAACTGACGCAAATGGCAATCCTGCTTGGCGAGATGATGCTAACACAGTATACACTCATCCAGCAGGTAACGCAGCAAGTAAAACTAGTGGATTCTATAAGTTCTCTACTGATGCAACTTCTCATATTAATAGTGTAACTGCAGTAACAAAAACAGATATTACAGCACTTGGTATTCCTGCACAAGACACTGATACAAAAAATACCGCAGGTGCGACTAATTCTACATCGAAATTATATTTAGTAGGAGCTGCTACACAATCAGCTAACCCACAAACATATACTAATAATCAAATTTATGCTACAGACGGTTTATTATCTGCCCCTAAAATAGCAACAGGGGAAGAAGACGCATCGTATTTTCAATCTAGAAGACTTAGAGGCGAAGGTGATGCTTCCACGTATTATCACGCTATTGATTATGGTTTTTCTGGTCATAATCAAGTCGATTTTTATGAATATGGTGGTATTTGGAACTTTTGGCAAAATATGTCCGCAACTGCAACGACCGATGACAATAATAGAGTTGCTTCATTACAACTAGGTAAATTAGTTGAAAGGAATAATACTTTAACATATCCTAATAAGAGTGGAACTTTCGCTTTAACTAGTGATTTAGATAATTTTCTTAAATCTATTCCTATTTATTACTTATCTTACCAAGATATGACACAGTTTATGGCTGATATCGCATTAGACGCTGTTACACAAACTAGTTGGCTATCTGGTACAATTGGTAATATACAGACAAGCGGTATGTGTGAAGTTTCATCTACCGGTTATAGAGTAACCTTACAGCAAGGTGTTAATTTAAGATATCTTGTATATACAAAATCTAGTAAAACTTGGACAACTAACGAAACCAAAACTTTCTTAACAAATATAACAGCCAAGGCGGGTAGTAATATTAGTGCTGTTGGTGTTCCAACTATTAATGTTGCAACTGATACTGACTCTACAACACTTACATTTGATTATTTAAAAGGTGATAAAGGTGATACTGGTGCGACAGGTGTCGGTGTTAAAAGTGTAAGCATTTCTCCTACATCTGCAACAACAGGCGATGGAGCGACGACAACATATACAATGACTGTTACGGGTACAAATAATACTACTTTAAGCAGTCCTACATTTAAAGTTATTAATGGTTCAAAAGGAAATACAGGTGCTACTGGTACTCGTGGAAGTAGATGGACAACGGGCACCGCTATCACAGGAACAAACACAACTGCTACAATTTTTAGTAGCAGTGGTATTACTGATGCATTAGTTAATGATATGTATCTAAATACTTCAACTGGTTATGTATACAAATGTACTGTTGCAGGTGCAGCAAGTGTGGCTAAATGGGTGTACGTAGGAAGTATTAAAGGTGCTACGGGGGCTAATGGTACCAATGGTACAAATGGTACAAATGGTTATACATTTACTCCTTCAATAGACTCTAGTTATAATTTAACTTGGACTAAAGCTCAAGGCAGTGGCGGTTCAGTCCCTTCTTCAGTTAATATTAAAGGAGCAAAAGGTGACACGGGGGCAACTGGTGCCCATATTAGTTCTGTTTCGGGGGATAAAACTCCAACTGCGGGTAATACTGTTACATATACAATGACTAATTCAGACGGCACTACGGCAGGTACATTTAAAGTTGTCAATGGTACAAACGGAACTAATGGTACGAACGGAACTAATGGTACCTCTGTAACTGTTTCAAAAATAGAATATCAAGCAGGTTCTTCTAATACAACTACTCCTACAGGAACGTGGAGTACATCAGTTGTCAGTGCCTCGGCGGGGCAATACTTATGGACTAAAACAACTTTCTCAGATGGTAAAATTGCTTATTCAGTTGCTCGGCAAGGTGCGAATGGTACCAATGGTACAAATGGTACTACTCCAACTATTACAGCAACCGCTACTGTTGACTCTAATACGGGAACACCAAGTGTAACTGTTACTAAAGGCGGAACAGCAACAGCACCAACTTTTGCTTTTGCTTTTAAAAATTTAAAAGGTGATAAAGGTGAACCGGGAACTAATGCGACAACTACTTCAGCAGCAACGACTAGTGCAAATGGTTTAATGAGTGCTTCAGATAAGACAAAACTTGACGGTATTGCAACAGGTGCGAACAATTATACTTTACCTGCGACTAAGCAAGACACTCTTGGTGGTATTAAATTAAAATATGCCTCAATGGATTCATCTGCAACGATTAATTCTTTAACTACTAATACCTCTAAGAATTATGCGGTTCAACTAGATAAAGATGGATATGCATTTGTTAATGTCCCTTGGACAAATACAACCAATACCGCAGGTTCAACTAATTCTACGTCAAAATTATTCTTAATTGGTGCTACTTCTCAAACAGCAAGTCCTATTACATATAGTAATTCAGCTGTATATGCAGAAAATGGATCATTACATGCAAGTCAGTTCTATGGAGATGCTTATACTTCTTCAACAGATTCTAAATTAAACCTTAATTATGGCGAAGGCGGAGGTTTCTTTCTATTCTCAGATAGTGGAGATAGCGAAATAAATTCTCAAGGTGCTCTCGAAATTATAGGAATAGATGGAATTCGTTTACAAGGAGACATTACCTGTGAAGCAACACCAAAAGTGAAAACTCAACCAGTAGTTATTTCTGCAGATACAACAGCCTTTGAAATTAAGAAACTAACTCAAGCACAATATAACGCATTAACATCTAAAGATGCAAGTACAATATATATCATAATTGGATAAAACTAAAGGGGATGATGAAATACCATCATCCCTCCCTCTTGAAAGGAGATAAAATTCACAATGACTGAAGAAATGCGTAATTACATTTTGAATTTACCTAAAGTTCAAGAAGTAATCGAGAAATACAAACCTTTTTTAATTTATTTAGGCGGTAGTCGTGCAACCAATTGTTGTACAGAAAATAGTGATTGAGATTTGGTGGTTTATACTGATAAAGTAAAAATTGATATTTTTGAAAATATTAGTATTCCAAATGATAAGAATTTACATATGCATATGCTTATCTATAATTCAAGTTTTATGTTAAAAAATTTACTTAACAGTCTAGATACTTGTTGAAATATTTATTTATATATTGGATTTGCAACTGATTGTATTAATACAAGACAGATTATTTATGAAGAACCAAATAATTCTTTTCTACAATTTTTCTTAAATAATCATGTTCAAATATGCAAATATGGAGCATATGAATTACTAAATAATTTACAAGATGAAATTAGAGTAACTTTATTTGAAACAACTTTAAATTTAAGTCGTAAAATATATTACCATATGTTATTAGTATATGATGTACTAACAAATACTAATTCTAAAGTATTAATTAGAAAAATACGTCAAAATTATTCTACAATTACAGCAGACGAAATGAATGAATTAAAAGAAAAAATGAAATATATTCAAAATTTTTATGAAAGCATCGATGATGCAGAATTTGATCAATTACGTTTACAAGCGAGGTGTTTATTAGATGTCTACAATTACTAAATCAATAACCAGTATGAGTTCTTGAGGAGGATATGATCAAGGTGGCAATTACTATGTTGGCTATATCTTCTTTTCTAACGGTATCGTTGTACCGAATGAAACAATTACTGCAGTATCTGGTAGCTTAGAATTTACTCCTTATGATAGTAGTAGTAATGAGTTAAGTTCGCTTGAAACTACTACTCAAACGGTGCAATACTTTTCTACTGCAACTGGTAATGGTTATACTTTAGGTAATGATCAAGGTTATGGTTCAAACTTATTGAGTATTAATAAACTTATCGGCTCTACATATAAAGGACAAACTATTTATATCGGTGGCGTTTTTAAAACTATTGATGATAAATATGAGGCTGCAGATGATGGATATGCTATTTGTACTTTAAGTGGAACAGTAACTTTCACTACCGCATCTGATACTTATACCTACTCCATTAACACCGTTCCTTCTAACGCAGTAAAATACATTGCCGGATCCAGATGTTCATCTTATACTGCAGCAGCCGGAACTTCATTTTCTTGAATTTGTTGTGCGGAAGGTTATAACTCACAGACAAAAACTATTACCATGCCATCTGCTAACACTACTATTACAGTTTACTTACGTGCTATAAATGGAGGTTTTAAACTAGGATCAAGTGATCCTTCGGCGATAAAAATCGGCTCTTCAGACAGTCCTCGAGTATATCTAGGCGATAATTTGATATGATATAAAAATTCACTGGGTACAACAGAAATTGCACCGACTACAATCACAGTTACTGTAGCCACTACAACTACAGGTGCTACGTCAACAAGTGGACAAACGAATTATACTGGCAGTAAAACTGTAAGCGTAGGCAAAGGCGCAACTAACATCACAGTTCTGTCGGCAACTGGAGTTACTGGAGCTATAGTTACTGCCAGCCCATCCTATAACACAACTACTGGTATCTTAACTGTTAATACAACATCAACAGTTTCAGGTAAAGTTACAGTTAAAATCAGCCTAACTAAAGGAATATAAAAGAAAGACCTTAGGATTAATTCCTAAGGTTAATTTTATTTTATTAGCTCTGCAAAACTATCAATTAAAGTTCTAATACGATACCTTTCTATCCATGCATCTGGTTCATATTTTCTTTCTTTTGGACAAATTCTTTTAATTAACTTAATATGGTCACTATTCATAGCCATATTAATTTGACACATCCATACTAAATATGGACCACTAGTACAAGTCATATTGCTACCAATTTTACATTTTCTATCTCGATACGGGTCATCTTGTATAAAATCATTACCTTCCAAAGCACATTTTAATAAACCCGCTAAATATCGATTCATCTTCTGATATAATTGATAAGTTTGTGGAGTATTTTCCATGACGCAACTAAGACATATGCTGCCAGGAGTGTGCACAATAGGTCCACCAGTTCTATTGATTGGTTTCACTCTTATTTTTCGTTCTTTAAGATAGTTCATATCTATCGCCCTATCTTCACCCTCACTTTGTAATCCAATACTAACCATTAGTGTATCTATAGCCCCCATATAAACATAATTATTATTGGCGAATAAATTTACGTTATCAAGAAAAAAATCAATATCTTTAATGGTTACGATTACCATAAACTAACTCCCTTACCACCTGTATTGCCGTTTTCATCCGGCCAATTTTCAGGATGGATAATAGGGTCAACCATAAAGAAAATATCTTTCAACATCATAACATCAACTAATGCATCGTGAGCACCATCTCTTTTAACACCTAAACATTCAGCAATTAAACTTAAGTTCCATTTACGTCCGCATTTGTCTTTTAATCCCCATAAGTTACGACGTTTAGCCTCAATAACGCAGTTATAATAACCATCAATGCCAGGGAACTTTTCTTTATTAAAGTAATCATAATGAATACCTAATTTTTCGCATCTGTTATTAAGCAAGCGTCTATCAAAAGCTTCACCATTATAAGTTAATACTACATCAACTTCTTGTTGTTTCATCCATACACAGAAGTCGGTCAATACGGCAATTTCACTTCGACAATTAACTAAATCTTCCGCATAAATACCATGAACTGCACTTGCATCTGGTTTAATAACGTGTGTAGTTTTAATTTTTTCTTCAAAGGTATCAATAATATTACCGTGTTCATCGCAGATGATAGCAGCAATTTGCACTGGCGCCGCCGTGTTCCAATATCTATCAGTCGTTTCGGTGTCTAATACGCAAATCCTATGATACTGTTTAAAATACTTTTCATTTTTCTTATATACTGGTAAATCATCTTTATTATATTCCATACTTAAATTGTTCCTTTCATAAATCTCACGGAATAGCAGTCTTTGACACAGACTTCATTCCTCATTGACGCAGTAAAAATTCACTGTCCGACCATGTTTGGACTAACAAGTTTCTAAAAGGCTCCGTCCAATGAATTGGGTTATTTCATACCATCATAGCATCATCACCCACCGCCTTTAAAAATTTCTTTGTAATATATTCTAATCAACTGGTGCGGAAGGACGCGGCCGTCTTTGTCCAATTAGCCAGTTCTTCAAACAAGAAGAAATATGGAGTGTCGGACAGTCTGTTTTGCGGCATCATAATTTTTATCGGCACCTGTTCTTCTTTGGCCATAATAACAATTTGTCTTACATCTGCAAAATTAGATTGTGCTAATTCTTTTCCTTCCCAATGATTTTTATTTACATCGTGCCAATCTAAAGTTAATTGACCATAACCTAAATTTTTGTATCGCTCTCTAAATTCTTTCAAAAACGCTAACGCCTCATCAATTTCGTCCATACCAACTATTGTTCATGTGATAGGATAAACTTTGCTGGGCGCCAATTTTAATTTAAAAAATGCATCTTTAATTTCTTTATCACTTATTAAATTTTGAATTGAAATTGGTTCAGAAAATACAACATTTTTACTTTCTTGAAGCATCTCAAAAGCTTGTAGTAATAATTTTTTTGAAGCCTTTCATATATTCTTGTCCTGCACCACAGTTAATTTATTCTTAAAACTATTTGTTCAATTCTGCAGATGCGGCCAAAATTCTCCTAATGGATTAAAAAGACTTACGAACTCGGCACGTTCTTCTCGTGTATTAAGTTCAGGGTAGAGCAAATAATCAGGTCGACAACCAGCCCAACCTTGTGGTGGCGTTCAATTATGTCTGCCGAGAAAAGCTTTACCTATCCAACGCACCTTATTATCTACAAGAAAGCGTACAGGAAAATTTGCCGGCGTCTTTAAATCTTCTCTAATCATATAACATATATCATATGCACGTTCAATATCGAAGGCGGAGGTGACCAGCAATACTGTATCACCTCTTTGTTTATGCCAACTAGAGATTTTCATCGCCATTAAATTTTTTGGACTAGCACTTCTTTTATTATAGTAATCTAAATCTCAAATAATTACTCTCATAGCACCTACTCCATTTTTTCAATTAACTTGATAAAGTTACCATTTTCATTTAATAAAATACGTTCAATACTTTTTCTGCCCGTGTTTCGATACACTTTAGGAATAAACGTCATTCCTCTTTGAATACCAGTTACCAATAAATGTTGTCCCTTATCAAAGAAACTTTCATCAATAACCCTTTCTCCGCTTTCATCTGTAATAGTTTTATTATAAAGAGCAAATAAATCTTTATACACTTTAACATTTACTACCCCATCTGGACATTGAATAGTTACTAATCCTTTTGTTGTATCTCTGTCTAATACTGTTCCGGCGATGGTAAATAACTTCATTCTAGGAATAACATTTCCTTTAATAACAAATTCTCCATCTTGAGCGCCTTCAACAATATCATCAACTCGATCAACTACTACTTCTTTAATTTCTGGCAACACCTTATTCAATGGATGTCCATCAAAGTAAAAGTTAATACTATCTAGTTCCCATTGTAAACTATCTCCACTGCAATATTTATTAAACTCATTTTCAAACAATTTATTATTTAACTTAATCAACAATTCTTCTGCGTGAGGTTTAATATAAGCTCTGGCTTTATCCATCTGTGTTTCATAAAATCTATCCCATTTATCACTATTAAATACTCCACGAGTTTCACCTTCATATTCAATAGTTTCCGGAATAATGCCACTATCCTTAAAGATGCCACGCCAAGCATTAATTTTATTTTTTGGAATATTAATGTTGTCTCCGAAATACCACATTTTTTCCGCGTCTCGATGTCTTCTTAATTCTTTAGTTAATTTATATACATCTGATACATAATCTAATGAACTAGGTAGTAGTTCTAAATCAATTAACATATTTAAGTTTTGTAAAGTAATTCTTTTCTTTGGCTCACAAACAGTCCAGATGAAATCTTTTAATATCTCTGAACGATCTTTACCTTCAATTTCATCAAATGCTCCACACTTAATTAAGTTAATCACTTTGTCCTTAGTAACCACACGTTTAGTAACGCGGTTTAAAAAGTCTTCAAGTGAACTAAATGGTCTATTACTCATAATTTCGCTAATAACAGGCTCAGTTACTTTGCAGATGCCTTTTAAACCATATAATATTGAATTAGTCTCAACATTTGGTGTAAAACTTAATTTTGATTTATTAATATCTGGCAAATGTATATTACAAATATTTTTATATCTGTCCAATCCCGCCGCAATTTTTGAATAATCCATTTTGTTTTGAGTTTTCTTTTTACCTTCGTCATCATCGTCAACTGTGATTACATCATCTTCAATTAGATTTTCAAAATCTTGTTCACTAACGGCACTACTATCAACACTTAAACATGCGCAGTTCCAATATATAATCGGATATCTATACGCTAAATTCATTTCAATTAAAGCAATTAGAGCATATCCAGCTGTATGAATTTCACTAAAACTATATCCAAGCATCGGGGTCACTTGTATAAACCAAACATAGTTTAGTAAGTTTCTTGAAGTTTTTAAAGCTTCACCCTTTTCAAAGAATAAATCTCGAACTGCGTCGATTTCTCTGAAATTCTTTTTCGAAATAGTTTTTCTTAACTTATTAGCCTCTTTCATATCAAAGCCACTAATATGTTCATCCATAACCATCTGCATAACTACTTCTTGAGATTCACCAACACCATTTTTCTTTTTAAGATATTTTTCCAATATCTTTATTTCTTCATCTGTTAAACCATTTGAACGCATTTCATCATACCATAATTCTGGCACACGTTTAAAACGAGCATACTTTGCTAAAGGCAATTCACCATCACTCATTAATCTCATTAATGAAGAAGAAATTGCTAACTCAGTTAAACTACGTGGTTGGATATCTTTAATGGCTTGCGAACCAACAATTGTATCAACATTTTGTTCACATAAGGTCGCTACTCTTATGCCGTCTTTTTAAGACCGCTCATAATTTCTTATGAGATCAGACTATATCATTTTCAATTCCGTTTCGCTCCGCTTGGAGCTACGCCTTTCGGCTAGTCGTTGAACGTTAAAGTTAAAATCCTTTGAATTCCTTTTCTCATTTTTTGCGACATTCGATTGCATCCTCTTTATTCGTAAATCATTGAGTATGTTCTTTTCCTTTATATTGTATACGGGCTCTTCATCTTCCATTTAAAAGAGAAACGCCTGTAATGCCGGAAGTATTTCTTATTGATAATTTTTGATTAATATTATTATCTGATACAGTTTCACAAATTTTTAAGTTTGACTTACAATTATTTAATGGATTATGGTCTTTATGATCGATTAATTGGTCAGTATTCATAATTAATCGATGTAAAAATATTTTTTGACCATTAGTTCTTGTTTGAGGATAACCGCTACAATTTAATTGCCAATAATAGTTTTTTACTCGCTCTCAATCTTCTTTATCAATTTTAATAATTTGTTCTGTATTATCTTTTTGTTGATAATAATAAATTCAACATTCATCATTGTGAAATTCATAATAATTTCAAATTTTTTCATCTTCTTGTTCTGCTTGTTGACAAACTTTTTCTAATAAAGTTTGATATCTTTGATAAGAATAAGAAGCTCTACTTCCATTTTTAAAACTAACAATATAACGATTTTCATATCTATATATCATAATTTGTTCACCTCTTATGATATATTATAATTCCAATTGGAAATTTTAACAATCTTCGATGCGTGAGAGGGTCTCTCATCCCTCGGTTGCCCAATTCTAAGTTTTTTTATGGTCTTTTCTGTTATGCCGCATTCACGTTTATCTCACGATTCCGTTGTAGCAACTTAGACTCTAAGGGGTTTCCCGCAATTAAAAATTTTTTACTTCAGCTTAATACAAAATCAACTGAAATAGGCTGCTAATCAATCCTTTTCCTACCATGTCCCACATTTCGGGACTGTCATAATCTAATACATCTGGTGCTAAATATTTTTGATAAGTTGATTTTAAATCTCCTTGCCATTCAATCGTTCCATCTTCTAATAAATAATTCATACATTGATGAATACGGTCAAGTGCCGAAACAGTTAAGAAGTCATACTTCAATAATCCACATTCTTCTTGGTCATGCAAATCATATGCGGTAACCAATTGTTCTTTACTTGTTTTCATATAACTACCATGATCAACAAAATCTCCATTAACCGCAATAACTCCAGATGCATGAACACCTAATCTTGTAACTAAGCCTTCAATATTTTGAGCCAATTCCCATAACATCGGATTTGCATTCATAGTTTCAACAAATGCCTTAATTGGTGCACGACCTTCCTTTTCATTTCCATAATAACAATCGCCTAAAGACCAATCAAATCCTCTTTCATTTGGTATCATTGAATTTAAATATGCAACTATATTTTCATCAACATTAAGACCTCTTGCCGCCGTTTTAATTGCGCTCTTAGTTCCTTCAGTTCCGAAAGTGCAAACATTAATTACATCTCCACCTAAACTCTTAAAATAATCACGAACCAAATCGAATACTGCGGCACGCTTTCCCGATTCAGTATCAACGTCAATATCGGGATAGTCTGGACGAGATGGATGCATGAAACGCCATACAAATGGCAATTCCATTTTAATTGGATTCATTTGAGTGATGTCTAATAAATAATTTATTAATACTACACCTGCCGAACCACGGCTTGGTCCAACCAATGAACCGGCTTGCCACATCAAATCAACCATCTTATGCATAGTAATAAAGTAGTCTGACATATGTCTTTGAATATTATCACTAATTGTTTTAAACGTCCAAAGTTCTTCTTCTAAACGTTTGTAATAAACTTCTTGGTCCCAACTTGGTTCCCATTTATGCGCATACCCATGTGCGATTAACTCTGCCAAATAGCGATCGGCTGGAACATCTGAATGAATATAATAATAGAAGTTTGGATACTCTTCTTCAGTTACATCTGCAAATAATTCAAGATCTTCGGCATATTCTTCCATATGTTCATAATTTACTTTCGCAATTACTTTTGGTTGTTCAAGTTCATAATAACTACACATCGCGCCAATTTTTTTGGTATTAGTCACCATTTCTTCAAATTGTTCCGCCGTTACATATTCCTTCATATGTTCCCAAACTTCTTCTTGAGACATCATATATGCATACTTATAAAAACTATCTACTTCTCGATTACCTTTACTATCTTTACTATTTAAAAATGCCTTATGAATTTCTCTTTCTTCTACCTTTAAATAATGTGAGTCAGTTGAAAAGATAAATGGATAATAACCCCAATAACGATTAATCATAAACTTATTATATTCATTTTGTTCGCTACCACTTTCATTTGGTTGTAACTCTACAAAGAAATTACCGACGCCAAACAATTGACTCATCGCCGCCAAATGATTGTCTAACTTCCCGACATAAAATTTAACCGCATCTTCATCATTGTGAGCTAAGGCTTCAGTCATCATTTTCCAACACCAAGCAGGATAACCACCTAAACATGCAGTTGAACAAATCAAATGTCCACCTTGAACAAATTTTAATAAATCAGATGGATAAGTTGGTGTTCTTAAAATTGCTCTGAACCAAGCACGACGCCATGCCGCACTACTTAATTGTCTGATTTGTCTAAATCCTTCGGCATCCTTCGCCAATAAAATTAAATGCCAGAAATGAAATGGACCTTGTTCATCACGCATCATTTGTTCACTTAAACCTTCTTCACTTAAATAAATCTCATTACCTAATATGAATTTAAAGTTTAACTCATCTGCCATTTGTTGATAACTCGGAAGTTCTTCTGCATCTGGATGAAGATTTTTCCACTCAACCTCCAACTTTTTACGGTATGCTTTAAGTGATTTAAGCGTACCACTTACACAATCGTGTTCTGTGATTGCTAAACCACTTAAACCTAACTCGTAGGCATAATTTATTAGACGTTCAGCACGATTTATACTATCAATAATTTTTATATTTGAGAACTCAGTATGCCCTCACTTAATGGTTATGAATACTAACGTAATCACGATTATTCATAAACATCATTATCACCTTCTTTCCATCTAATTTTCTTTTTCTTATATTAAATTATACTAAATATTTTTCCTTTTGTCAAGATTAATTTTCTCTGTCTGTATAAAATTGAAATAAGGTTGCACCATTATCATAGATATCTTCCATTAAGGCAGCGGCTTGTTCTTTATTTAATCTTAAATAAACATCATCTAACCATTCATCAACGGGTTTAATTTCAATATTACCATCTGCATTTTCATATGCAAAATCAACACCATATTTTTTAACTATATCTAACCAATTCATTTGTCTACTCTCCTTTAAATTAAACTTATTACTCGACCAGTAGGTAATGGTTCATCCAAATTAATACTAATTGGAGTAAGTTGAATGTCATCTACCATCATTTCCAATGTTTTACGACCCATAAATTCATTCACTTGCGCACGTGCTACTATTTGCACTTGTTGATTACCATTTTGTTTTAAAGCATCTGCCACCTCTGGATTAGTAAAGATAACAAATTCAACGTCATCTTTGTTAATCTTTATTGAAGTGCCATCTTTGCCCATAAAGCGGAAATCAGCAGATGTGATATTAAAGTTAAATGCAAATTTAGGTTGAGGAATTGAGTTGCCATAAATTGAAACATTTTCTGCAAATTCCATTAACATATCTTTATCAATGGTATCGTATGAGTGGAACCAATAATCAACTTCAAATACGATATCTTCAAAAATTTGCGGATCCAATTTACTATTTGCATATTCACGAAGTGCATCTAATTTATCAGGTTCAATGAACACTCCATGCGCATTTGCATGTCCGGCGACATATTTCACTAAGCCACTATCACTTAAGAAATCTAATAAACTTGGCAAATTATAAAAGTTACCGTTACGTCCGCTGCCACCTAAAACCATTTGACCATCTTCCGGGTCTTCAGTTTCTCTTACTACTAAGCAAGGACGATTAAACTCTTTAACCATTTCCATCGCAATTAAACCTGTAATATTAGGACTAACTTTGGTTGTTTCTACGCCGTGTAAGTCCGCAATAATAATATTATCATGCGCATGCCCTTCCGCTCTAACTTTTTCGCACAACCAAGTGAATGCCTTTTTCTTATTACTATCTTGACGATTTTTGGCGTTAAAGGCTAATCTTGCGGCCATTTCCCAAAGTGTTTCATGATAAGTTACGCCACGCCATTCACGAGTATAATCATTATTATCTTCAGATGTAATAATACCTTTAAATACGGCTTCCTTATCTTCTGGTGCACCACCTCTAATTACACCGTTAATAATTGGCGCAATGTAAAATGCAACATCAATTTTAGTTAATTTATTTACATCCTTGATACGTGGCATAGTGCCTGAACCTTGTTTAGCGGCGATCGCGGCAATCATTTTGTTCTTAATATTACGTAAACCATAGTAAGCAATATAATTATTACCTAAGCTAGTCATATTCATTGCATCTGCAATAATGCCGATTGCGGCTAAATCTAAATAATCACGATGCATTAGAGGGTTATCATCTTTAAAGACGGTCGTATCTAACCATTTAATAAACATATAAGCTATACCTGCACCACTTAAATATTTATTAGTAAACTCAGGACTAGTTTGATTATTAACGATAGGACACACACGAGCCGCAAAATCGGCTTCATTAACTATCTCGTGGTGGTCTAGCACAATAACTTTTTTACCTTCTTCAACTAATTTTTTCATCTCCATCGTTTGATTGCTTCCGGCGTCCGGAATTACCACCAAGTCGGCATCGGCGGGCACAGTTTCTAAATCAACACCGTGTTGTTTTCCGCTATGTAATGACCACGTGATAACGGCCGCAGGAAAACGACGTTTCAAGTAGTTAATTAATATGCCGGCAGATGTATAACCATCAGTATCACTATCCACCTGCACGAAAATTTTTACCGCGCTATCTTTCTCGTGGATTAGGGACATTAGTGTGTCTTTGGCAGCGTTGATGTCTACTAACTTAGATGGATCATCTTCATCGGTAGCACGAGGCATATAAGTAAAACTACCTACATCCTCTGGTTTAATTCCTAAGAAGCCCAAATATTGAGTAATATAAGGACGTATACCTTTTTGTATGCTATTTACTTTTAATCTTATTCTTTTCATTAAATAATTCTCCTATTTTTAAGTATCTTTTCAAAATTATCACGTCCTCCGTCAATAGGACTACTTTTATAAGGCAACAAGAAATCATAGTCCATTAAAATACTTACATTGAAGTATGGCGCTAAAATTTTTGCCTTTTCTATATATTTTTGTTCTACAACTGCTAATTGTTTATAATCTTCATAATCGGTATCATATGCTAAAATTATGTCACTAACCTTTAACATTAATAAGGCTTGAATGTGATTTCTAGTGATGTTCTGACCTAAAGTTGCGAGTGCTATATTGTTATTTGCTCCATAGATACTTCCGTAGTGCAAAACACTCTTTTCCACTGAATCCTATATTTCTATAGGCGCTGACTATTTCTTCAGAAGATTTTTCTTCTGTCTACCGTTTCGGTTCTCAAATGCTTCGTTTCCTAAAACATTGACACGTATCAATAGTGTCCCTACTCCCCAACAACGGGGATAGTCGATACAGGTTTAATTTTGTCTAAGTGGATATGAATGATTATTAAGAGAATATTTTTCACCTGAATTAATTAATCGAATTGTACTTAAGCTACAATTATTTTCTTTTGCGATTTGTCTTAGAGATTTATCAGTAGATAAAATTTCATCACAAATTTTTTGCACATCCTGTTTGCTTAATTTGTTATTAGCATAAGATATTGTTCTTAATGGATATTGTTCATTTTGAAGTCTAGATCTTTTCCCATTATTTATTGCTTGAATAGTTGCAGCAGAAACATTATATCTTTTTGCTATTTCTGTATTTGATATAAAATCATTTTTTAATAAATCTACAATTTCTAACACTTGTTGTTGAGTAAGAATTCGACCTTGAGTTAATTCTCGTAAAGGATAAACTTCATTATCTCGTTTACGTCTCTTTCCTGTATTGATTTCAGATAACATAACAACAGAAATTCCTGTCATAGAAGATATTTCATTAAATGGTTTATTTGTATTTTTAATTAAATCATAAGCCATATCAATAATTGCATCTTCAAATTTCCCTTTTTTATAATTTTTAGGGCTGCCGCCTGGTGTTAAGTTATACTTTTTAGGATCATCATAAGTGTTATAATAATTAATCCAATACATTTCACGCTCATCTAAATTGTCTTGTGATGGCACTTCTTCTAAAATATGAAATTCATACATTTCAATTCCATATTTTCTAATTCCTCTACTTAGAGGATAATAATACTCTCTAACATTTTGATTAAATGGATCATATTGTTCATGTTTTTTTCGTCTTTGGTCTATATTAATTGTTTGACCAATATAAACATATTCTCCTAAATCTTTTTTAAAATAACCATAAATATAATTCATAGAAAAGTCTCCTTTATTTTTTTGTTAATATATTATAAGACACTTTTCTCACTTTTTCAAAATTACTTCCCACGAGATTGCCTTCACACCATTTAGGTTGCTTTCGCCATTACGGTCAGGCTCCCTCGTTAGCCACAATTGTGACCCCACTGATTAGTGGTAAAATAGATAAGGGCAATACTTAGTGTTTACCCTCGAATAACACCGCGATATGCTTACGACCAATGGCTTCCTTATTTTCATAAATGCCGTAGAAAGTTACACCAGTTGGATGATTATATAAAATTCCATTGTCATATACTGGTCTATATTTACCCTTTGCAATATCTTCTTCACGGAAGAAACGTGCACGTAAACCGATAAGGTCTCCGCTATAATTGAAGTTTGGAATAACAATTGCATCGTGTTTCTTATCATATCTAATATTAAACTTTTGCAATGCTTCAATGCTAATTCCCTCTTGAATCCAAGGCATTAACCCAATATAATCAAATGAATAATTATTCAATACCTTTGCATCATATATCTTAAAAGTCAATGGTGTCATTGGTCCGCGGTGATTTAACGTCTGCATATAACGAATGTCTTCGGCACTATTATCATATGTTTCAACACTTAAAGGTTCATCAACGTTCAAGTCACAAACTGAAACCGCCTCTCTTAATGTGATATCTTGTCCACGCAATTTATACATACGTTGTAATAACGTAAATATATCAAATGTATCATTACATTCTGTAAAACAATGGAATAGTTTACTATCTTTATAATAATATAATTTTGGACTTCCACCTGTTAAATTATGACAGCAAGTTGGAAACACAATGTAATCAGATGTTTCTTCATAAGGTTCAACATCAAATTGCAATAGGATATCTTTCAACATCTCGTCTGTTAATTCTTGTCTTAAGTCTTTAAAACTAATTGCCACTTGATATCACCCCTCTTGTTAATAAATCTAAATAGTCCATTGGAGTTTGCTTATATTTAAATTGTGCAATATCAATAACTCCTTTGTAATTTGCATCTGTTACGAATAAATCTTCACAATGACAAGTTGCATGGTCGAAATAACGCCAAATTTTTACCGCATTAAGTTCACCACGTCTATTTTTATAAATATCAACCACTAAGTTTGGGTCATGTGTATATTTGTCTGGGTCACTTCGTTTAATTTCCATCCACATCGCTTCGACCATTTTCCATTCTTCTGGATCGATACGAACTGCAATTGAACCTAAGTCAACTTTATCGGCAACCGCTTTTGAACCACGGATACAATTTTGATCTCGCAAACCGATGACTCTTTTTGCCCATCCATCATTTAATTGAGTTGCACTTTGAATAAATACATTATGTTGCATCGCTATTTCTTTTAAACTATTTGATAACATCATTAATGCAACGTCTTCTCTTATTGCTATATCTCTAAATTCACTTAAAAGACCAGGTGAACTAAAGATGTAATCATAAAAGATATATTCAACACCTTCTCTATATATATAATTTATTAAACGAGATTTAATCATCGCAATACTTGGGTCTGGAATACATTCAATAATAAAGTTTGAACCAAACGTATCTATTATATCTAATGCTTTATTAATTCTTTCTTCTTCATCTGGAGTATAATTACCTAACAAAATTTTCTTTTCATTAACACCACTTACATATGCTAAAATTAATGTTTGAATTTCTTCGGCGTCCATTTCGGTCGCAACAAATAATACTTTTCGATAATCAACTTGAGTTACATCTCCACGTAAAATTATTTTACCACTCTTATTTATATATGGCATACTAATTGAACAGGCATTGCCAACCATAAATCTTGTCTTACCTACACCTGATGGCGCACTATAAATATATAATTTACCTAAACGCGCTCCTCGACCGGCATAATTCAAAATTTCTCCATCCATAGGTAAACCTACTTCTGGGCACTCTTTTAATCTCGCTACTAAAGCACGCATACCTTTAGTTGCCTCTTGAGAAGTTCCTTGGTCTTTACCAATATGAAGATTTTCAATTTCAACTAAATGCGCACGAACAGTTTCAATAATTTTATCTAATGGAATTTTGTTTAACTTTTCATTTTCTATGTCCCTATTTAAAGCATCTTTTTTCGTATCATAAAATTCAGATGTGTCAATACCAACACTTTCCAAATCTCTTAACATCGAAAACTTTTTTAATCGACCATAATAAAAGTCAAATTGTTTTTCATCACTGCCATCACTTGTTTGATAACATTGAGTTACAAACTCATAACCTCTATCTTTTTTGTATGCCTCATACTGTGTGTCGTATTGTTTTAGGTATAAGTCTACGTCTTGCGGAGAAATTTGTGCTACACCTGTTTGCGCCATATTATATATAGCATAAAAAACCATCTGATGCAATGGAATGCTAAAATCGGTTTTTACAAAGGCATAGCGGTCATCTTGCAACAATGATGGTTTTCTCATTAACCAACTCAATACATAAACGGAAGCATTACGGTCGAACAAATCCTTTTTAATGATTTTGTCCATCGTCTTCATCTTCTCCTTTTACATTGATTTCGGAAATATCAAGTTTTTTCGGTTCCCTCTTACGTCGAGGCACGTTATTAACATTGAATATAATATTATTGTCTTGAATCTCGATTACCTTCCGAGCTTGCTCGGCTTGTCTTTGTTGGTCAAGTTCCAACTTTTGAAAATATTGTGCAGTTTGTTCTCGAACATTTGGTACAAACCATAAACCATATAGCGGATCTATTTTATCTTGTCTTACTTCTACATACCAAACAATACAACGAGCAATTTCTTTTAATGTCATATCGTTTTCTAATACGAACTTATTAATTTGTTTATTAAAGTTAGGAGGGATGGACTGAATGCCCATCACATCCTTAATTAATTGCTCTAGTTCGGCACGCGAATATTTTTTACCATTCGTTGCCATAAAGACCTCCTACTTTATCATTTTTAATACTTCTGCTAAAAATGTATCTAATTTTTGTAAGTTCTTTCCATCCTCGGCGATTACTAATGAAGATAATCTCTTGCCTGGGAATAATTCAGTAATATATTGATTAACTAATTCTGCAATGGCGGCTTGATCTTGTCTACCTAATACTTCTTTATATGAGTTAATAACTCTTTCTTGTATTACTCTAAAGTTTTCGGCATCTAATTCTTTAGTGACAAGTTGATCTGCGCGATTCATCGCTTCTTTAATTTTCTTCATTTGTTCTTCTTGAAGTTTGATTAAGTTTTCTTTTGTATCAGTTGGTAAATCTTCACCTTGATAAACATATAAGCCTAAACCATGACGAGCACACGCCTTAACAAATGCACGTTGGATTGCTTTATTTACTGCTACAGATGTAATAGTTGCAAATGGAACTGAATTTTGATGATTATCCATAACTGCTAAGATTTCAATTTCCTCAATACCGCAAATTGTTACACCTACTTTAACCCAACAAGTTTTGCCATCTGTGAAATATGGATACTCTGTTTTAAAAGTATTTGTTACAACATTTCTTACACCTGTGTTTACATCAGTTATTTCACGTGTTTCAGTGGTTTCTACTTCTCTTGTATAGATTTTATATTCTGCATCTGGATACTTTGTTCTTAATATCTCCCACGCATTTGCCCAACTTAAATAAGATAATCCTAATTTCTTTTTAATACGTTCGCCTAAGTCAATTGCATTTAAGTCTTTAAAAATTTGTTGTCTAGTTTCTAATTGTTCTTTAGTCATCTTTTCTCCTTTATCTTATTTTTAAAATGGGCGATAAAAATCTTACCGCCCTAATTATTGTCTAAATCAAACTTGTTTGTCTTGATGTTACTGGAGCAGCTGGAGTTTGAACGGCTGCACTTGGTGTGCTTGCAGCGGCACTTTTTGCGGCAGCAGCAATAGTTGCATCCTTTGCTTTATATGCTGAGATTAAGTTTGTGATTACTTCTGATGGATAAGCACCTTCCTCAACTGTGAATGGATTACTTCCACCTGTAATATAGAAGCCGCTAATTGTGTTAGTATAAGTTTTAGTAATTGGAGTACCAAATCCACCTTTCTTATCTTCAACAACAGTTGTTTCTTCAATACTCATTAAATCGCCTTGGATACGAACTGTGTCGCCAACTTTCCAAGTTCCAACACCTTCTCTTAATTCAACATTAGTTGGTTGAACATTAAAACCAAATACTGACATATTATCACCCTTATAGTTTTGTTGACCAATACTAAAGTCATAACGATAGATTTCTCCGGCTTTATTTTTCTTTTCTTCAATAGATTTAACAACAAATCCACTCATAATGAAAGTTGCTGTATCTAAAGTAGTTTCTGGAACTACTGAGAAGAATCTGCCTGAAATTGCAGAGAATGAAATCATTTGTTCTTTGTTTTTGCTCCAAATACGATTTTCTCTTAATGAGCCTGATACTTGAACTTTTTTACCTTTTGAATTAACTAATTCTGTATATTGTTTATACAAATTACTTTCTTTATTTTCTTGAGTTAGTTTATAAGTGAAAGCTTCAATTTTAAAGATATTGTCCTTTCCTTGTAATGAACTAACTACAGATGCTTTAATAGAAACATATTCTTTATTTCCTTTATCTACACCTGTTCTAACATCTACGTCAGCTAAACGACCAACGATAGTTACGCTGTTTTCTGCGGCTAATTTTACTTGATCTGCCATAATTAATTTTATCTCCTTTTCTTTTCTTAATTATTTGGACTAATTGGGAAGTCCTTCCCTTTCTGTGTTAAGGAATAAGTTTTATATTCCTTTAATTGAGTTGCTCCTTTATTGTTCACAAATGAACGTTCGGTAGAAGCTACCTCACTAATGAGTCCTTTCATTTTTAATGAATTCAATACGGGATAAACGCCCTTGATGTTTAGAATATCTATCAAATCTTTGCCGACGATTTGCACATTACCATCTTCAAGATTTTGAAAATATTCTAAAACCTTCATCCCGTTCGGAGTTAAAACGATTTTTTCTTCTTTTAAATTATCTTCATTATTCATCTTACTTTACTCCTTTACTTTTTGGGCTACAATTCATTAACTAATTAATTTCTTCTCATTAATTACATATATATTATACAACATTTTTTTCATTTTGTCAATATTATTTTACATTATTTGACATCAATTAACATACGAGTCGATAGCGCGGCTCCAGTAGACATTTTGCCTTTAATAGATACTTTATTACGATTGATAGCAAATGGCGTTCCCATTTTTGGAATTAAATAAATTGAATCTCTACCATCGTCAAACTTAATTAGTCTAATATTGTCTTCAGGCACAGATTGTCCTTTATTACCACGTTGATCGCCGCGGTTAAAATCCTTTCCATACACTAATTTGGCTTGCCACTTATCATTTACGCTTAAAAGTAAATCATTATCTCCGATGATGGCAGCGCTACTTACAGATGCAAAACCAGTTTTAACTCCCAAAGTTAATTTTGATGCAACCGGTAAATCACTAATGTTAAGGCGCAATACTTTCGCTGTTTCCACGCAATAAATTAATATTGTATCATCATCATTGCATTCGTCGGCAAAAACTAACGTATCATCTTCTTTTAAGCGCATTACACGTTCCGCTTTATTGAACTTGTATTCTGAAGTGGCGCTTACTTTAATATTACCATTTAACGTAACTGTAACAATCTTACTTTTACCTGTGCGGACAAAACCGCCCATAAGTTCGGCACCGTCATTTTTTCCGGCGGCATAAATGAAGCCATTGGCATCGTAAGTTATAATATCTTCCGGTTGATATGCAAAGACTACTTGTTTCAAATTAGATGGCACGAACTTTGTTTTCGCACTAGCACTTAATTCATCGGCGCCAACAACTCCGTCAGATGTAATAAACCATTCTTTTTTAATAATTGGTTTATCAGCATTGATACCTTCGGTTGGACGTGCATAATAAATTTCAGTTAAACGCTCATCTTTACCAAGCACCTTTTTAATTTCATCTAATTGGTCTGATATGATATGATAACGAGTTTCTTCATTGTCAATAATATCTTTTAACTTAGCCAAAGTTTCTTCTAATTCTTTTTCATCTGCATTAAGTTCCGCTAAATCAAGACGACTTAGGCGGCTCAATTTCATATCTAACACTGCATCGGCTTGTTCATCATTTAAAGTAAATGCCATCTTTAATTCTTTATGCGCGGCGGCACGATTTTCGGCGTTCCTTACAATGTTGATTAACTTGTCAATGTCACTTAAGCATTTTTGTAAACCAAGTGTAACTGTTAATTTGTGATTAGTTTTATCATAATCATTACGTGCAATACGTGTAATAATTCGGCTACGATAGTTAACCCATGCGGTAATCAATTCCTTCAAGTTAAGCAATCTTGGTTCACCGTTAACAATTACTGTTTGATTAACTTTTACACTATCAGCTAATCTTGTCTTGTTAAATAATATTTCTAAACATTTCTTTACATCTGCTGAACGATTTAAAGTAATGATAATATCAAAGTTATGCGGACCAACTTTGCGCACATCAATATCTTTAAATTCTTCATAACCATCTTCGATAACTAATTTCTTTAAAGGCTCTTTGATGCCGCTATCTATTTCTACGCCATAAGGTAAATCATGAAATACGATGGCAGTTTCGGCACCTTTTTTAGTGATATCATAATGCGGTCTAATTTGAAGTGTTCCACGTCCAGTAGTATAAATATTTAATAATTCTTCGCCATTAGTAACAATACCACCTGTAGGGAAGTCAGGCCCTTTAATAAATTGCATTAAATCAGCTACCGAGCAGTCATTTTTATGCGCCATATACCATTTGATAGCAGATGACACTTCGGTAAAGTTATGCGATACTAAGTCACTACTTAGTCCTACTGCGATACCACTATTGTTTCCGCACAATAAGAAGGGGAACTTTGATGGCAAAGTGATTGGTTCTACAGTTGTTTCATCATAGTTAGGTTTGAAATCAACTGCATCTTTATTTAGGTCTTCTAACATTAAAAATCCTATGCTAGATAGCTTACATTCTGTATCGTTAAATATATTTTAACTGACTATTTCTTCACTAACATTTTATTTGTTAGGTTCACCATTTCGGTTCTCAAACACTTCGTTTCCTAAAATGTCGACACGTATCAATAGTGTCCCTACTCCCTGCCTGTGGTCGGGGATAGTCGATACAGGTTACAATTATTTTCTAATAGGTGTAGGATATTCAGATAGTAAATCTTGATAAATTTCATGCTTGTTAATCCGGCTTACTGTATGTCTATCCTTATATCCCGTTTCTTCTAATATTTCTTTTTGAGTTAAGTTAGTTTTTAATAGTAAATCAGCAACCAGTAATGCTTTTCTTTCATTTTCTTTTTTTATATCTCTACAAGGTATTGGTCGTTCTACTTGTAATCATATTTTCCCATTATTTATTCTAGATATTTGGTCAGAAGAGATATTGTACTTCAAAGCTAAATCTTTTATTTTAATATCTGTGTTTAATAAATCATAAACTATATCTTGAACTATATCTATACTTAATTTAGCAGCAGGATTAATGCCTAAACAGAAACAATTCTTTCTTTTTTGAACTTCTAATATATGTTCTTTTGTTCTTATAGGATAACTTTCTTCATTAATACGATATTCTTCTCCATAACATATCTTTTTTATTAAGGATGCGCTACATCCTCACTTGTTTCCTATTTCTTCCGACGTGTCATAGGTAGTTTTTAAATCTATAATAATATTTTTTATATCTTCTTCAGAAAATTTACAAGTTACACTTCGAGCATTTTCTCCTCCAGCAGTCATATTATAACCATTTGGAACTATTGAATTATATTTACTTATATAATATTTTTCTAAAGAATCCAATTCTTCAATTTTACATAAAGTCAGGATTTCAAACTCAAAACTATCTACACCATATTTCCTAATAGCCTTATGAAAAACAGTGTTATATGTGTTACTTGGAGGATAATATGAAGCTGCTATATGCTTTTTCCTTCTTTCTTCTATATTTATGCTTTGACCAATATATGATTTACCATTATTTTTATTTATGAATCTATATATACCTATCATTTTAATTGTCTTCCCACGAGACTCTCTGCGGTACTATCTCCTTTTCTGTGGATATTATACTACAAATTACCCTCGTTAGCAAAAATTGATAATAATTTTTACCCCACTGATAAGTGGAAAAGTGAATTATGAGGCATAACGAACATTTGTTCACCTCGAAGCGGCAGCCGTGTCGCCTAGTATATTACCGTTGTTTCCTTGCATCTCAATTAATGGATATCTTAATTTCCACCATTGAGAAAGTCTAACAAGTGCGCCATAAACACTTGCATCACCATGAGGTGAATATGCTAATACACGTCCAGCTTCAGTGGCACACTTCTTAGTTGGTTTGTCTGGATAAACCTTATCTTCCCATAATGTATATAAGATTTTACGATGTATAGGTTTAAGGTTGTCTTCAACGCTAGGAATTGCCCTACTCTTAATTACGCTATTAGCATAGACAAGGAAACCCTTTTTAGTTCTCTCGTCTAAGTTACTCATTAGGGTCTCCTATTTGTTTTCTTCTGCTTTATTTGATTCAGCTTCTGCAGCTGCCTTAGCTTGTGCTTCAGCAATTTGTGCTTCACTTTGAATTTGATAGTGTTTAGTAAGATTTACCATACTACCATCTGCTTCTTTAATGAAGACGTTGTTTTCTACAGTTGCTAAACGTTGATTTAACACATTGAAGAATTCTAAAATGTTCTTCATAGGGATTTCATCTGTAATCATGATGTCTGCCCATCCTGGGATTTTTGGTGTTTGATTTTGTTCCATAATACTTTTTCCTTTCTAATTTTAATTAATTTTATTTTATAATTTCTCATAATTAGGTTTTCCTAATTACAATAATATTATACTAAATTTTGTTCTTTTTGTCAAGAAAATTTTTAGTTTTCCGATAAATCGTCATCTTCAAATAAATCATCATCTTCAAAGGAAGACAATTTATTTTTAAGAATAAACTCACGACGTAACGCAGGTGATTTACCCATTAGTTCGTCATAAAGTTTTAATGTTTCTTCAACATTTTCAGTTGTTAGTTGAATAAGGACACGATTTGATGGATTTAATGTTGTTTCATATAATTCATCTGGTGACATCTCTCCTCGATTTTAATTCTGACTATTTATTCACTGATATAATACACTTTATATCAGGTTTGCTCTTTCCTATTACTTTGCCTTCGTTTCCTAAAAGCAATCTACGTACCAATAGTAGAAGTACTCCCTGCCTGTGGTCGGGGATAGTCGATACAGGGGATTATAAATTATTAATATTTATAACCTTCCCACGAGACTCGATATTTATATCTTACCCTCGTTAGCAAATCAAATTTTGATTTACCCCGCTGGTTAGCGGAAAAGCAAATTATGGGCCAAAAGAGTGCTCAGCCCCTTATATCTAGTTAACTTCACATTTTTATGATTTCGCATATACTTTTTAAATTCACTACTATCTTCATACCAATATTTCGCTTCTTTACCATTTATTGTTCTATATAAAGGTGAAACTGCGGCATAAACTTTACCTTGTTTAATTAATTCAGGCAGATGATGTAAGAATAATGTTAGTAATAATATTTCGATATGACGACCATCCGCGTCTGCATCAGTTAAAATTATGATACGATTATAACGTAAGTTATTAATATTGAAATGGTCTCCGATACCGCAACCTAAACAAGTAAGAATATCTTTAATAATATCACTTTTGATTGCGTCTGATAGTTCAAGACTCGTGCAATTTTTGATTTTCTTTATTTTTTAATAAATCGACTATTTATTCACCGATATAAATCGGGTCTACTCTTTCGCATTGCTTAGTCTTCGTTTCCTAAAAACTAACCACGTATCAATAGTGGCGCTACTCCCTGCCTGTGGTCGGGGATAGTCTGTACAGGTTTACATATGATTGTTGTAAAATTGTCTTAAATAACTATAACTTTTATTGTTGGCTATATCACGTATAGATTGCTCACTTAAATTAAATTTTTTAGCAATTAAGAATATTGGAGTTTGTAATGCTAACTCATCGTATATTTGAAATACTTGCGGAATTGTTAATTTTCCTGTAATAATACGAAAAGTTCGAATTGGATATTGTTCATTTTCTTGTTTTCAATTTTCCCCAATATTAATGCGATAAACTATTTTATAAGTATATAATGGATTTAGCGCACAAATATCTTTAATAGTTATTGGTTCCTTAAGTTTTTTAATAATAAATTTTGCATCTTCCAAAGTTATTTTATGATTTCCAAAATCTGGACGGCAAGGAATATTACGTACGATATGTTTTCAACTTTTAAATCTATTAATGTCTTTAACTACGTCTATTGTAGTATTATATTTTTTTGCGATATCTACTATAGAAGTTTGAAGATTAAAAGTTAAATCATTAATAATATCATAAACTTGTTCGGTAGTTATAGTTGCTCGATAACTATTTTCACCTGATAGTTTTTGAGAAACTATTTTCTTTTGGATATTTTTACTTTGCATTTCTAGACGAATCGGATATTGAATTCCATCTTGAGCATATTCTTCTCCATAATTAATATGTTTAATCATAGCAGAAGAAACGCCATAAATTTGACCTATATCTACATAACTTAATTCAGTGTCTTTTAATAAATCATAAATAACGATAATATCTGATTCAGTAAAATGAAAATATGGTTGATTTTTTCTGTTTTGTCCTCCAGTTTGCATATTGTATCCATTTGGCATTAATGAATTAAATGTTTTAATATAAAAAATTTCTCGTAGATTTAATTCTTCAATTTTACATTCTTCTAAAACAGTAAAGGTAAAATTTTCTATTCCATATTTTCTAATAGCCGCATGTAATAATGTCGTAGCTCCGTTTTTAGCATCATATAAATGTCTTCGATAGCGACACTCAATATTTTTTGATTGTCCGATATAAATTTTATTACTAATTATGTTTTTAAATTGATAAATACCTATCATATGTTTTCCCACGAGACTCAGTATAATTAACTAAGTTATCCTTTCTACGTCTATTATACTTTACCCTCGTTAGCAAATCAAATTTTGATTTACCCCGTTGATTAACGGAAAAGTAGATTATGAGGCAAAATCTCACCTCTTAAAGGTAAAACTGCTTGACCAGCACCTTTTGTCTCTTTGCAACCTCCTGCAGCTGAATCCGAGTACTGCAGCCTACTCGCTGACTATTTCTTCAGAAGGACTTTCCCTCTGTCTACTGTTTCGGTCTCTCAGACACTTCGTTTCCTAAAATGTCGACACGTATCAATAGTGTCCCTACTCCCCAACAACGGGGATAGTCGATACAGGTATGATGGCTTAACCACCTTCCCACGAGACTGGGCATATTTCTATGCTTTACCCTCGTTAGCCACTAATTAAGTGACCCCTTACGATAATAAGGTAAAATAGATAAGGGCAATTCGTTCACCCTCAGTCAAAAATAATTCGGCATCAGAAAAGTCTGTGGCATCCGCAAGTTTAACCGGTAAGTCTTTTAAACTATTCATATTTTTCCCACCACGAGCAATTTTTTCTTGGGCTTCACGTTTACGTTGCGCGGCTTCTTCGGCTTTTTGTTCAATCATAATTTTATCAAGCACTTGTTTGGCTGCCTTCTTATCTAACACCATCTGACCAACGGCTTTACTACAAAAAGTTCGAGCAGATGGAGAGTTAAGAGTTAATTTTGTTTGTTCGCCAAATAGCGGACGTTCACTCATATGAATTGATAAAACTAAAACTAAACCTTTACGAATAATATCTCCGCTTAGATTTTTATCTTTAATTAATTCCATTTCTTTTGCTAACTTATTTATATTGCTAGTAAAAGCAGTTTTCCAACCAGTAACGTGTGTTCCATTATTTGGAGTATAACCTCCATTAACGAAACTATAAATTGTTTCATATGTGCGGTCGCAATAGCAAAATGCATATTCAACTTCACAAGTTTCACCGGCATCATTCTCTACTGTAGTATTAAAATAAAATGGGTCAGTTAATACTTTTAAATCGGCGGTTTTAATTTTTAACATATCTTTAATACCATTAGTATAATAATAAGAAGCAGTTTCAATAACTTTCTTGTCGTCCATTACTGTTAAATTAAAACGGATACCATTATTAAGCAATGCGTGTAATTGTAATTCCTCCTTGATAGTTGGAATATCCCATTTTAAATTACCAAATACAGATGCATCTGGAATAAATGAGACAGTGCTCCCAGTCACATTAGTTTTAATAGGTTTAATAATTGGGTTAGTAAATACACCATTATTGACGGTAAAGATACATTGTTCTCCTTCTCGTGTTGATACTATTTCAAAGAATGTTGATAATGCATTTGTAACAGTTGCACCTACACCATTTAATCCTAATGAGCTTTTATAATTACCTTGACCGGTAAATTTGCCTCCACTATGAAGATTAGTACACATCTCAACAATTGCCCATTTACCTTCTTTATTGCGCTTAAAAGGTATACCACGACCATTATCTATTACAGATGCCATATTAGTAGTAGTGTTAATAGTGATAGTAATTTCTTTACCATAACCAGCCGCCGCTTCATCCATTGCATTGGCAATAATTTCAGTTAATAAGTGGTGCATGCCCTTAATATCGTTAGTGGCAATATACATTCCTATAGATTCTTTAACAGCATCTCGGTAATTTAAAGTTCTAATACTGTTTTCATCATATTTGACGTTATTCATATTTTTTTAATATTTCTCCTTTCATTTTAATAAAAAATTCTATTTGCTCATTATTTCAAGTATTTGGAAAAGTCCATCTACGTTCTCTTTTATGATAGATTGGCAAATGTTTCCAGTTTTGACCAGATATAATGGAGACAATAGTTCTTTCTTTATAAGAAGAAAAATGCTCTATAATTTTTTTTCGTGGTCAAATTGTATATAATATTCTAATTTCAATTACATCTTGTTCATTAATAATATTTTGAGGATTTTTTTCTCCTAATTGACGAGTTTTTTCCTGTAAATGAACATATTGTTTTTCGTAAACTTCAGGCATAATATCTAAACGTACTTGTCCATTATAGACTTCAGCAATTAAATGTCTATCTAAATTAGGGAAAAATTGACGTTGAACTTCTGCTCCACTAGAATATTGTTGACTAGCATAACATTCTCGAATTTTAATAATATCTTCATCTGTCAATAGTGACAAACTGTCTTTACTAGGACAAGAATAATATGACCCTCCAGGAGTTTGATTATAACCATTTAAATAACTATTATAATATTGAATTCAATAAATCTCTCTTTCATTCAATTGTTCGCGAGGACATTCTTCAATAATTTCAAAAACAAAATTATTTACACCTTCTTTTTTTATAGCATTATCAATGACACTATCTTGTCATCCTTTTAAATGAGAAGTTAAACGACGTTCTAATTCAATTGATTGCCCGATATATATTTTATTATTAATTTTATTAGTAATTTTATAAATTCCAATCATATGTATCTCCTTATACATTATAATATACACGCCATTAGATAAAATATCAAATTTTCCTTGTCTTACTTTCTCCTTTCATTTATACAATCTGCTATATCCTCTAAATCATTTTGATAATCATTATATGTTCCACAACACCATTGTGATATCATATGTGTAGCCGGATCTTCCCAAACTAAAGTATAACATTGCCCATAATCATCATAGTACAGCTCGAAACAAATGCCCTTACAAACTATTTCTTTCTCATAAGTAAAGACACTATTGCATTGGTCTGCTAATAGTGGTAATTTATTTTTATCCATATCTTTATCCTTTCTTTAAAATAAAAGTTTTATATAACATATTGTTTAAAAAATTAATGATTAATTGGTTTCAACACCCTTTCTTCATTTTTTCTTCTTACAATATATTATACAAAACTTTTTTCGATTTGTCAAATTTTTTTCTAAAGTTTTACTCAGCACTGATAAAATGAAATAAAATTAGTTCAAATTTAATACTATTTTTCTTTCTCATCAAGCGCTTGGTGTTTTTGGTTTAAAAATTTAACAGCATATTCTCCACATTGAGTGGCGGCATCTTCGAATCAAGCGCCGTCATATGGTGCTCATTCCTTATTAGGGAACCAAGTGCGCAACCAATAACGAGTAGCACTAGGAATCGCAACGATAAGCGGGAATAACGGGCCGAATAAACAATTTTGAAAAGTATGGCCAAATTCGTGCCAATCAATTCCTTCAACAGTTGACTCTTGATCTCGCAAGAACATTAATCCCATTTCACATCCACCTCACCAATCAGGACCTACGTTAATGCCGTAAATCCAATAGAATGGTTTAAAAGTAATTTTGTCAGGAATAAAAATTTTAACAATGGCAAGAATGACTGTAATAATGATGCCTAAAATCGTCATAATAATTCCCCACGTACAAGCAGTTAAATAATACAACCATCTGTGTTTTAAAACGAATTTAGTTCATTTTGCACACAAATT
>CAVGUA010000110.1:44677-59835 GCA_963632335.1 Parabacteroides goldsteinii
ATATAAAGGTTTAATTTCCATAATTTCTAACCTCCGCCTAATTTTTTTCATCTAAATAAATGTAACGATGTCCGTGGAATTTGTAGCCACGTCGTATCGCTCTGGAAATGTGAGTAGAAGGAGCATGATATTGATCTGCAACACTTTTTACTGATGGGTAAATACGAATAATATCTCCAGTTTCGGATACTTCAGCTACTTGTCTATATTTTTTATTAAGAGGAACAGCAATTTTTTCTTCTTTATTGAAACTCCAGAAAAACCCTCCTGTTTGACTAAAAATTCCTTTGCAAGTTTTTAAAATATTTTGATGTAAACAACCTGTTACACGTTCAGCTTCATTAGCGCTAACAAACTCATTAATGAAATTGCCTTGTAAATCGTATTGATAAACAGGTGTCTCTAAAAAATTTCCGCAGTCTCCTCCTTTAGTGCTATTATAACCATTGGTATAAGAATCATAATATTGAATGTAATAAATTTCTTTTTCATTTAATTTATCTTGAGGAATATTTTCTTCTATAGGTTCTATTGAAAACTTGTCTATTCCATATGCACGCATTGCTCGATACAAATGAACATCTGAAAATTTACTATAACAACAATGCTGATCTCATCTTCTTTTTAATCGTTGAATGGTTTGCCCTATATACACTTTATCATTTACAGTGTTGGTAATTTTATAAATCATTCCCATTCTCATTCTTTTTGTCCTTTAAAATTAAATTCAAAAAGATACCAATAATCATAGCTAAAGCTACGCCAGTAAAAGTAAAATTACCAATTGGAACAAACAACCCTCCAACTCCCGAAATTAAAATAATAGAAACAATTAAAGTATTTTTTGTATTTTCTAAATCAATCTTTCTCAATTCTTTCAATCCGCTAATGGCGATAAAACCATATAAAATTAATGCGCATCCGCCAAACACACAATAAGGAATTGTTTGAACCCATCACATTAAAGGAGCAAATAGTCCTAAAATTATAGCTAAAATTGCGGCTCCAATAACCGGATATATACTTCCAACCTTAGTAATTCCGATAACTGCGATATTTTCTCCGTAAGTAGTATTGCCCATACCACCAATAAAACCTCCTACAGCGGTGGCAATGCCATCACCCAAAGCTGTTTTGTCTAAACCGGGTTCTTCTAATAGATCTTTTTGAATAATATTAGATAAATTTAAATGATCTCCTATATGTTCGCAAAAAGCCACACAACTAACTGGAATTGCTATCAATAATATTTGAGGAATTTGACTTCAAGTAAAGTGATTATATTTAAAACCTTTAAAAGCCTCAATAAAAGAAAATTTAGGCAATCATTTCAATTTTGCACCAAAAGAAATCAATTGCATTGATTCATTTCCACAACTCTTTCCAATCAAGGTTAAAATTAAAGCCAATATGTATCCTCCTATAATAGCAATTAAAAACGGCAATGTTTTGAGCAATCCTTTACCATAATAAGATAATAATGCAACAATTAACATTGTAAAGATAGCTACTAATAAAGATCAACCATTAAAATCGATTAATCCGTTTTGCATGCTCCAAGAAGTTGCAAATCCAGCGAGGCCTAAACCAATTAAAGTTACTACAGGACCTACAATAACGGGAGGTAAAATTTTATGTAATATATTTGCACCAAATTTTTTAACTATTAAACTTAATAGCATATAAACTAAAGCTACAACAGTTAACCCTAAAATTAAAGCAATGTAATTACCACCTGGTTCTTCAGAAGCTCCAAATCCCATAAATAAACAAGCCGACATAATGGGCATAAGGGCCGCGCTTGAACCTAAAAAAACAGGGCTTTTGAATTTAGTAATAAAAGCATAAATAATTGTTCCAATACCTGCGCTAATAATAGCAGCAGGAACCATTTCAAAACTTTGATAAGTTAAAATAGAAATTAAAGATGTAGCAACGAACATTGCCAAGCAGTGCTGAATACTATACAATATGATTTCTTTTTTAGAAGGTTTATCTTGAATATCATAAAGTAAATTCTTATTTTTATTCATTTCCATAATCCTCCTTTAGTACCTTAACTAATTCATCACTTGAACAAACTAATTTACCATGAGTTTTTATGGCACCTGTTAAAAATATATTAACATAACTCATCTGAGCTTCGCCCGGTTCTTTTTGCATGGCCGCCAATTTTTGTTGGCCAACTTCTCCTTGGCAAGTTAAGAAACCTTCTCGGCAATCATCGTAAAGAGCATATAAATTCTTTTTTGGGTCGGCGTCAATCATTTGAGTATAAATGCCTATTTCACAAGTGGTTCCTATTGGAGGAGTATCGTTACTGATTACTGCAATTAATAAATCTGTTTCTTTTAATCGATTATAATCCCCTCAATAAATATCATATGAGGTAGCACATTTTGTTTTATCATTTATATTTTTATTACGATGAGGAACATAAATTTGTGCATTTGGGAAAATAGGTACTAAACGTTCGTATAATCAATCAAGATACATTCGGTCTTTTTCAGTAAAAATTGGACCGGCTAAATAAATTCTATTTGCAACCTTCTTACTATTCATCGGCCGCCTCCTCTGCCCTACTTAAACGGTCTAATTCAATTAGAAACATTACGGCGTAGCAGGCCAAATCTTTTACGGTGTCTTCAACGCTTTCGAAGTCATTATGTCCACCCTTAATTAAATTTGTAATACGATCCAATTTATTATGCAAAGGAACCAAACCGGCGATAGGACCTAAATCATCAATTAGGCGGCCAAAACTGTCTCCGTAGTTTGAATTTTTCTTCTCATATAAATCAGCCATACGATTTACAATAAGTCTAAATTTTTCAACTTTTTCTTTGTTTGTCATTTTCGTCTCCTTTAAGTTAAATTTATTTCTACTTATATTATACAATGTAACTAGACTAAAGTCAAAAAAGGCGCAGGAAAATTTCCTTCCCGGCGCTTAATTTTCTTCTTCTTCTCTGCGGCGACCATTCCAATACTCAAGCACTGGATCGGCAGTTGGCAAGTAGTGAACTATCTTAGGTTGCCAAGCAGTGATTTTTTCGCCGCTATTGATCTTGTGATTCTTAGAACAACATGAGAAACTGGTTGTTCCAATCAAAAGAATTAGTAAACCTATTAATGTTCTTTTTAATCTAAACATAATTATGATAATTGCTCCTCAATTTTTAATTTTGTATCATTCATTTTTGCGACACCTGTTAAATTATCAGCCCGAGTAATTGTTACAGAGTCATCTTTAAAGATAGGTTGTGTAATACTTGGTTGATATATAGCTGGTTTGCTGGTGCCACCTATACCACTAGCCCAATTATCATTGATAGTAATAGTATTGGCACGTCAAGTTTCTATAAATTTATTGCATTTTAACTGTATTTTAAAATTTTCTAAATCAGATAAGGTTGTTTCTTTCTCGTTCATATCTTTGATAAAGGCTTGAAATTTTGATTGATATTTACATACTTCATAATGTACGCATAATGTACATTTTACTGGTTCAATAATAGCCGATAATTGTTGAACATCGCTATTGTTGTTGTTATTATTTTTCTTCGTTGCCATGATTTGTTATCGCTCCTTCTATCCCATCTTCAGCTAATCTTAATTTTACAAGGTAAGGATGACGCAAGCGTCCTCGATCGTTGTAACTCATTGCTTTTACTACAGCAAAAAGGTTTCCTTTTTTAATATCTTCAGTTGCAGAAACTAACCATTCTCTGTCTTCATCGGTTAGACCACTTGTTACTGAAGTTGTGTTTCCATCTGGCAGCTGAACCACAATGCCATTTGCCCAGCCATAATAATAAGGCTTAGTAACAGGTTCCCAGTCTGTCCATGGGTCATTTAACTCCACTGCAGATGGAGTTCTGATTACTAATTTTTTTTCTCCGCTATCAAGATAAGAGACTTCCCAATAAGACCAATTAGAAGGATTTTGACCTTCGTATTCTCTCTTTGGTACTAAGACTCCAATTACTGGTAGCTCCATTTCTTCTAAACTTTGTTTTAATTTCAAAGTTTTCCATGCGGTACGAGTTCCTGGTAAGTAGGGGTTATCCTTACGTTGAATTACTACTCCTTCTCCACCTGCCGAAATAATTTGGTCTGCATGTTCAGCAAAGTCATTGGTAAAAATGGCAGTTGGTTTAAAGTAGTGATTAGATAGTTGTGAAAGAGCTCCTAAACGTTGCTCATATGGTGTGTTAGTTAAATCTTGATTATTATACATTAAGACATCAAACATTAAACCATATAGCTTGTTCTCTTTTTGTCTTTCAACTGCCTTTGGTGGTAAACAACGTAAGATGGTTCCAACTGTATTAGCATTAGTGCCGTATTCGTTCCAACAAATCTCTGCTAAGACAACAGTATTGTCTGGCCAAGTGTCCATTTCTTCAGTCAGATGAGGAAGTTTAGCAGTGTAATCTCCATATGCACCTGTGACTTTGCTGATGCTTCTACTGTGGATTAAATTATTGCCTTTAGAAAAATGAGCAAAAAGTCCAAAATCTCCATCATGCTTTTCTGTGGCTATATAAAGATTATCTTTGTTGTCAATCATAGCTTGACGTTTAAGGTTAGAATCATCTTCATTATTATAATATTTCATAATTGGCATTTCGTAGGCTATATAATGAATGTCCATAAGTGTCTCCTTTCTAAAAAAGATAAAAGATTAATTATTTATAATATATTATACTAAAAATTTTTCGATTTGTCAAGAGAATTTTAAAATTTTGGTTTATATCTTACTAAACGCATATTTAGACTGTCAATATCGAAAATAGTCCTGCTGTATGTAAAAACTCATAATGAGTTATCAAAAGTTTTTGATAGTGGTATTCAACTGATAGGATTTGAAAATCCGCTATATTCTGCAATTACTACATCTTTTTGGTCATCATAATCGTCTGGTATATCGAACTTAAAGATACATTCGGTAAGTTGATCTCCTTCTTTTTTTTCAATTCTGTCTGTTGTTCATATGTCAATATCTCAATCTTTTTGAAAATTTTTACATATAACAGGTTTTAAATATTGTTGATCTGATTCATATTCAAGATTATGTAAGGCCGCATAAAAGAAATTCTGTGAAACATAGGATCATAGACCTATGAAAGTCTGTCCTTCTTTTTGAAAAAGAGCATTATATGGTTCTCCACCTGAAGAAACATTTGTTTCCATTTGTCCTAAATTTTCATTTCATTTAAACTTACCTGTTTGGAGTGAATCATAGGTTCAATAATTGCCTACAAAATCATTAATTGTAAAACTCTGTTTCAAACCTTTATTTAAGGTTTGCATTAGTGGACAATAATAAGGAAAGTAACCAGGTTTTAAAGGACGAATACCTGAATAAAATTTTAAATATGATTGGTATCAACCTTTGTTAGCAGGCAATCATGCATAAGCAAAGCAATAGCTCTCTCCGTTTTTACGATATTCATCAGAATTAATATCATCTACTTGTGGTTCAAAATCTTTTTCTTGAATTTGAGTTATTTTAATAATCGGTTCTTTGACAATCGTACAAAGTAAAGTGAATTTTAAAGAATCAGTACCGTTAGATGGATTTAAAGCACCATTGCCCACTACTACATATTTTGGTGTTGGCTCTTGAGTATTTTTGTATGTAGCATAACATTTATTATCAAAATTAATAGTTAAGATACGACTTTGAGATTCTAAAATTAGTTTTGATAATAAATAGTCTCGAAGACTTTCTTCGCCTTGTATAATATGTTGATTAAGGTTATCTCGACCATGAATAAAATTTTCAAAATTTTCTCTTGGAGAGAGTAATAAAAACTTTCAATTTACATCACTAAAGTCTAGTTGAACTTCTAATTTATCCTGAATACCTAAATAATGTCCAAGCTGAATTTGCATAGGAGTACTCCTTTCAGTTGAAATTGTTACTCCTGCATTATTAGAAGCACTAAATTTACCTGAGGAATTGAAAGGATCAAATCCTCTAATACATTTTCACGTTCCCGGATCATGAGAACATAACAATAAAACATCTTGTTCAACATTAAAATCACTAGAGGTCTGAAAAATATCGGTTGTATAAGAAAATTGATCAGTAGCTTTTAATTTTAACTTATCATCTTCAATATTTGCAGTAAAACCTTTTCAATTATCTGCATTTGGGATATCAATAGCTATTCAAACTGGAGAACTTAAATGTCAATCAGTATAATAAAGATTTTGACCTTTTGAATCTTTATCTCGAATATCACTATAAGTATTTATTTTTTGATCTTCTTTTTCTGTTTTAGTCCAATTAATTAAATTAATTGCTTTTCCTCGTATTTGCATAGTACCTCAATTTGATCGTTCGTACAAATTAGGATACAGAATATTAGGTATATTTGTATTTTTATGATATACAGTTCGATTAGCATCGGGAGTAACGTAATTTCTAGAATATGCATTTTGTAATAAGCTTCTATTCTGCCAACGATAAGTATCTAATCATAAAGTTTTGCTAGCAAATCCTACATCATCAAAGTAATAAGTGGTACGAATGCTTCCTGATGATGAACCAACAGGCTTTAAAATAAAAACACCATCTTCTTTATACACTATTTGAACAGAACTTCCATTGGCATTTTTAAATTTTAATAATTCACAAAAGGGATCTTTTGCAGTAATTTCTATTTGGCTTCCTTGACCACTTACAACTGTGATGCTGTTATTTTTTATATCGCTATTATCAAAATATCCTTTAAATTCAACTTTTTGAAAAGAGAATGTTTTTTGAATTAAATCAGGCAATTCTTCTTTAGTTTTATTTTCAAACAAATTAGTTGTCTGTTGATTGTCATAATAAATATACTCATCAGCCATATAACTTACCTCCTAAATCCCATAAGGATTTATTTGATAGCGACGCAATAAGTCTTCCAACACTGGCCATGATATCACTAATAACCCATCACGAGCACGAGTCATCGCAACATAAGCCACATTTAAATCTTCGCTATCTTTAATTGCTGTATCAACAACTACTACATTATCATATTCCAAACCTTTTGCTTGGTGAATAGTTGTTGTATTAATCCAACCTAATTCTTGTATACCCTTAACTTGTTTATTGGTTCTACATAAAATCATTGGATTGGTTTGTTTTAAAAAATCGTATACTGCTTGAATTGGTTGTTGTAACATTACCACTTGGTTACCATTCACTATCTCCCAACCATTTCTAAAAGGGTCTATTACTATTACTCGACCGCCTTCTCCGCGATAACAATGAACAGATGAGTAATTACAAAAATCATGTTGTGCGATATAACAATCCCCCCATAGATTATTATTTAATTCCTCATAAACGGTAGTAGCATAGTTAATAATTTCTTGATAGCTACGATAATTATATTTTAACTTATAAATGTCAAAGCCTTCTCCAAGTTTATTAAATACTTCACCATCAGCCCCGCGGAATTCGTAGATAGATTGCCAACTATCTCCAATAAAGAACTTTTTCTTCGCAAGCACTTTTTCAAATATCTTGAACTGCACAGAGTCAACATCTTGAAATTCGTCAACAAAAAGAGCGTCAATAGTTGTAATATCTTCCTTGTAAGCCTCTAACATATTATATAAATATAAAGGATAATCAGTAAAATCATATAAACCATTATTTCTTTTATACATAATATAACGTTCTTCTAATGCATTTAATGTGCGGCGAAAATTATCGGCAATATCCATTTTCTTACTACCAGTAATATAAGTATACAATATACCAATATTAACTGATTTCACACGAGCAGTACGTAAATAATTTTCTACTATAAATTCTAGTATACTTTTAATTTGATTTTCTTGAAGCACTTCTACGGCAAAATGATATTTTCTACCTAAAGCTTCAAGTAAGTTCCGACTCCAAACGTGAATAGTAGTAACCTCTACATCAAACACGCCCATTTCTTGAAGTCGTTGTTCCATTTCAGCGCGAGCCGCACGTGTAAAAGTAATAGCACAAATGCGGTCTGCCAAGTTTTCATATCTATAATTTGCAACGGCGGAAATTAACGACCGTGTTTTCCCCGACCCCGCGGGCGCTTTAATTAATATATTTGCTCCATCACTTTGAACTGCGGCACTTTGACTATCATCTAACTTAGCCAAATTTTCTTGCAGATGCTGTTCAAAGTTGATGTCATTATTTCTTTTTAATGTTAGTTCTTTGTTCATCTGCATCCTTCCATTTCTTTACCTTCTTCTTATTTCTTTAATTTTTTCTTCATACTCTCTTTTTATTTTATCCAACTTTGGATCGGTTTGCAAATACGCCGCCAAAAAATCTGCCGCCGCAGTACAGTCAATTAAATCCGTTTGGCTGTCTTCTTCGCTATAAAATGGTTTAGTAAAATACTTGTCTAATATTGGGTCACTTACTTCAGTAGCCACTTCGTCAATTTTATCAAGCCATAAGTCTTTATAAGGCAAAGCCTCGATGTTATCTTGAAAAGTGAAAACAGCATCAAATTTATATTTCTTCGGCAAATTACCAAAAATAATTAAATCTTCATCTGCGCCGCAACTTTCGTAAACTTTTTCTGTTACCATTAAAGTTTCAAAATAAGCTTCAAATGGAGTAAGATTAGTTTTAATGGCTTTTAAATATGAACTATACATATTCATACCAAACACTTTTTCTTTTACTTCATGCGGCAACTTACTATAAATTGCATAAGTTATATCTTCATGTGTGTCATAGACTGGCATTAACACTAATATCTTCATTTTAATCAAGCACCTCTAATCTTTTTCTATTTTTTTGGGCAAGCAAATCTGCATAATTATTCCATTTTTCATCGTCTGTTAAATTGGTTTTACCATGTGCCTTAACTTTACTAATTTCAAAGCGGAAAAATTTGCCCTTCAACTTAATATAAAGTGCAATAATGCGACGCCATAAATCTTGATTCTTGACTTCTTGGCGATCCGCAGTGCGCCAACCGTTTTGCATCCAACGTTGATACCAACCTTCGGCAAAGCAGTTGGAGATATAAGCACTATCAACATAAATAGTAATATCCACATGATGAGAAACGATGGTGTCGATATTTTCCAAAGCGCTTAAAAATGCCATTAATTCCATTCGATTGTTAGTTGAGTATGGCTCATATCCTTGTTGAGTATCAATAATTTCGCCATCTTCGACACAAATCGCGGCCCAACCACCCATCATGGTTTTAGAACTAAACGCTCCATCTGTATAAAATTTTAATGTTCGCATACTTCAATTCCTTCCACAGAATTGTTAGGGTCTTCATGAACTAAACCAAACTTTAAATAAGTTTCATTTTGGAAATAGCCTCGCACTATAATATTAAATTTATTAATCTTAGTTTGATAGTTAATTGCATTTTTAAGCCAATTTAATGGCATATATACCTGTTCTTTTAATGAAATTGGCACATCTAAACGAGATTCACGGTCACGTTTGTTTTCAGCATCAATTAAATGATTAAAAATGATAGAAATAATTTGTTGCCCAAAACTAACAAAATCATCTACTAAAATTTCACCATCATCATAAGATATATCTTCACAATTTAATTTAATATTAAAGATAGTCGGTACATCATCTTCTAAATTTGCAAAAAGAGGTTGTAATCCATCTGTTAATTTCGCACGAAATTGACTTAGCGGCATATCTAAATCGGCATTAGAAATATTGATTACACAGTTAGGCACATGTACAAAATCCGCCGTTTGTTCCACTTTTAGTTTATCTAAATCTAAATATTCCATATATTAATCCTCCTCTCCTTTCTCTTGTTCTTCTAATTTACGAAGCACAGTAAAAATACTGACTTCATTCCATACATCGTTGTATGCATTATGAGCATTATGCAAGTAATAACCAAATTGACTCGCCAAGTCATTAGCGCTCACATGGTCATTGCGGTTCAAAATGCGCTTAGCATTATTAAAAGTGCAATAACCATCAATGGGCTTCCACGCACCATTTTCATCGGCATATTGAGACAAGTTGATCCCATTACGATTTAAAACCAAGCGGTCATTTCTTAACCCATGACTAATAATCATAATATCTTTCATAGGAATATCGCCTAGTACATCTTCAAAAACTAAAGTCTTTAACGACGAAAGCGGAATCCCATTTTCATTTAAAAAGGAATTACTAATTCCAGTATATTCGGTAAAAGGATATCCCACTTTAGCGCATACATATTGGTTAATTGAAGTTTGTAATTGATAACTCCCATCTGTATCAATGCGTTTAAATAGTAAACCTGCAAACTGAATAAGATGATTATTGTCAAATTCAATATCAATAAAAAGTAAGTATGGATGATTTTCATTGTAACACTTAATAATCATAATCAAAATCTTCCTTTCTAATTTTATTCTATTATAGTATAACAAATAATTTTCATTTTGTCAATAAGAGAAATTGAAATTTTGAAAATTTTAAAGTAAATTATTATATATAGTGAAGTTTAAGCTTGTTAAAATTGACAGCGGAAAAATTATTTATTATACTATTATGAACAATAGAAGGAAAAAGAAAAATTTTCTTCTTAGGAGGAAGGCAAATGATTACAATGATTAAGCAAACAAGCAATACTAAAAAGCTTTCCAATTTTCGTATTTCAACTTATGATGCGAAAATCACCACACCTGATAAAAAAACTGTAGAAATCATATATAATTCCTACGGTGTGCCAAATTTATCTGCGGTTGACTTAGGTCTTTACGGAGACCGCAACGTTACGATATTAAAACTTAATTTCAAAGATTTATTATGGAATACGGCAGATGCAACAAATTATCAGATTAGTTTATTTGTGGATGGAAATAAAGTAGACACTTTTTTTGAAATGGATAATACATATCCTATCGTAACTTATCCTATTGATACAACTTCTCTGACTGTTGGAACTCATGAATTTGCAGTTTCAATTATGGAAAAGAGTAAAACGAGCGGTTCAAATATTGATATTAATCAAGAAGTATACTTATGCCGTTCTTTTAATGGTACGGTTAATGCTAGTGATTTTTATGAAGCAGCCAATACTTTTGATTTTGTTGGCATTTCAAATAAAGGTTTACGTAGACATCAAATAGAAGTAATGCTTGCAGATGATGGACAATTTGCATTAAAACAAGCAATAACAAGTGATGAGCAATTTAGCACTGATTTGGGTATGCAATATGACCGTTTTGTTAGTTACATCTGTTTTAATGAATCAAGTGATATCACTGGAAAGGTAACAAATTTAGATAAGTATATTGTTTTTCAAAATTTAGCTTTAAGCACCAATTACTATGTTAAACTTAATACAACTAGCGGCCATCAACATGAAACAGAAGATACTTTAACAGCATGAGTACCCGCAGAAGTTACGGAAGTTGCCGGAGCTTGAACTATTTATTTTGTAGGAGTAAATGAAGACGAGTCAATTAGATTTGTAAGCCGCAGCATCTCATTAACAGTGTTGCCAACAACAATTCCATATGCCGAAGTAAATCCAGAGCGCGGCATCAATATTCCTGTTACGTTTGAATTATCGTTTTATTACGTATCAACTTCAACAAAAGTCGTCGAAGCTTGTGCCATTTTAAAAGATGAGTCTTTAAGCGCACTAGCAGAGATTACTAACACAGAGAAAGAAGTTTACTTACGACAAGGTGAAACATATATTCTTGAATTATATCCAGAAGGTGAATGAAGCTATCAAGGAGGTAAAGTAATCCGAGAATCTAGAATTATTTATACTGTGCCTAAAGACGCAACTGCAGATACTTTTACTGGAACATATGAAATAACCGCTGAACCACCAATTCAAGAACTAATGATTACACCTACTGAAGAAGACCAAGTTTTTAACAAAGAAGGAATTGATGGTTATAAACCAGTAAATGTTTCAGCAATTCAAACAGAAACTCCAAGTGTTGATTTATCTCTTGCAAGTGGAAATCAAACAGTGAATGCTACTAGTGGAAAATATATAAAATCTCTTACTATTAACAAACCTAGTACTTTAATTGCAGCAAATATTAAGAAAAGCGTGGTTATTGCAGGAATAACGGGTACTTATGAGTTTAAAACACAAAATAAAACTTTTACACCAACTCAAACAGGAGGTTCAGTCAGTGCTGATAGTGGTTATGACGGTTTAGGTGTAGTCGCTGTTAACCCCGTACCACTTAGTAATAAAACAGATGTTTCTTTAAACTTCTATAATCAAAGTGCTGGAACAATTGCAGATAGTCAAAATATCTATTCTGACGCAAATAAATTCATGACTTGGGCAAGTGTTATTCGTCCTGAAACTTTGATTGCTGAAAATATTAAAAAAGATATTATAATAGCAGGAATTACAGGAACATTAGTAGGAGAAGATTTACCAGTTTATACAGGATTATTAAGATTTAGTACAGCACCTACAATTAGTTTAAGTGGATCAACATTAAGTTGGGAAGCGATAGAGGGAGCAACAAGCTATGATATTTACAAAGACAATGCTCTATTAAGCAATGTAACTACAACAAGTGTAGATTTAAGTACGCTAATTACAACAGCTGGCACTTATGCAATTACAGTTAAAGCCAAAGCAAGTAACTATGCTGATAGTGAAGCAAGTAATAGTGTTAACTATGTGGTTCCATCAGCGTATAACGTAGTATTACCAAAAGCATATACCAATACTAATGTTTATTGTGCCTATTCAATAGATGATGGTGTAACTTGGGTTGAAATGAAAACTGCTACTACAATACAAACTACACAAATTAAATTTAAAAATGTAGGGAACTCGAGCTATCACTATTCTTTATATTCAACATTGTTAGGAATGACATTATATTATGGCAAAACTTCTCAAAATTACATATTAACTCAAGATATTACAGATATTCAAGTTGATTACTACGTTACTTGTTTAACAGGAGATACTCTAATTACAATGGCAGATAATTCACAAAAACAAATTAAAAACGTACAAATTGGCGATTGTGTACTTTCTTTAAATGAAAACGGGGAAAAGGTAAGTAGTAAAGTTTATTATTCTGATGCAAATGAATATAAGACAGCATCTTATTATGACTTATTTATATTCTCTGATGGTACGGAAATCAAAGTAGTTAGAAGGCATAGATTTTATAACAATAGAACGCAAAGTTTTATTCACTTAGATGAATTTGAAGTTGGCGATAAAACTTATAAAGAAGATGGAACTTGGGTTGCACTAATAGATAAAAAATACAAAGCAGAAGCAGGAGTTATTCGACATTTTACTATCTTCTGTGAACATAATACATACTTTGCAAATGGTTTACTTGCAGGCAATAAATATAGTGATAAATTAATTTTATAAAGAGGTTTAAAGAATATGAAAATTAAAAAAGGTACAAACAGATTAGTTTTTATTTTCAAGAATTATGTAATAAAAATTGGTTTAACTAAAAGAGGCTATTTAGCAAATTATGTTGAATGGGTAAATTACTTAAACAACAAAGAAATAGTAGCCGAAACTAAATTCTTTAAATTCTTTGGTATTTTAAAGCAAGAAAAACTAACTAATATAAAATGTTTTTCACACAAAGCAACTATTGAAGAAATTCCCCAAGAAGTAAAACACTTGTATAAATATTGTCTTCATAGTCGTATGCAAGTAGGTCAAGATAAAAATGGTAAATGGAAGTATTATGATTATGAGGATATTAAATACTATTTTAGAAAAGAATATGAAGAAGAAAATTAAGGAAAATAAAAAGAAAGGAGAAGTAATTTATGGCAAATTATAGTTCAAATATAAATTTTGATAGTCATATAACAAAAATGACATATACGCTAGATGGTGAAACTACAAGTGTAACTACTTCACCATTTGAAATATTTAATGCGTTAGATATTCAAACTGCGAATGTAATAGTTGAATTAGAAGATGGATATATTTTAAACACTGTCACTAATGGGATAAAGACTAGCAATACCAGTTTTACTGCTAATTTAGCTCTAGACAGCACAAGTGGTGGAAGGGGGCCGAACACTATCACTGTTACTTCAAAGCAAATAACGGAAAATTTAGAAATAAATATAACTGAAAATGGAACAACTACTCTTGCAACAAAAGGAACGAAAAACGTTGTAGATATAGACATTAATGTAAATATACCAACATATATTACCGTAGCAAGCGAAGATGACCTCCCAACCACAGCGGCGGAAGGTATGATTGCAATAGTAATTGAAGAAGGAGTGTAATTTATGAGTATTACATCTGTTTATAAATACACGAACGATAGTTGAGTAAAACTAAAAGCCTTTCAAGCAACTAGTGATGGAAATTGAAATCAAGTTAGTTCTACTACTACTCCTATAACTAGTACCGTTGATGCCTTTTTAGTAGATAGCGCTACAAATTATGCCTACTTTACCACTATGCTTGGAGGCGGCAATGGCACTTATACTGCAACCACAACTCTTGGTTCCGTAAGCATTGAAGGCAATGTCTTAGAATTATATGTTTACTCTGCCGGAAGTGGTACTTGTACAATTACTTCAGGTGAAGCAACATTAGAAATTCCAATATATGTCGGATATATTGAATGCTTAGTAAAAGATACTCTAATTACTATGTGAGATCGCACGCAAAAGCCAATTCAAGATATTCGAAATGGCGATTATGTGCTTTCATTAAATGAAAAAGGTGAGGAAGTACCTGGATACGTCTATTACGCAGATGGCGATCAATGCAAGACAGGTCAACATTATGACCAATTTACCTTCTCGGATGGCACTGTTGTGAAAGTTGTTCATCGTCATAGGTTTTACAACAATTTTGATAGAACATTTACTCATCTGGATAATTTTTATATCGGAGATAAATGTTATAAACAAGACGGGACTTGGGTTACTTTGGTAGGAAAAATTGATCGTGCCGAAGAAGGTATTATTCCTCATTATACAATTTTCTGTAATAATAATACATATTTTGCTAATGGGCTACTTTGCGGTAATCGTTTTAGTAAAAAGGTAAAATTGATTGATCCAACCATTCCGGCTGAACCTACTTATAGTTGACAACCAGTGGCACGAAAATTTCCAGATGACTTTAAAGTATCAAAAATTTGAGTAGACAGTAAAGATAAAGATA
>CAVGUA010000110.1:59845-90812 GCA_963632335.1 Parabacteroides goldsteinii
TAAAGATATTTATATTGAAAAGAACGGTCAAGCGATTAATTATATTCAAACTGACAACAATGAAGCCAAAATGTTTTTATATCAATATAATGGTGAAAAAGATTATCATAATATTACTTTAGAAGAATTAGATACAAACGCTGAATTGGTATTAGAAATTACTGAATATGACACGCAATATGATATAACCAATTTAATTTATAATTATATTTTATATTATGAATACAAAATAGACCGCATTTCTCCAATAGCAACAATAAGTATTGAGAATGCGGGGGGGGTGTCAACATTGAGATGAGGAGGCAGCAGTCCTTTAGGAAAATAAGTTCAAGGACAATAGAAATAATGTCTCACTTTATATATTATGCAAATTAATTAATTGGAGGTAATTGACAAATGGCAATTATTGTAAGAAAAAACAAAGCGACGGTACAAGCCGTTAAACCAATTGCCTTATCAAGTGTAATGACTTTTAGCAATACTTTTGACCCTACAGATTCAATTAAACCAGCAATTGAAATCAAAATTGGGGTCGATGGACATGCTACTAACAAAGATGGCTCTGCTTTAGGTACACTTGATTTAGGCGTTCAAGGAGAACATCACGTTAAGTGAATGAAGATTGATTTAACCAGTCTTCGTTGAGGTTCAAACTCAAATCCTAATTACATATATAAATTAATCTTTGAAAGCACAACTGAACCTGCAATTCATTTTGAATACCCGTTCGAATGTGACCAAACAGGTGGCACTTTCAAAATTCCTTCAACCATTACTAAATATGCTCATATATATCGTATTGCATTGGTAATTGTAGAAGAAGCAAAAACTACTGGTAACGTATCATCTCATACTGAAATATTTAGTAGTTATTCGTGAGAAGGAGCGGTTAAAAGTTCATTCTATGACTTAAATGCAATCAAACGTGCCTTATCATTAGACACCGACCAACTTCAAGGTTTAACTAAATCAGTTATCGAAGTTGCACTTGGAGATAATGAGAAAACAGAAGTCATAAGAGATATTAGCGGCAACAATTTTGCTTACTTGATAGGCGGAGAGTTATCTCTAACTCCACGTTCAATTGGTGTCCGCAACGACCATTTTATCCGCTACTTCAAATTAAATTCTGCATACCTAAGCAACAAGCTCACCGAGTTCGATTTATACTTATGCTTTGAAAAAGACGGATATGTTTATGCCACTCAATTCCAAGAAGTGCCACATAGTGATGATGGCAAGGATGACTATGACGCAGAAGCACCTTGAATTGCATGGGTTCATCCTGCAGTTTATCGTTCTGCCGGGGATTGGAATATGTGCGTAGTTGCAACGACTGAAGATTTAACTACTGAAAATGATTATGCTACCGGAGACTTCTACCGCTTCATATCATCAACTTTAGTCGGCATTATTGATAATAGTGGTCTTCGCTATCGTGGACAAGATACAGATTCAGCAACTGATGATACATATTTAATGTCTAATGACGAAAAAGCTCTTCAAAGTAATGATGGGTATGTTATAGATGCGGCAAAAATTGGCAGCACGGAGGAAGATTGGTAATGGCAAAATACGTAATTAAAGATTTATCGGCAAAGCAAATTGAGCAAGTGTTAGTAACATCTTATCATGCATTAAGCAAGCCACTTCTTATTTATCCATCTGTTGATGCGCTTAAAGAGCATGTCGAATTAGAATTGAATACTAGCACTAATATTCACAAACTTAAACAAATTTCATCTGCGGACGGCAACGTCGTAATTCCATATGAAGAATGTCATGTGGGCGATTCACTTTTCGTTTTAAGTGGTATTCAATTAGACGAATATAAATTAGCAAGAAAAAACCCACCTGTTGACTTACCAATTATAGGCACAGATGAAACAGATGGTTTCTTATATCTAATATGTAGCACTTCATTAAGCATCGCCGCAGGAATTGCACTTAATGATAACACATTTGAATTTCCGGAAGAATTAAAAAAGACTGCGAGTATTCTTAAATATTCAGAAACTTCAGGATTCTTCAAGTTCTTAGGTAAGCTACATGATTTAATTCTAGATGGCACAATGCTTCGTAATACTACTTATTATGGGGCAATAGATTGAGAAGAAGAATATATGCCGACAATTTATCCATATATTTATAGAGATGTGGAAAACACTGAAGCAGTGCATTTGGGAAATGCCGAATTAGCTGTCCACGTTCTATATAATTGAGGAATAGTAATGGAAATGACTTCATTCTGCGCACCTACTAAGGCGGCACGTACTTGGATGATGACTTTACCATTCGGTTTAATGACTGAAAACCCAGACACTATGGAACCTTATCATTGGACAGGAACTGCCGAAGTTGGCAGATTAGTTTGTAATTAAAGAAAAAAGAGGCCATTAAGGTCTCTTTTAATTTGGCAGGGGATCCAGGAGTCGAACCCGGTTCGGAGGTTTGGACGCTCCTACGATGATTTTGAAGATCACTGGCCAGAACCGTTAGCCCAATCCCCTGTAAGGGATGAGTACCTATCGTCGCAAATTAGTCTTACGTTTGTAAGGTGCTCAAGTTTGATTGTACCCTTTTGGCGTCATTGTTTGAAGTTTCTCTATTCAATACTTTTCACGCCGATTAAGGTCTTTGATAGAACACATCTCCAATACATCTCAACGAAAGAAAGTTTTGTTTCTCTTAAAATCTCTTTGCATCTGTTTGTTTGGATGTGTTCCCTTTTGTAGGGAATGAAGATGTTGGTCTCTGCGACGGGGAAGATCGTCAGTTTGACCAACATACTGTTTTCCGCTTTTCATATTGGTGATTACATAGATACCGCTAACGGCCATGTCTTCTCACCTCACCTCACTTATTAAAAGTTTAATTTAGCCACAACAATATAAGTATCAGGTTTAGTAACTTCGCCGGCTTTATTAGTTTTGCCTTGTTTAAACTTTTTGTCTACACCAGCAAAATTAGGGTTTTGACGAACTTCATCAACTTTACGATCAGCTGCATCTTCGCCATAGAAAGTATAAGTTTCTTTAGTTTTAACTACATCGAAACCACTAATAGTTTCGTTATGTTCAAGGGCGAATTCAATTTTAGTTAAACCTTCTTTTTCGTGTACTTCTACGTATCTTTCAATATCACTTAAAATCATTTCGCATTACCTTTCCTTTCTTAACTTTATAATATATTATACTACAATTTTTCAATTCTGTCAAGAATTTTTTCCGCATCTGGAGAATTTGATTATAATACCACCTTGTTATATAATATATTAACAGATGAGAGAAAGCAATTATTCACTCTCCGCCATCTGTAGGAGGTATTTATGGCATATTTTGGCATTAGCCTAAAAAACAACGAAGAACAACAAGAGTTCGCGCGATTAATTTCGAGTTCTGAGAAGCAAATTATCTTCTGCACCGGAAAGGCCGGAACCGGTAAAACCTTTGCCGCACTAGCCACGGCGCTTCAACTTAAAGCGCTTGAAAAGCGTTATGACCATATCGTGTATTCGCGCAACCCGGTCCAGCTAGGTGAATCAATGGGTTATCTGAAAGGAGATATTGATGATAAATTCACTCCCTTTATGGGCGGTTTAATCGACAATCTCAAAAGCATTTCACGTGCCAGCACTCTAAAACCTAATGTTAACGACCTTAAAGCCAAAGTAGAAATTGTACCAATCGCATTTTTACGAGGACGTTCATTTTCAAATACCATACTAATAATTGACGAGGCGCAAAATTTGGACTTAACAACCCTAAAGGCTGTGCTAACCCGCTTCGATGATTATTCAAAAATCATTTTAATGGGCAGTATGAACCAAATTGACGACCCTAAACAAGCTCGCAAAGATAGATGCGACTTCCTTAAAGTTATCGAAGCCTTGGCAGATGAGCCTTATGTAGGAATAGTCGAATTAGTGCAATCTATGAGATCGGCGCATTGTGTCCGCATCGATGAATTGTTAGGGCAAATCAAGTAGCGGATGCCGAGAAACTGCTTGGCCTGTCCGTCAACGGCGCATAGAGGGGACCCTTTAGGGTCGCCGCTCTTTTGATTCCTATACCGCTTTGATTCTTATGACGCTTTGATTAAATACTACTTACCACTTGAACCTAATTTGCCTTCACCACGTTCACTACGAGTGAGTGCAGATTGATATTCTTCGTCGGAAGCAATAGTAGTAATCACATCAATACGATATTCAGGTATTAATTGAGCAATACCTTTACTAATTGGATAATAACCCTTACCTTCTTTAACTGTCCATTTGTCTACTCCATCAGTAATAATAACATCATAATCATTAGTATTGCATAAGGCAATAAAAATCTCGCCCATATATTGCTCGTCAATAATACCACAATGAATGTGAAGACCTTTTGAACCAGTACTGCCTCTATCAGCTGCTCTCAACCAGATATGGTCAGGAAGAATAACTTTTAATCCAGTTGAAATCATTACTGTTGTATGAGCAGGAAGAATAGTAGGCTCAATTGCATAAACATCAAAACCTGAATCACTATCTCTCTTAGTGGGAATAATTGCTTTTTCATTACAAGGATACCATTTAATAATTTTTTCTTGCATATAAATTGTCCTTTCTTAATATTATAATATAGTATACTAAAAAATCCTCGTTTTGTCAAGAGGATTTTTCATTTTTAAAAATATATTCAATTTTCCGGAGTAGCGAAGCCTTTAACACCCTTTTGATAGTAATGAACAATTTCATTTCATACCGCAGGTGCAAATCAATAAGCTCTTAATTCGTCATCTGACATAGCCAATACAGAGTCTTCTGTAGAACTATATTTGAACAAAGGAACACCGGCTTCCATCATAATAGTAGAAATTAATAAACGTCCTGCAATAGGTCATTCAGAAGTTACCGGCAATCCTAAAAAATTGTTCCAATTACTTTTAACTTTCTCAAGTAACGTTTTGTCTTTAGGCATTTGAATAACCTGATAATGATTATCATCTTTTACAGTTCTGCCATATATACTATCTCCTGTTAAAGTTGAACCTTCAATTGGTTCCATAGAAGTAAATACTACTTCTTTAAAATGTTTATAAGCAGTCTTTAGTACCTCTACCTTTATTTCATCTGTAGTTTCATCAACACCAATTCAATTATTACTACTTATATTGGTTATACCCATCTTATATCATTTAGGCATTGGTAGTTGTCCTGTTGGAATACGGTATAAACCTTTAGAAGGTCTAATTGTAAAAGTCTTTTCAGCTACTTTTAATGTCTCGCCTGAAAAATTAACACGACCAATACCTTCACGATATTGTCTAGCCATGTTTTGTAGTGTCGTAATACCACGTGCAATAATTTTATTAACACGGTCAACTACGTCTGCTACAATTGGTTTTAATGTTTCAAAAATAGTTATATCTAGTTCGCTGCTTAAATAAAAGGTGCTATCAATTTTCTGAGCTTCAGTTGCGATTTGATTATATATGCTTTTAGTTATTTCTTGTATAGAGTGCGCCAAGTCGGATTGCATTGGATCGTTTTTTGTTAATGCACAACCAATCCCCTTCATAATTAAATATTTTAATGTAGGCAAATCAGTACTAAGAAATTGAGTTAATGTTTGGCAGATGTATCGAGTAACACCATATTGATAAGGATGCAACAACTTAGTGCGAGCATCTTCAATGTTTTGCCAATGTACTTCCAACTTAAAATCTTCTTGTGGATTTAAGTCGAAACGACGACCTCACTGAATAGAACGCCCTTTTAGAGACATTTGAGCTTTTCCCTTTTGAGCAGTTGTACCATTCATAGAAAAAGAAGGTACTTGTATTTTTAAATTTTTAACATTACGTAAGAATTCTTTAAACTTTTTATCTTTATTTAAATCATAAACTCAAGGAGATTGGCCACGAGAAGCAGTACCACCGATAATAGTATTTAATGATGCATAAGAACTATCATATGCTAATGTATACATCATTTCAGCAAAGTTTAATTTTGCTCCAGTATCATCGGTTTTAGTCGTCCATCCAGTATCAATAAATTCTTGATAAGCATCATTACCAATCCCAAAGCAACTTCCTTCATCATCATTAGTGCGTCAAAAATTGCCTGAATAACCCCATTTATTAATTGTATATGCAGCACCATCTGAACTATTTTTAACAAAGGCTTTGTTTACGTGGTCTAAAATACGATTTAAACTATTCAAATCGCGTGAATCTTTACCAATATAACCAATATTATCGTGCCTAATACAATAAATATATGCCATACTTCTTACCTCTCCTAATAAAAAAGTGACCCGCAACGGCTTGCACGTCTACCATATCTCTCCGCCGTTCTCCGACTTTGCTGGTAGTCTCTAACGTTTCGAAGGTCCCATTTACTCCGTCGAGACTTGCGGGCTTCACCACTCATGCTACCACACATCGCGGACTACCCTTAAGGTCATTATATTATATGAAAAAATCGTATTCTTATCAAAAATAAGAGCAGTCAAATTTGACTGCCCCGCTTTATTGATTTTGAACTCTTTTTAACATAGCCGCATAGCATTTTTCGCTTTCTTCCTTGAATGCTTTTTCAAAAGGTGTTTCGGCAGATGCGAAAATAATGTCATGCAAAGACTTATAATGACCCATTTCTTCAGTAGCGATATGGTGAAAAGTTGCTCTTTTAGCCTTATCGTCACATTCTTCTTCTAATTCTAGGTAGCTATAAAAGTCCGCCTTTTCTTCATGTAATTTTTCAATAAGTTCGCTAATAATCTTCATTGAAACGTTCTCCCAGCCATGCTTGAACGCATGCGTTAAAACCAGACTTAACTTCAAATACGAATACAGTTTCTCTTTCTGCACCTCTTTTTGGTTTTAAATCAACGATAATATAACCGTTTTGTAATAACCATTGCGCTAATTGCGGACTAAAAATTAATTTTGTTTTATTCATTTGTAAAATTCCCATTCCTTTCTTTATTAAACCTTTCTTTAAATAATTTAATTTTATCTTCTACCTCTTGTGCGGCAAAAGCTCCTAATTGTTCAGTATTAAGAGATTGACCTTCTTGCTCCATAAAAGCACTAACATAAGGGTCTATTAATTTGATAATATAATTACCAATGACTCCTCCAAACATACCCAGCATCGGCACTCCTGATACTAAGTTTTGAATTTCCCGATTTAACATACTATATAATATTTCTTTATCTGATGGACCATTACTTGCGGCGGCCGTTGCCATCGTTTGTGTTGGTACTTTGCGTTGAGACGTTTGTCGTTCCATTGATTAATTCCTCCAATTCTTTAATTTGTTTTTGTAGTGCAAGATTTTCGGTTTTAATCTTGCTAACATCTTCAATAGTTGATGTTCTAAATTTACCACGTGCATTTTTCAATGCTATTAGCACCTTTTCTGCGCTTGCACCATATTTTGAATTAATAAACTGCAAGCCAAATTGGTCTAATAAAAATGAGTTAAATTGTTGTGCATAATCAATGTTTGCTCTCATATAATCTGCATCTTGTTCAATAAATTGTCTTTCATCTTCAGAACAGGAATTCCATTCATCTGCAATATCATTAAATACAGTTCTATATTGATTATAAGGTGTAGGTTGTTGGGCGGCTTTTAAACGTAATAATTCTTCATACGTGTTAGACGCCCCGCCTTGAGAAAACTGAGGTCTCCCTGGCATATAACTATTCATGCTTCTTGCATCCTTTCATGAATCGGGTAAGCAGGTGGTGGTAAACCCCACCACCCAAAAAGTAAACTAAGCGGCCGTTACAGTAGTAATAATTACTCCGATCAAAGTGCCGGCTGCATTATAAATTCTAACTGTTGTTACGCCAGCAGCCACGCCTGTAACAGTGATAATATTGTTAGCCACGGTCGCAGTTGCAGTAGCAACAGTTTCAGGTGTAGCAGTAGCTGCTCCATCAAGACCAACTGATGCAGTCTTGCCAACTTCAATAGATACTTGATATGTTGCAGGAAATTTCCCTTTAACAGTAACGGTTTGAAGTGTACGATTAGCTCCAGATGGAGTAACCGTTTGGATGACGTTAGTTGGTGTTACAATTGGTGATTCAGGCAGTTTGCCTGCTAACAACCAACGATAAACAGGAGAGCTGTTTAATGTGCATGACTCATGTCCATAAGTGATGGCACTTAGACAGTAACCATAAGGATGAACTTGAGAATATTCTAATACATTAAACATACATCCACCTCCTAGTTTCCACTTGTAGTAGTACTAGTTAATGGTTGTGGACAAATAGAAGTGATAGGTAAACGTAATTGACCTGGTAAGAATGTGCTGTTAACATAACTTAAAATACTTGCATCTGCTAATTCAGCTAATTGACGATTATAGTCGATAGCCGCATTAACCCTTTCGCCGCAACAATCAATCTTGTTGTTAGTGATAATGCCTTCGTAATAAGCACTTTGTTTGTTAAGAGCAACTTCTTTACTTAATTCAACAACATAAGACATAACTTCTTTCATGTTTGCAGAGATTTTTGCATCTGCAGCATTACTTTGTGCGATAATGTTTTTGTAAAGGTCGATACCTACTTGGTCAGTATAACGCATTGCACGTAATTCTGCAACTTGAGATTCAAGTTCGTCTACAGTGTTGCCGTTTCCACCAAAGATGTTTAGGCCGCCTCGGCCATTGTTGGCTCCATTAGCCCAAAGTAATCCGGCTAAAGAGGTTCCGATGATACCTAATGCTAAACCAGCATTAGCTTTTCCATTGCTTGCATATTCCATTTTGTGTTCCTCACAAGGAATCCTTTCAGATACATTTTCTTTGCTTGATTTCCAAATTTTGTCACTCGAGTGTAGAAAAAACGACTCCAAGTTTTCGGCTCAGAATCGTTTTCATGTTTAGGAAGGTAATTTACAAAGAGTAAAATAATTCATTTCTTATTTTACATTATAATTATATTGTATTTTCCTTTCTTTTTCAAATTTAGGGTGAAGATAATTAGTGCTATAAAATGATATTATTGAATAAGATTAATTATGCTGTCTACGAGTTCTGAGAGTGATGTTGGCATATCTGCCTTGGCATCTGCATCTTTAGAATTTCGGTGATAAGTCATATGGAATGAACCATAATCTTTTAAGAACGCTTCTTTGAGCGTCATAAAATGTTCGTAAGCATCTGTTACTTCTTTTGCACGAGTTGCGCGCATTTCTTTTAACTTAGAAGCCTTTTCTTGTGCGGCTTTAGCTGCATCTTCAGCTTCTTTAACTAATTCAGGTGTATCATAAAGTTTCTTGGTGATTTCGCTATAAAATTTCATAAATATCCCTCCTCTGCTTTGGATTTGAAATTCTATCTTCACCCTTGGTGTCCCCGATGAGAGTCGAACTCATACTAAGCAGGTTTTGAATCTGCTGCCTCTGCCAATTGGGCTACGAGGACATTGGAGAGCTTACTCTTCCGTAAGCGTTTCTTCTTTGGCTATAATTAGTACATCCCCATAAGGAAAATTTAACCAAAAGCCACGTTTTTCATAACGTTCATAATGCGTCTTGATACGAGAGTACAATTGACCAAGAGCGTCTTCTTTATTCCATAAGTCGTACCAACCATTTTCCGTGAAACCCTCATTTGGAGTGGTAATTAATTGGAAGAAATAACGAGGATATATTCCTCCTCCATAATCTTCTACTGTTATATTGTTTGTATACTTTAGAAGTTTTGATGCTACCTTTGCAAATTTACGAAGGTCTTTATGCATGCTTTTCTCTAGTCGTTTTTCTTTACGTAACCAACATTGACGTTTTTGATATCTAAACCATGCCTTAACGCCAGATATTCCATCATCAAAGTTTACATGTCCGTTCCAAGCACGATATGGATGGTCGCGGATAAAATTGATGATAGACACAGTTTCGCCCTCTTCTAGACAAATGCTTCCGTCTGCTGCCATCAAAGTTGCCATATCACAACCATAATGAGAAGCAGATGGTTTAAACTTATCTATTTCATTTTCATACTGCGCGAAAAACTCTCCAACTATATTAACATCACCTTTATCGTTAACTCTGATACACCACCATATACCATATAGCCATCCCGGTGTTCCCTTCAATCTGAAATGTACCACAGTATTTGGACCATAGTCAAACAAGAAGTAACCATCTCCATATTCTTCAGTCGCGATGGTATAGTTTTGACTTTTCAAATGCTCAAACAATTGATTTGTTAGCGCCAAAAGTTTTTCGCTTATGACATCATCTGTACTATAAACAGAAATTTCAGCATCAGGATAATATTTTAAGTGATTAGTAATTTCTTTGTCTAAATCATCAGATGACCAATAAATACTATCTGAATAACCTTCTTTATGATATTTAATATAATAATACATGGTGATTACCAATTCCTTTCTTTAATAATTAAATTTGCCATTTCTTCGTCAATGGCATAAGCCGCAAAATAGCGAGCTTGTTCTCCAGCTTGCCGACGTACATTATTAACGGCCTCATCTTCACTTTGAGCCAGAGTGGTAATAATTGCATCATTAAAAGCGCAATTGCCTCTTAAATAAATATAATACAATACCATAATAATTCCTCCTTATCTATAATTACCTAGTTCATCGTAAGCATCAATTAAATAGAACGGTAAGTCCCATTTAAACCAACTTTTTAAGTTGCTCCATTTCTCTTTACTCATATTTATTGTCATAAGCCAAATATCTTGTTCATTTTCAAAGCATATAAAGTATTCAGGATACTTTATTTCTAAAAGATGTTTCCAATCTTCTTCTGGTAATACAATTAAGTTAATTTCATTTGCCTTTTGTGTATAATTCATTAATCTATACATAAAAGCTCGCACTTCTTTCATTGGTACCATAGGATTTAATTCACCATTATCCCATTTATTAATAAGACAACTAATAGCAACATTACTAATACCTATAAATCTATTTACCATATAATTTCCCTTTATTTATAATTAATCAGTTTTAAATTTTTGAAGTCAATTTACTTTGTTTTTTACGAGATTTTGCCTTCTCGATAGCTTCACGATGAATGTTTCTTGTATTTTTTAATAAACCCGATTTAACTATATGACTTAAACAAATAGGAGTTAAATCAAGATGCTCCGCACAACAATTGATATGCAATCCGTCATCGTAACCAAAACAAGAGTGGTCATGGCCATGAATGTTTACTGCATAAGGAAAATCGATTGGTTCATGACTTAAGATTAATCTTTCAGCAATTATTACTGGACCAGCATAAACTTCATCAAATACGTTGGCATAGTATGAAGCACCTTGGTCATGATTACCTAAGATAAGAATCTTTTTCTTTGCCTTTAATTTTTTAACATATTCAATATTACCAACATCACCTAAAATGACTAAAGTATCATTTTTGCCGCAAGTCTTATTAATACGCATTATTTGCAAAGCATCAAACTCCTCTAAGGTATTAGTATATTGTTTAACCATACTTTTTCTAAGCAACCAATTTTCTTTATCGTCGAAATGTGGGTCGCTGTAAAACCATACATTACCAGATGCCGAAAACCAGTGTTTAAAAGCGGGATATAATTCATATGCCACAGTGTCACCACTCCTTTCTTTTTATCTTTTCTTCTTTTATTTTACAATTATATTATACTAAATTTTTTGCTTCTTGTCAAGCAATTTTTTCATATCTTAAAATAAAATGAAGAGCGCTAACTCTCCATATTTAAATAGTTAATTGCTTTACGGGCAGCAATGGCTCCATCCGCGCAAGCGGTAATAACTTGTTTTATCGGCTTATCAAGGCAATCGCCAGCTCCAAATAAGCCCATTTCTTCCGCCCCGCTATGTTTAATTTGGTCAATAGTAAAAGGAACACTGTCGGGCAATATTTTTATCGGCACCTTATTAATTTTTTGTCCAATGGCAACGAAGATACTGTTAACCACCAAACTATCATTAATTTTTACTGCATCTGCATTTTTCATTTCTTCAACTTGGTTGACAGTAAAATTTGGTATCCAGATGCAACGAGGATTATTAAGCAATTTATCTATAACGATTTGTTCGCCGTAAAATTTATCTCCTTTAGTAAGTAAGTAGATATTGCCTTCCTTATTAAGGTTTAATAACTCAGTTGCATAAGCTAAAGCACTATTGCCATCTCCCACAACTGCAATGGCAGGGTCAGATGCATGTAAAGCACCATCACAAGAAGTACAATAAGAAACAAAACCTTTTTCCGTTAATTGGTACTCATTAGGTAAATCTAAATGTACTGGATCGGCACCGGTTGCAATGATAATTACATCAAATAAGTTGTTCTCTACTTCTTCTACCATCTGCAATTGCCAACATTTTCTGTTGGTATTAAATTTTATATTTAATACGGTATCAAAAGTTAAATTAAGTTCACCTTGTTCTTCAATTTGGTCTATAATGCTCCAACAGTAATCTAAACCAGAAATTGACTTGACACCTGGGATATTTTCAATTAAAGGCGCACGACTAGCTTGACCGCCTACGGCATCTTTTTCAATGAGGGTCGTTTTATACCCTGCACGTGTTAAAAATAAAGCCGCCGTTAAACCTGCAGGTCCGGCTCCAATAATTGCTATTCGTTTATTATTCATAAAATTATCTCCTTACTATAATTGTGGCACGGGTTAAAAGACTTGGACTCTTACTGGCGGTTTTGGAGGCCGACGTGCTACCATTACACTAAACCCGCATATGGGGAGATATACCGGATTTGAACCGATGCCGAAAGAGCCACAATCTTTTGTGCTGCCCCGGCTCCCGCAGCTTGGAAGGCTGCCATACAAAGCTGTTATACGAATACCCCATTGGGTAACCCAAAGCATTTAAACTTTGAACTACCTATACGATTAATATATTATATTCAATTTTCTCGTTTTGTCAAGAAAACTTTTCTAATCTTCTATATCACTGCCATCAGGTGCAAAACACTCAATACCGGCATAAATGCAATCTTTATTTTCATAATCGATATCTAAAAGGAAGTTATAAAATCGTATCGCTCCTCGGTATTCATCAAGGTCGTCATTAACTATTCTTAAATCATGGTTTAAATCTGCTAAAATTTCAAGTTTATCTTGTAGAGAATTATTTGTATTATAGACATCTTCTTTTTGTTGTTGGACTGCACGCATATCTTCTATACAACTATCGACTTTATCGTTTAACCAAGTTTTGATTAAACTAATAGTATCTTTAGATATTGGTTTTGCTACACGATAATCTTCCTCTTTGTATACAAAATGCGCAATATGATTACCAATCATTGCACTAAAGCTATCTCGAATATAACCACCATATGAAAATAGCGGTGTATATGTATTTGTTTTTTTATTTTTAAGATAAAAGCTTACATATTCACTCATAATAATTTTTCCTTTCTTTAAATTTATTTTATGATTACCTAGTTTCTATCAAAAATGATTTGCTTATGTGTAGGCTGTCTTAAATTTTTAATTTAATCTAATACTGGTGTATCTAGGCTTATTTAATACCTCAACCATATAATCATATGGTGTATGAACTTTACCTTGAAGTAAATCGGCGAATACAGTTGAGGCTTTACCGCATACCATTTGAACGTAAGGCATACTTGCAATTGTATGGAAGGTGTCTTGTCTTGCATCTACATTCCAAAATACAATATTTGGCAATTGATAGCCCATTACTTCAAATTTATTTCTCATCATATTATAGAATGTATCGAACGTACCGTTATAGTCGGTAGTTTCATCGAATTCCATATCTGTGATAAGGATTAAATTTTTTGGCATCTCTTCTTGAGATAGATGATTTGTTACAGCAGTTTGTAAGATTAAATCGAACACTGCTTCCATATTTGTATTGGCAACTTTGCATGGAATAACATTTAACTTTTCAGCTAAACTTGCATTTTCCGGCAAAGTAACCCATTTAGCTTCGCGGCTAAAAACCATCATTTTATTATGATATGCTCCTGTGTTTCTCTCAGCAAAGTAAACTGCTAAGCTTAAAGCTACATTTAATGGTTGGGTTTCCATAGAACCAGATGTATCGGCAACAACAATTGTATTGCTATTTGCATTTTGTGGAATGTAGTTATTTAAACTTTTCCACATAGCTTCTACTTCAGGTATCGGTTGTAATTGATGGTTATACCATGCATACCAATTTTTCATGTACTTTTGCACTATTTTATAAGGGAATAAGTGTCCAACATTCATTTTTGCTGCTACTTCTTTCCCATTAACAGTAATAGTTTTACCTTCTTGTACAGCTTCGACATACTCTTGGAAACGAGCCTTATCGTGACGATTGAACGCCTTAATATATTTAGCCATTGCATTGCCCGGAACCTCATTATAATTCACATCAGACCATCTGTTGTCTGAAATGATAGGTTCTAATACCTTACCATATTTTCGTAAAGTACTAAGCATTTTACGATATGCAGGCACTGTTAAGCCGAATGCTTTTGCAGTTTTTAAGCCTAATCGTCTAGATTCATCAGATGATGTATTTGTAGATTTTAACCATTTAGCTAATATACTAATTGGTTGATGATTTCTAAAATTTTGACAATCGTGTCGAAAAATAAATTTAAGATAGTCAAACATTTCTTCTTCACAAGGAGTGCCTTCTAAAGCGTAATAATCGTCAGCACGACCAAAAAAGCCAATATTATCAAAATTCTTAATTAATATTTCTGGATGGCACGATGCTAACCAACGAAGACAAGTGCGGAAAGTTTGTCTTTCTCCTAAGCCTTCTTTAATATCTCGTGCATAAAAAATTGTCTTTAGAGTTAACTCAGGGTTTTCATCCCAAGCCATTGTAAGATGTTTATAAATGTCTGTATCGTCACGGTCACGAATTGACCCTATAATAGCGAACAAATCTAAACATTTAGACATTGTAGTGTTTAAAGCAGGTTGACCATTTTCGGTTACCTTTTGTGCAGACATATTGTCCATTGCATTAACAAAATTGATACTCATAAATTTTTTCCTTTCCAAGACGCTAAAAGATTTATTTGATAGAATAAGTAACTAATTGTAATTCTTTTTATATTGCTGAAAGCGTCTTTATACTAGACCCGTTGACAATCGGTTTAAATGACGATAATATTGTGAAAATATGTTGTTTTACGAATTAGCTGTTAGGGTCTATTTTCTTTCTTTCTTATCTTTACATAAATATTATACTAAAAATTTTTTGATTTGTCAAGAGAATTTTTTAACATTTCGTCTAAAATTTCCGCAGTTCTATAATGAGTAGATAAAGCGTTGAAATTCTCCCAAAAACCTTCACAATCAACAATAATTTGTTCAATACTAACTACTTGATTATGATGACAATCAAGTCCAACGTTATACATCCACGGCACATATTTAATAGCATCATAATAAAATGGACAAAGACTTTGATGAGTATGCCCATACAAATTAATAAGACACTTATGTAAACTTGCTTTATCATCTGATGTAATAGTTGGATAATGACTAAGCCAAAAATGATATTTACCATATTTAAGCGGTTTTGCGTATGTAACTTCTACTACATTTGGAAAAGTGCGGTATAATTCAATGCGGCGCTCCGTGTCGTGATTACCGCAAATGATATGTAATCGACCTTTTAAACTTTTAATTTGATTATGAACGGCAGGAGAATCCGTAAGCATTAAATCTCCCAAAATATAAACATCGTCTTCATCTTTGACAGTAGTGTTCCATTTGAAGATAACATCTTTAGTCATCTCATCAAGGCTATTATAGCCTCGTGGTTTATATAGAAACTCTTTATTATGTCCAAAATGTAAATCAGATGTAAAATATATCATAATCTTCTCCTTTCGTTTAAAGGAATATACTAATTCGGAGTCTTTATTTGCCTATACGACAGAATTAGTATATTCCTTTAAACGGCGAGTTTTCATTAGAGACTCGCCGGCTCCCCGTTAATCAAATATGGTGGATTTTATGGGATTTGAACCCATCTGAAAATTTCCTGCTTGCAAGGCAAGCGACCACCCCTAGCAGTCCCAAAACCCATTTCTAGGATGATTTAGGCTCATCACTCCCACACCGATTTATTTTTAAGAGTAAAATAGTGTGCTTATTTTGTCTCTCTAAACGGGCGTCCCCGGTCTTGCCGGCCCCAGCCCCAACCATAATACGGAAGAGTTCGCGATGGGTCGTCGCGCTCTTGCTTCGGGTGTTCGTTATGGACAGGTGGTAATCATTCGGATTCATATTTGATTACTCTCATTCTGCGTCCACCTTGTATCGTCCGCCAACGTATTACTGTAATGCAACTTATTGAGATATCTTTCGATTAGGTAGTTGCTAAACCTACCAACTAATGTATGGGCACAGCCAGTTGTTTTTTATACGAGTTTCTAGGTGAGGCGTACCATTCTACTGTCTCTCGGGCTATTTTGGTTTAACTTTGATAGATACCAACCTACCAATGGGTCTTGCAGTTATCGAGCGTCAGTCCCAACTGGACACGGCGCACTTAGTTAATGATGAGACCCCTGTCTCATTGTTATCATTAACAAATGCAGCAATCAATTATAAGCCTATAATGTTCTGTAGTTTAAATATCATTGCGATAAGGCACTACATAGCCCCCAACTTGTAATTTTTACGTGTTTGAGGTATTGGATACCCTACTGACTTCACGGTGATTATCGGCACCACAAGCGCTTTTTCGCATTACAACTTTTTTCGACTTCGACGGGAAAATAAGTAACGATACAAGTCTATCCGTATAAGCCACGGAGGCTATATTTGCACAAAACCTTCAATTATTTAAAGTCGTTTTATGTCCAAGACCGAAGTTGTGCGCTGGCGTTTCGACTTTTATGCAGAGTTCCGTTTTGACGGACTTTCTTGTTCCTTAGCATTAGAACGGAGACCACGATTAGAATTGCACTAATCACTATCCATTAGGGCGGCCATCGGTAGGCGGGATGATGAACATCCCTTTAAAGGTTTTTTATTTTTCTTTTCTTATCAATTACATAAATATTATACTAAATTTTTTACTACTTGTCAAGAAATTTATTCAACTTTTTGAAAAATTTTATTGCTAAGGAAGTGGAACCCAATGGCTAGTATCATTATTCCAATATAAGTCCACACCGGTTACATCGTAAGGATTACCCCAACAATCATAAATTAACCCTTGTTTAATTTGACAAAGCATTCCTAGTCGTTCAGATGAACGCTTTACAGAAAGTAAATCTGTATCAAGAGAACGAGCTAGTTGAACTATTTTTTGATACACACCGATACCTTTTGCACGATAAAGATGCGGAGAAACGGCACGATTAACTTCAACTAAACTACGACGTTCCATCGCATTGAGTGTTGCCGCCGATAAATTTAGTACCTTAGCAGTATACCAACCATCAGATGGAAAATTTGATAACTCATTAACATAATCTGCCATAACGATTTTCTCCTTTATTTTTAATTTTATCTTTTATTTTATTTACATTATTATTATACTAGATTTTTAACATCTTGTCAAGCAATTTGATTATTTTTTCGTTAAAAAAGAGCAAGGGACTTAACTCCACTTGCTCGTAAAACGGGAATGATGACCGTGCGACTTAATTAACTAAGTCTTCGGTGCTATACGAGCAAGGTATGACTAAAGAGCAACAAGGTTCGCTTACTGTAAAATCATTATTTTGTAATGGTGTAACAAATGTAATGTTTGTCATAATCTTTAGTCTCCTTTATAAAATTTCTTTTTATTTTTATTTACAATTATATTATAGCAAATTTTTCACGTTTTGTCAAGAAAATTTTGCGTTCTTTTGAAAAATTTTTCCGCTACTCATCAAATGAGTTAAGTTTACGATGTTTAGGATGCCGAGAAAATTTCGTCTTATCACGAAAGGTAATCGCCCTAAACTTTTGTTGTGCTGCTAAATGGCCCTTTGCAGGCACTTCTTTTTCAAGCACCTGCACTTTACCATTAAAGGTTTTAATTTTAATTTTTATTGCCATGGCTCTTCCTCTTCTTCCATTCCAAACTCCCAATCTAGTACTTCGCCATCTATTTCTTCCCTAAAAGCACACCAAACATCTTCTTCTAAAAAATCACGAATTGCAGGGATTAAGTTAAAAGTAGGTCTTGTCGCTGTAAAGCGAATATCTTCTACTTGTACATCTACTAATGGTGCTATACCTCGATTTACTCTGATTTCATTAATATCATTAAGACGACCATTATTTTCCCAAATATTTACTAAATCTTCTTCAGTAAAGAAAGGAATCGATGCACCTTCTTCTACTGGGCGAAAAGTTTTTTGTAAAAATTCATTAAATTTTTCAATATACTCAGCATTAAGCTCCATAACATTAATATACTCTACACGTTCAACAGAACGAATTACTAATTGTCTACTCACAATTAATTTCCTCCTTATTTCTTCCAAGGCCATGCTGCCTTTAATTTTTGTAAACTTGCTTTTTCGATTTGTCTAACTCTTTCACGAGTTAAGTTTAATTCAGCTCCAACTTCATCTAAAGTATGAGTTTTTGTCCAATTAATTGGGTCACCATTTTCAACCTTACCTAAACCCATACGCATTTTAATTACTATTTGTTCACGTGGTTTTAAAACGGTCTTAATTAAATCTTGAATTACTTCTTCTTTTTCCTTACGAACTGCAAAATGTTCAGGTGTTTCGCTTCTTGTGTCTGCTTGTAAGTCACTTAAAGTGTCACCATCATCTCCTAATGGTGTTTCAAGACTTACAGTGTCATAGCGCCAACCTTCCAAGTCAGCAACCTTTTCTACATCGATGCCCATAACTTCTGCGATACGAGCAGGTGTGGCTTTTCCACCCTTACTTTCTAATTCAGCAATAGTTGCTCTATACTTGTTCAACATTTGATAAATATGAGCGGGAATACGGATAGTTTTTCCGCAATCAGTGATTGCTTTAGTAATGGCTTGACGAATCCAAGGAGTCGCACAAGTTGAGAAACGATAACCTAAGTCTGGATTGTATTTTTCAACCGCAGTGATTAAACCTAAATTTCCTTCAGCGATTAAGTCTAACTTTTCCATATGACTGTTTTGATAATTATTTGCAATTGATACAACCAATCTTAAGTTACTATTGATTAATTGTTCTTTCGCAGCGTGAGCAACTTCAGGGTCTTCGCTTCTCATTTTGTATGCTAATTCTCTTTCTTCATCTGCACTTAATAATTGATATTCACCAATTTCTTTCATATATTTATTTAATGCTGTCATATACTTAAAACCTACCTTTTCTTTTTATTTTTCTTTTATTTTATTTATATTATAATTATACGCCTTTTTGAATGATATGTCAAGAAAAATGCTCTATTTTTATTCATTTTCTTGGAAATCTTCTACAAACTCTATTATCGTATATAAAGCCTCACTAACTTGTTTAATATTTTTCAATCCCGGACGTAAGGTATATTTTGCTTTATGAGAATCCTTAGCATCCCCAATACCCCATTGTATTGAAATGGTAATTAAACAATCTTCAAGAGAACATTTTTCGCCAATTCGACAGATGCTAATATCTGAAATCGCAAACCATGATTCACCATGATAGTATTTTTTCATCTTTTTTTCAACAATATTTTCTATTTTTTGATAATCTTGCATTCCTAACATATTATTCATTTCCTTTCATTCTATTTTTTAATACTTCCACCCCCTCTAAAGCGCTTGCAATAACATAAAACACTCTAGGTCCGGCATCGATATATAAGCGATTATCCATATACCAACAACGAGATATACCACAATTACGAACAGATGCCACTTCCCAAGCAGGTTTCATTACTTCATTTAAATTCTCTCCTTCACTAATAACTTCACCTGTAAAACTTTCTATTAAATAAAATCTATTTACATTTTCCATAATTCATACCTTACCTTTCTTAAGAAATAATATTTTACTTTTTATTTCTTATACTAATATTATACTCCTTTTTGAACGATATGTCAAGAAAAATGCATATAAAAAAGGAAGATTTTTACTCTTCCTCTGTTCCTTCATTCTCTTCAAACGACTCCTCCGCCGTTTGGTCGGCTCCGTCGTCTTCTTTCATATCTTCAATTTTATCTAAAATTTCTTCGATTTGAATTTGGTCAAAGTTGAATTTTTGAAGCCAATTTACTCCATATTTCGCAGCAAAACGTATCATTAGAATACCAAAACGTTCCCAAAATGATTCAATATTCATACATTTAGAGTCTTTCGCCAAATTAATTATATCATCAGTTACTATCTCAAACCATTCTTCATCATCTTCCGGTATCTCAATTCCTTCGACAGGTGGACAATCTAAGAAGTGATTAATCAACCATTCAAAGTAATCTCTGTTATCATTCTCGGTCATAAGTTTCTCGAATAATAAATCACTAAAAAATGACATATAGGCATCCTCAAAGTCTTTTAAGAATGTATCAATTTTAACATAAGGTACATCAAAACTATGCCATTTAAAACTTTTTTTAGTTAATAATTTTACTTTCATGCGGTCTTCGTTAACTGTATCAACTGAATAGCCTGTTAAAAGTACTTTATGTTGATTCCAATATACGGTAATACAGAATTGCACATCATTGCCCATAACTCTTACTAAAGAGATACCATCTTTCGGCTTAAAGCAAGAAATTGTCGGTTTTTCAGACATATATTTGCAACCAAAAATAAGATAATTCATAAATATAGTTAACCAATCCGCACGATACTTTATATCTTCGGGAATCGGTACGGTCTTTGGTTCGCTATCTTCGCCATCTTCATCTTCTTCAACGTATTCTACAGTTGCACCATTTCGTAAAATGGAATACACAAAGAACGTAAGTATTAAAAACACAAATATTAATATAATTGGAAACGCATATTCGTTCATAAATGTTAAATAGTAATAATTCATTCCTTTTCCTCCTTCATTACATACTATATTATACTAAACTTTTTACTCTTTGTCAAGTAAATTGTTCACTTTTTCCGGCATCAAGTACTGCGGAGAAATTTTCCATTGGTAGCAAAATGCATCTGCGCCGGCTGTGAAGTGATACTTGCCATTGCGGGCTAAAAGCCCGTGTTCAAGCATCCAATTACTCATTCGGCTTACATCGCCTTGTTCACTACCAATAATAGTATGTAGACGTTCAATTCCACCTGCCCATCCGCTATTAAAAATAGTGTCATAGTAAAAGTAGGCGGCAAAAAGTTTAAAATATGAACCAGCCGTTTGTCTATTGAAGTGAGTTAGCAATAAATCCACCACGCGGTCAAAAGTTTCCATCGGCATTAGAACGATTGATGTATCCACTTGCCAAATTATCGGCTCTTTTAAACGTGCGCGCCAACGGCTTAATGATGAGTTAGTTAATTGCATATTAGCGTAACACAGTCTCTTACTGTCGGGCACTATGCGGAAACGGCAATCCTTCGGTGCGAAACTACTTTCATATTCAATTGCGGATGCTCGCAAGGCCATCATAAATGTTAAATAATCACGTTTGTATAAAGTCCAGTCGGTGTCTACGATAGGAAGGTATGGAAGATTGGTTTTGTATTTATAAAAAGTGTTATTAGTGTTCATAGAAAATCTCCTGTGTTATATTATGTAAACCACAAATTGTATTATATAAGATAACAAGGTCATGGACTGCTAGACACATTTTGAAGTTTATTTAATTGTGTTTTCGTGTTATCTTATCTTATTCTTAGTGATATACATTTTCATTTTAATCCGTTTTTGATAAAAAGTCCATTTTGAGTTAAGTAGTTGTTCTGCGTAGCGCGGAACCCCTAGGTGGAGCGCGAGCTACGCATGTAAGTGATGTTAGCACGGTGCGAGCGCAGCTCAGCAACGACCGCAACGCGGGCGTAGTTCCTTCCTGCGGAGCAAGGAAGGTCGGATGGATACGAAGAGTGCGGCGGCAGGCGCACTCGTAGTAAAGTGAAGCGAGCCAAGTGTATCGTTCTAATCGTTCGCTCCAATGCTTAGAAGAACGTCAAGGAAGGAAAGACCATAAATGGCCTTCCCCCTTAACTATCTAAGCAATTCTATCATGTCAAGCGCTGTGAAATTCTAACCATCACATCGGGCGCTGTGAAATTCTAGCCATTGGCGCCGCTGGCTTCCTTCGTCTTCAAACGGCTTATCACCTTTGCGCGCTTTTCTGCCATCAATGCGGCCTTAGCAGCCGCCTCAGCCTCACGAGCCTTTGCCTTTGCAGCCTTACTTGCTACTTCATCATCGTAAGCATTTGCCGCCTCAAATGGGTCGTAATCAAGTGCCTTGATAGTATTTTTTAGTTCTCAGCTAATTGTATAACCGGTAGCTTCATTTTCAATAACGAAAACAATACCTTCCTTCGTCACTAAAATATCTACTTCATCACCATACATCTGCTTGAGGTCATCTACCAAGGCAGCGACTCCTTCGGCGCGTCATTGATTACGGGCTGTTTGTTGAATGGTTTCGGTGCCATTAGCAGTGATATTGGTTGGTAGGGCACCTAACGAAGCTATTTGGCGGCAAAAAGACGTAAACTTTAATTCATTCATTAACTTGGTTCTCCTTTCTTATCTTAAAAAAGGAAGGCAGGAATTAAATCCTCCTCCCAATTAGTGTTTTAGGTTCAATTCTATAGATAAAATTTCTTACCGCTATGTTTAGCTCCGCAAGTAGGACAAACATCTTCGTATTCCTCAACATTTACGTTAATTACTTCGATGTCACCTGCTTCAAGAATACCATCTGCTACCTTTTTAGCTTTAGTACGGATGCTAGTCATTGTACCAGCTGCGATACCAAGTTCCTTTAAAGTTAAATGTTCTCCTCTGTTAGCTTTTAAAGCTTCGATTGCTGCAAGTTCTTTTTCAGTGTAACTTAAAACTGTTTGTTTGTTTGCCATAGTTATTTGTCTTCCTTTCTATTAATCATTTGATAATCCGTATTTGGCGTCACGGATGGGCTTATCTGAATTAGCCATTCCCCTGACTCATTCAAACTCGCTGTTATAGAAGGAGCAGTAAGGCCATCAGGAGAAACCACCACTACGGATGCCGATGGTTTGAATCGTTTAAGAATTTGAATAAGTTGTTTGTTTGTCATAGTACTAACTAACATACTATCATATTGTCTCCCTCCTATAACGTTTTGAGGATATTTAGTTCGCTCCTCATAGCTAAGTCGAGGATAAGGTAGGGACCTCGGCTTACTTATCAAGAGGCAAGGATTTACGTGGACTAATCACGACCTTGCTAGTGTAGACTTGCTATCTCGAAGTGCTTCACTACTACTCCGGTGGTAACCCCACAATTGCTCCACTGGTTTGTCGACGTGGGGTAAGGCGGTATGGTCGTAAGTGACCTAACTCGTCAATTGAAATCAATGCAATAACTCCGAAGATGTTTATCGCTCGAAATTAACTTCCAATTGCTCGCTTCTAGTAAGAGCTAACTGCGCGTTCTCGCCGCTGACTCACGAATGGTATCTTATCGGTCATACCATTAGACCGTGACGATAAGACTTGAAGATTATCTTAACTTATCTTATCATTTACATAAATAGTATACTAAAAGTTTGGCGTTTTGTCAAGAAATTTTTTCTAATTCTCGCCTTATTCAGCATCACGTGCGGCTAAGGCATAAGTACCAACCTTTTTCTTAACTGTACAAGGCACTTCAACTTCACCAGCCACGGTTACATTTCCTTTTGTAACTAAGCCATTGACGTTTCCGCTGATAAGTGGCTTGCCAACTAATTCACTAAGTTGAGCTAGTGTAAGCGGCTCTGCGGCGTCCTTTAATGCAACTAGAATGCTTTTTTCGGCATCTGTGTAATTGCATACTTTGCCAGTTGCAGGATTAGTTTGAACGGCATCAGTGACTAGTTGATACACTTTATTTGAACGCTTAGAAGCGACTTCCGCTGCCACTTGTCCGGCGTTGTAAATAAGTCCACGCTTAATTAAACCAGAGATGTGACCGGGAGTGATAGCTACGCCGGCACGTTCGTTTAATTCAGCAATAGTAAGCGGTCTATCAGATGCGGCCAAAACTTCTAATACGGCCTTTGCAGATTCAGTTAATGGTGTTAAATTTTTACTCATAATAATTTTTCTCCTTCTGGCGACTCTTGGCTCGCCTGACCAAATTTAATTTTTTTCTTATCTTTAATTACAATAATATTATACTAAATGATTAGCAATTTGTCAAGAAAATCGCTCCATTAATTGTTAAATTTTTCGGACGGCAAGTAGAATATGAATTAAGGAGGTAACATATGAAGCGCCGTCCGCAGTAAGAAGATTTTCTTTTAAGGTTCTTTTATCATCTTTCTTACAATAATATTATACTAAATGATTGACGTTTTGTCAAGAAATTTGTTCGGCAAATGAAAAATTTTTGCGCGACGAACTAAAACCAAAGACGTCATAGGCTCACTTCAATAGCCGCGCAGATAAAATTGCTGCCGGGAAATGCGCAGATTACTGCCAAACGCTCCAAGAAGGTGCCGGCAAACCGCGCCCAATCATGTGAATCCTATGACAACATAAATTTTAAATCAACATAAATTTTAAATCAACATAAATTTTAAATCAACATAAATTTTAAATCAACATAAATTTTAAATCAACATAAATTTTAAATCAACATAAATTTTAAATCCACGTAGGCCTATAACTTTGTTGCTGCTGCTCAACTTTATGAAAACGTTTTCATTGCCCTATGCTGAATGTAGATAGCATAAGTACTATTAACTAGCCCGAGTACCATTGCCAAGCAACCTTTGGAATGTTACTTCTACATCTGCAAAAAGTGAGCAAATGGCTTGACAAGATGTGGAAAATGTGCTATAATATTATTATAGCTGCTGCTGCTAATAAGTATCACACTGACCTAGGCACCACAAGTTTGCGGCGCCCCGCCCTCTCCGGCGTCCGGGCATATTTTGTAAACGCTTTCATTTTAATGTAAACGCTTTCATCGTATGCTTTAATTATGAAAACGTTTTCATAACCATCCTTCCGTCTGCCTCTTACATATGTGCAAAAAGAGACTTATTCAGTCTCTTTCACTAATGTATATGCCTTAACAGTATTAGTCTTTTCGCCGATTTTGACACCTTTAAAATATACATCGCATACTATTTTGGTGTCTTCAGATATTACTAAACCACGCTTTACTAAGGCAGTTACCACGCCACTAGCATATCTAATGCCAGTATCTACTTCAATTTCCATTAAAGTAACAGGATAATTATATCCCTCTAAGACAGTTAAGAACGCTTTTTGATTGTCATTTGGTTTCCATACTTTTTCATTTTTGTTTACATTTATTGTTTTCATCATTTTAAATTACCTTTTACCTTTCTTTTTTATTTACACTAATATTATATCATAGTTTGGTGGCAAAGTCAAGAAAAATGTTCTAAAATTTTTATTTTCTTTTTTTCATAAAATTCCTTTTCCTATCACCTAACTACAATAATATTATACCACAAAAAGCTCAACTTGTCAACCCATAAACTTATGAAAACGTTTTCCTATCTTTAAGACTTGCTATTCTTGCTGCTGTAAAAAAATGAAAGCGCTTTCATCTTGCTGCTGCTGCTTTTTCATAAAATGAAAACGTTTTCACGCCGTCGCCACGCGGGCGCGGCATATATATCAAAAATTTATGGCTTTATGGTTATATGTATATACATATTTATGTATTGGACATCCGATTTTTGCGTCGAAAAAGGCAGACGGAAGTGAAAAAATCTCCTAAAACATATTAAATTTTAGGAGAAAACGTGAAAAAAGTAAGCGAAAACGTGCAGTTTTAAGTAAAAATGTTGCTGCTGCTGCTTCAAAAATGTTAAAAAGGTGGGAGAAAGGGGAGGGATAGGAGGGGAAAGGCAGACGGAAGTGGCGAGCAAATTGGTTGACAAAGGGAAAGAAAGGGTGTATAATGGCAGACGGAAATGGCACTTGACAAAACGGAAATTTCCGTCTACGCAGACGGAAAGGGTAAAATAAAAAAGGTCCACTAGGGACCTGAACCTGTCACGTAGGTATCTTACGACCCGTTCTTAAGGCAAATGTAGTTTTAGCCAATTATCTTTATTAAGGCAAACAATTAAACCCGATTTATTTTGGTGAAATCTTCCCCTATTTTTGAACGATGAATAGTAACGTTTGTCCTTTTGTTGAGGATTGGACGTAGCCCCAACCTTTAATTATATTAATATTATATCATATTTATTTAACTTTGTCAAGAGAAAGATTGTTTACTTCCGTCTGATTTATTTTTCTATCATACCAAAATATTTTTCTTGAGTCCAACCATTCCAACCGAATGTCAACAAATATTTTCGATAATGTCTATAATTACTATATTCATAACTTTCAGTTTGATAAGAAGAGCCATTACGTATTAAACCATTACATTTCCAACCTAATTCTTTTAGAGTATTTTCAATTTGATTTGGGGAATATTTGTTATCAAGCTCTATGAAGCCATCAAGTTTTTCTTTGGCTTGATTAATTTTTGTTTGAATATATTCTTTTAAATCTTCTTCCATTATTTCTTTTTCACATTCAGCAAGTAAAATTAAAGCTCTGTTTTTGGCAATTTCCATTCCTATTAATTCATTAAACTTATCTTGTGGACTACATACAGCAATACCCTTTAATTCGCATTTGCCTACTTTAATAGTAGCAACAACCTTTCTTTCTTCTTTTAAAATTTGATAACTAATTTGTTTTTCCATTTTTCTAACCTACCTTTTCTTTTTTATTTACATTAATATTATATCATATTTTAATATTCTTGTCAAGTATTTTAACTACCTTGTCCGTCTGAGACCGCTTACCCTTTATAGGTAATACGGTCACCACGAACGAATGATTTCTTATAATCAAACTCTACAACATTTCCGTCTGGCAATACTATCACTTGGTGGAACACTTTTTCAGATGCAACTCTTTTTGCCTTCGGTAATGCTCTAGTTATGTCGGCGTTTCTTCTAATGCATTCTAATAATATTTCCGTCTCCCATTGCACATCACTTAATGCGGTGTGGTCTTCTTCAAACTCTTTATTATTAAATAAGTATCTTACTACGCTCTCAACTGTGCTACTAATATAAAAGCCCGTTGCGGTGAACTCTTCCGTCTGAGTCGCCCACTCTTTATATTCCTTTGTATTAATAATAAATTCATATGCATACGCCCAAATATCAAATATTGGTAGTCCTTCTAAAGGGTTTGCAATCCCTAATCCGTCTGCTGTGCGTTTGAATTTGTCAACATCAAAGTCACAGTTATATGCATAGCCAAATAATACATTATATTTTTTAATATCGTTTGTCATAGTAGTAAATACTTGCTTGATATTTCTTAATGTTATCATTCCGTCTGCCACCAACTTATCATACTTGGTTAGTTTGTTTGCACCTACAAAATCATCATTAAGCATATAAATACGATTATTATATAAATCTCTTACCAAATAATCTCTAGCCACTAGTACTTTTCCGTCTGCATGTTGAATATTTATATCAACGATTTTATAACCCACATTTAATAAGTCTTGACTAACTTTTCCAACTGTTTCAGTATCAAATATTATTACGTTCATAGTCTTCTCTCCGTCTGCCCGCTTGGGGTTGGGTGCCGATTTACTCGGCTACCCTTTCAAGATTTGCTAAACTATATTTTTTTACGTGGTCGGTTTTGTGTCCGATAATTGTATCACGATAAACGATATTACTAATTCGGTCAACTTCCGTTGCTACAATAAGACCACGACCCATTAAAGCGGTCATTACACCAGTTGCAACTTTTACGCCAGTATCAATTTCGATATCTATTAGCATTGCTCCGTCTGGGTAATTCTTTAGAATTTCTAAAACTTTTGCTTGATTTTCGTTTGGGGCCCATTCCTTTTTAGTTGTTGTTGTTTTTTTGATTTCTTTTGCCATAATTTTTTACCTACCTTTACTTAAATTTTTTAATGGCTTGGCTACCATTTACATAAATATTATATCATATTTACGTTTATATGTCAAGGGCTTTTGCTTATCTTTTCCGTCTGCCAATTTTCTTACTTGGCATACCATTGATTAAGTTTATTACCACTTTACACCTAATATTATACATCTTTTAAAGCCATTTGTCAAGGCTTTTACTTCCCTTTTCCGTCTGCCGGTCAAGGTTGGTATAGGTGGTTTTTGTTTCGGGATGACCACCAACCCCATATTTATTTTACACTAATATTATATCACATTTATTTATTTTTGTCAAGCGTTTTATTTTTGCTTTCCGTCTGCCGCCTTTGTGGCTGCTAAACCTTTCTTTTATATAAATATTATATCATAAATAAATTAATATGTCAAGCACTTAACTTATCGGCGTCCGTCTGCCTTTGGGTTTAGGCCATTGTGATGTCTATTTAACTCTTGCACTAATATTATACACCTTTTGCATTTGAAAGTCAAGCAATAAAACTTGCCATTTCCGTCTGCTTCTCTTCTCTTCCGTCTGCGGTAGACGGATAACAAGGCCAACATTTTTTCTTTCCGTCTACCCTTTTCGGGCGAAGGGGTTTATTCCCCTTCTTCATCGTCTTCTAAGCATTCGTCCCAAAAGTCATCTTCGTCATCGTCGTCATCTTCATACCAAGCGTGGCTTCCGTCTGCTTCGATGTCTTCTGCTTCGGCAATACTTAGAAAACCTTCATAATCGTCTTCAAAACTTGATAATGCTCTCGTTTCAATTTCTTCAACACTCATACTTTCTAGTCTTTCGCCGTCTTCTAATTCAATGACAACACTTCCGTCTAATGTAATTTTTAATGGAACTCTTACTAATTTACTCATAATTTTTTACCTACCTTTTCTTTTTTTATTTACACTAATATTATATCATACTTACATATCACTTGTCAAGCCTTACGCTTTGTTTTTTCCCGTCTGCCTAGTTTTGCCATTCACCTTCTAAATCAAAGTATAAACTGCCCAACCATTCACCATTAAGACTATATATTCTTAATTCTTGACCTATTGAAAATCTTTTTACATCATATTCAACATCAAGTCTTTTTAATTGTTCTTGAATTTTTTCTAAATCAGTCATTCTCTTTTTCTCCTTTCCGTCTGCTAAGCAAACCATAATATAAACACGTTTAAGCATATTCCCGCTAAATGCATAGCAATTCCATTTATATGCCTATCAGTTGCAAAGTCTTTAATTAACCCTAAACTTGCAATAACTAAACCAAACACCGCACCAACATTAAACCCCACAAACACAATCAAACCTACATTAATTAGTTGTAAAATGGCTCTAATATCGTTCATTTCAAACTTGTATCTTTGTTCTATCTTAAAAAATCTTTTTACCAACTCTTTCATAATTTAGTCCTTTCCGTCTGCCGGTGGTAGTGATAGGTCAGTGCCTACCACTCAAACCATCCGTCTGGGTATATTTCCCCTATATGTTCTATAAGTGGCTTTACTATTTTTATGCTTTTACCTTTGCCACTTGCTATCCATTCCCTACAATTTTTGCCGTAATCATCTAATAATATGCCTCCTTTAGTTTTTGCATAATCGGCTTTATTTTTACCAACTCTCATTATTATGATATGGCTTTTTTTAATTTGTGGATAGTGATATTTTAGCCATTCCCTTTTATCCCTATCCGCTTGTTTATTGGGGCTTGCGGATAGAATATATAAATTTATATATGGGCTTTTTAATAGACTTTCAAAGCCTTCTTGATTAATTGGTTTAAGTTTTTTAAAGAAGCCTTTTTCAGTTTTAAAGCGTTCAAGTGCATTAATTTGTCCACCAAAGTCAGCAATAACGCCATCCATATCGCAATATACATTTATTTTTAAACCCTTATAAAGGCTTTTTAAGTTTCTTTCTTTAACTAGTTTCTTATATTGTTTAGTCAATTTTTTATTCATTTTATCTTTTACCTACCTTATTATTTTATTTTATTGTGGGCTTGTTTTAGGTGTAAGCCCTAACCACCTTTAAACTCTTAGAAACCTAACAACTCATTTAATTCTTGTATTGGTGTTCCGTTATTTGTTGGTTTAATGTGTCCGTAATTATCATAAACCAATGTTTTAGGTGTATTTAAGAATATGCCCTTATTGGTTATTAAGATAATTTTTTGAGTATTTTTTCTTAATTCGCTACCATATGCAAAACCCGTAGTAAACTTTATTTCGTAATTGGTTGTATTTATTAACCCTAAATCACTTAATAAATCACTATCTAATTTATAAGTGTTTAAATCATTAAAACCATTTTTTGCCCTAGTGCTTACGCCCTTGATAGTGTCGCCCTTAACATAAGATTTTATTATTATTTTAAATAGTATTTCAGCAAGTGAGCCACGATTTACCATAACTAAGCCTTTTGATTTAGTGCATTCTACTTGCACCATTTCAAAGTCGCAATACTCACAATTTAATAATTTAAGTAATGTATCATTACTAGTTTTTGCTTTTGCTTGTGCTAGAGTGTTTAATTCTAACATCGCTTTTAATTCTTTTTTGTTTAATGTTAAGATTTGTTTGTTTGTTGTCATAATTTTATACCTACCTTTATTTATATTTTTGTAAGTGTGTTAAGTCCGTCTATCTCAACCACCTTACATACAATATTATACCATATCTTAAAACTTTATGCAAATAATATGCATTATTAAATTAAAATATTTTTTAAATATTATATGTAAGTGTTTTTTGTTTCCGTCTATCTCAACCACCTTACACATAATATTATACCACAAATAAAATAATAAGTCAATAGAAAAACAAAAAATCTTTTATGAAAACGTTTTCATTTTACATTTTACACATCAAAAACAAAAATAAAATCAAAATATATAAATAAAGATATGATT
>CAVGUA010000111.1:0-42530 GCA_963632335.1 Parabacteroides goldsteinii
CGGGGCGATGTTGAAAACCTTGTTAATAACATTTTGGCATATGACTGACCATAATTACAGAAACAAAAACTTATTGCGCTGGGCGAAACGTGCGCCAGTGTGTTTTGCTTGTTACAAGCCGAACGACGGAACAGTTGTAGCGGCGCATTCAAACAGCATGACCGACGGTAAAGGCATGGGCATTAAAGCGCATGATTACCGCATTGCATTTCTCTGCTACGAATGTCACACGTACATTGATCAATCGGGCGCAGACCGTGAAGAAAAGATTAAAAAATGGGAAGCAGCACACTACGACACGATCGGGTGGCTCTTTCAAGTGGGTGCTTTAGAAGTGAGGAGTCCTGAATGAGTGAAGAAAAAGAAAAACATAAACGAGGATTTATTCTTATTCAGCCATGGATGGTTGATCTTGGCTTATCAAGCAATGAATTGCTTATTTTTGCTGTCATTAATGGCTTCTCAATGGACGGGAAATCAACGTTTAACGGTGGATTGCAGTACTTGTGCGATCTGACGGGCATCAATAGACGCACTGCAATCAGATGTTTGAGTAATCTAATTGAACAGGGGCTTGTTAAAAAATCATGTCATTTTGATGCCGATAAAAACATCACTTTTAGTCAATATGCGGTGGTAGATAACCAATGCAAAAATGACACTAGTGACAAAATGACACTAGTGACAAAATGTCACCAAGGTAGTGACAAAATGTCACCAGGGGTAGTGACAAAATGTCACCAAGGTAGTGACAAAATGTCACTTATAAAAGAAATAGAAAGTAAAAATAAAATAAATAAAAAAGAAAATAATAACCCCCTATATCCCCCTAAAGACTCTCCTCAACAAAAATTTTCAGGTTACTCGCCTGATTGGCTAACGAACGAAGGCGTTGAACAAGAAATCGCAGAAGCATTCGTTGCAGTTCGAAAAGCAAAAAAAGCACCGATGACCAAGCTTGCTGTCGATGCGTTGAAGCGAGAAGCGCATAAGGCAGGCATTACGCTTTCAGAAGCAGTTCAGTTTGCCGCTGAGAGTGGTTATCAGAGCTTTAAGGCGTGCTACATACGAGACTCAACAACCTCAAAATCGAATAAAAACGGCTTTGGATCATGGGCATCCTTAAACGCAGACTTAGACCGAAGAAACGAAAAGGTGATCAACGATGAATATCTCTTACCAATGGATTGAAAAACTGTTTTTGAATATGTTCATGCTCTACGGACATCGGATGGACAACATGTATCGGGTTAAAGCTGGTACGCCAGAAGAGGAAAAAGCCGAACAGCAGAAGTTGATGACTTTTTGGCATTCGAAGCTTTGCGATATGACGAAAGAGGAGTTTTTACGAGGAGTTAAAGCGCTTGATCGCCAAGAATATCCGCCAACACTACCACAGTTCATCAAGCTTTGCAGACCTGATATTGATGGGAATGTGGCGTATTTCGAAGCGGTTAAAGGCATGAGAGAACGCAGTAGAGGAGAAAAGGGTACTTGGTCGCATCCTGCGATTTTCTGGGCAGCAGCATCGATGACTTTTGACCTCTTAAACGCATCGTATCAGCAGATTGAGAAGCGCTGGAAAGCGGAATTAGCAAAGCAGCTTGAAAAGTCTGCATGGGCTGAAATACCTGAAGCTCACAAAGCGTTACCAGCAGCGGAAGCAGACAGAATCAGCAAAGAAGAAGCGAAACAATTACTGCAAAAAGTTGGTATGAGAGTACCGAAAGCAGAAGGCGGAGATACATCGTGGATCAAAGAAGGGCTCGACAAAATCAATCGAGGTGTGAAGATGACTCAAGCGGTCAGAGATTGCATTTTAGCAGCAGCAAAAGCAAAAGGATTGCGTTATGAACAAGCGTGAAAAGATCATTTCGATACTTAAACAAGCAACAAAACCGCTCACACTTGAGCAGCTCGTGATGTTCGTCAAAGCGGATAAAAGTGACATTCAGAAAGAACTTGATCGACTGTATATCGCAGACAAAATCGTCATCAACGTGAATAGAAATCGTGAAAAAGTTTATTCGTGGAATCAAAAGAGGAGAGCGAAATGAGCGTTAAGTTTTTGAATAGACTGAGCGATAAAGAGATCTTCAATCTTTTCTTGAGAGCGTCTGCACAAAAAGAAGGTCCGATAACCCTCGAAAAAATCGAACGCAAAAAAGATGATTTTGTAATGTGCGTCTGGTCGGCTGGCGATTTATTGCCGATGTATCTTGATGATTTTGGGGTAATCGAACACATCTGTTTTCTCGATGAAGTTAGCTTAGATGTTTGGTGTGCATTGCTCTACAAAAGATTCGGTACAGAGTATGCAGTGGCGGATTTTGAGAATACCGTAAAAGGATTAGGTTTATGAAACTCACTCTCCCATATCCGATATCAGCAAACCGATACTGGCGTCACAGCACAAGAGGTGTGTTTATCTCACCAGAAGCAAGAGCTTATAAAGCAGAAGTCAGGTTGATTTGCTTGCAAAAACACATCACGAAATTAGCAGGTTTTGTCGAAGTTGAATGCTGGCTTATACCGAAATCTGCGAGATGTATTGATGTCGATAATTCGCTGAAAATCGCTTTAGACGCATTGCAAGGATGGGCGTATTACAACGATAAACAAATCGTCAGTGTGAAGTCTCACAAATGCAAGCCAGATAAGAATAACCCTCGATTCGTCGTTGAGATTAACAGAGGTTTGTTAGCCGATTATCCCGACGAAAAATGATTAAATAATGGAGATTTGATGTCGCTCTTTAAAAGTACTTACAATGCGCTCGCTTTCGCTTATCAATTCAACGGTTTGAATATCTCAACACCGCATTTATGCGAAATGCAGCCGTCGAAAGCAAGAAGTCTCGGCGGTTTAAATGGCGCAGGCGAAGCGGGCAGTATTAAGCGTGCTGTTAAAGAGCTTGGAGAAGTCGCAGAATCGCTGATTGTTGCGAGATTCTCGCCATCAAAGCTTCCATGTTCATGTCATCGCTCGTGTTGTTCTGGCTGGGTAAACAATGCGGATTGGCAGCATGCAGTCAATGTGCTCTCAAAAAGCATCGATGACGATGTGTTCTGTCGTGTCGGCGATGCGAATTACAGAGCAGCGATAACAGGGCGATATTTCTCTCGAGATTACGACAAAAAGCCGATTGAATTTATCGCAGATAACGCCAGAATCTCGAGAGCGACAGCGTATCAGCATTACAAAGCAATTAAGCTGTATTTTCGTGGTACACGTTCGCAAAAAGGCGTAGAACAGGTGATTATCGATAAGGTTGATGAGATATTGCGAGATTTAAAAATTGTCGGCGAGTTTGAGGATGAATAAATAGCAGGAATTCCGTCTATTTCATTTTAGAATATCAAAGACGGAATCTCGTCTTTGGGAATTTAAGATGTAAGAATTCTTACATCATAAGTTAGGTTTTTGATGACCCAATTTGGGTCAATGAAATAGCGGAATCTCGCTATTTAAATTTAAGAGGTACAGATCTGCACTTCTTAAATTAAAATCTGCAAATATGCAGACCTTAAAAGTTTTAAGGGCTTAAAAAATGTGTTGACAGGCTGTTAGCTGTGTTTTATTCTAAATTCACTACTAAAAACAGCGACATCCACCTCGTCAGCTTGTGGATTTTTTTATGCCTAAATGAAACAGATTCCAGTTTTCAATGGGCAGGATGAGAGAGGGATATATCTAAATAACCTCCGCCGACTGTTTTCGGTAGTTGAGTCCTGCCCATCCTCACATTGACGGGCTTTTACTAAAAAAACAGGAAACATTATGTCTAATATCGCAACCTCTCCAATCTCTTTTGACTTCAATTCAAATACAGTTCGAGCAATCAACAAAAACGGCGAAATTTGGTTTGTCGCAGCAGATGTCTGTAATATCTTAGGCCTAACAAATCCTAGCGTATCATTAAACGCTTTAGATGACGATGAACGATCAACAATTAACCTAAATGAATACCCTAAGAATTTCTTAGGGAATAAAAAAGGTAATCCAGAAGTCAATATCATCAACGAATCTGGCTTATACGCTCTTATCTTGCGCTCCAGAAAACCAGAAGCAAAAGCATTTCGCAAGTGGGTAACAAGTGTTGTTCTGCCGGCAATCAGAAAGAACGGATATTACAGCTTAACGATTAACAAAGCACAACAAGGTGAAATAGCAACCCTAATCGCAGAAAAATTCCCAGACGGCGGTTCTCGTCCAGGCGCATGGTCAAGATTTAACAATCACTTCAGAATTGCGTCATACAAAGATTTACCAGCATCAAAGTATGATGCAGCGGTTGAATATATCGCACAGATGAAAGCGCCAGAAAAACTGCCAGCAAAGAATATTGCGGATGGATTACTGCCTGCACAATCGACTTTGTCGGAATTGAGAGTGTGGAGTCTGCAAAATCTCAAAAGAGAAGATGCAGACTACGTGCTGAAGCAGTGCGAGAAAATCTTAGCGGTTACAACCAGAAGCTGGACGGCTTTTAACGAAATCCTGCTGCATATTCAAATTGCAGAGAACTACGCTAAAAGATTCCAACATCTGATATAACCAGTCAGTATCAAAAGCAAGCTGTACGAAAGAATCGTATAACTGAGCTTAATTATAAGAGATGACTCGTTTTGTTGCACGGTCATTTAGCACTTGAGTAAAGACTTGTTTGGCATCGATTAAAGCTTGTAAGTAACCACGTTCGTAATCAGTGTTAGCTGCAGCTTCTTTTGCTTTGATGTTCTTATCAAGCGTCTGAATGACCATTTCGATATCATTTAACGGCGGAATATTAGTCATGATTAAACAGGATTTTGGTCAATAAAAGATTGAGTTGCTTCATTTAAGAATTGACGCATACTGATTCCACGCTTAGCGCAGTAGTCTTTGATTTTTTCTGCGTGCTCGTTTGTCGGCGCATAAGCAATTCGTGTGTAAGCTTTTTCAGCGTATCGTCGTGATGCTCGTTTTTGTGCTTCAGATGATGTCATTACTTTATTCGTTGTGTTATCTATAAGCACTATTATATATCAAATTTAAGAAATTGCTTGAATATTTATAATAACGCTATTATAATAACACCACCAATTAACAATAAAGGAGAAGAAGATGGAACGCACAAAAGAAATTTTAAAACCCGTAATAGTCTGCAGCGAACATCGTGCTGACGCTTTTGATAGCGTCAAAGAAGCGGTAAACGACTACATCATGAACCAAAGCATCATCTTAGATGATGAGTACGCAAACTATAAAGAAATAACTGTTTCGATTGGTTCTGCTGTCGATAAAGATGGAAAGCGTTGGTACGCAATTGCCGACGCTGACATATTTGTCAATGTTAATCTGCAATACCTTTTGGATGTCGATTTCTGGGATTTTTGGGATGTTGCGTTAGATGACAAGGTTGTTTGGAAAAAAGTTATTTTGCATTTAGGTTGGGGAGAAAAAATAGAAAAATTACCTGGAGAAAGCGACTTAGATGCTATTTTGCGGTTATCCGAAAACGGTTTTGAAAGAATATAAAAAAATATTAGTTAGTACTATTAAAAATATAAATAAAAGCCCACTTTGAGCGGGCTTTTTTGTTACTCTAAAACTGTTAGTTTTTATTAAATTTTCAAACAAATATAATAAATTTAATAAAAACGTTATTGAATTTATATAGAATGCGAGTATAATAGTGTCTATAGGATGGTAGATGGAAAGGAAGTAAAAAATGGCAAAAGCATCTTACTTGTGTCCGCAATGTTCGGCAAAAATCACGATTGTTGAGCACAATCGTCAGGCTGCTAATGAAAAAGCAGAACATCTAGAACAACAAGGTCGCGTTTGTTTTGCATGCAGATGTAAGAATGAGTCAGAAAAGGCTAAAAAGGATGCGGAAATCATGAAGATTCCTGTACTCGAAGGTTCGGAAAAGCAAATCGCTTGGGCTGAAACCATTCGCATGGGATTTTTAAAGATGGATTTACCAGATATCGTTCGCAAATGGCTTTGCGAACAAACAAGCGCCAAATTCTTTATCGATAACAGATTGCCACATGAAATGAAAATGGCGTTTAGGGCTTGGTTAGCAAAAGAAAAACAAAAAGAAAATCCAGAACAAAAAGAAGAAAACAAGGAGGAAGTAAAGCCAACAGAAAAAGCAAATTGGAAAAAGTTTGAATTAAATATTCAGAATATTTCATACGAAACAGACTTGGCTTATCGCATCAAAATGCCGCATAGCTCAAAATATGATGGGTTTGAATTTTGGGTGAGTAAAAAGTTATGCCGAGGCGGCGCTCATTATTATGCGATGTTTATCTCTGTGTTGAGCAATATGCAATTCAAGTTGCAGCGCTTAGGAAAGCGAGAAGTACTTGATGAAAAAATTATCTCATCAGAAGAAATGATTAAGGCTTTTGGAGGTGAACGCAAAGGATTTTCTTATTTTGATGTTGTTGACAATGTTGAAATAGTTAGACATACGCCACCCGTTTTGCAGCCAGAAAAGGTAGAAGTTGATGCGACTCTTATCAAGTAATCAGCAAGAAGCGATTGAAAAACTTCAAAGACTCAAAGTTGGCGCGCTTTTCATGGGGTGCGGTACAGGTAAAACGCAAACCGCAATAACGCTCATCAATGGCACGAACGATGTCGATTTTGTGTTGTGGATTGCGCCACTTAGAACTATTGATTCAATCAAAGAAGAGATAAAGCTTTGCGATTCACGATATGACATCACGTTTTACGGTGTTGAGAGTATTGGTCAAAGCGACAGAATCTTTTTAGAAGTACTCGAACTAGCAAAATCATACGAACGGGTTTTTATTGTCGTTGATGAGTCTCTTAAGATTAAAAACTTGAAGGCAAAACGAACCAAACGACTTATTCAAATCGGCAACGAATGCGAGTACAAGCTGATTTTAAATGGAACGCCTGTCACTAAAAACATTTTGGATATTTATCCGCAAATGATGTTTCTATCACCTCGCATTTTACACAGAAATTTCTATCAATTTCGTGATGATTATTGCACGTATTGTCAAAAAAGAGTGAATGGTATTGCTAAAAAAACGTATATCACAGGGTTTGCAAATATTGAACATCTTTTGAGCTTGATCGAGCCATACGTTTATGAGTGCTCATTAGATTTATCTTTGAAAAGGAATTATAAGACTGTCTTTTGGAATATGACGCCAGAAGAAAAAGAGGAATACGAAATGCTCAAGGCATTACTGATTGAAGCTGCAGAAGACAAGGATGAATCAATTTTAGGAATTTTTCAAAAACTGCAACATTACTATTGCTTATCAAAGGATAAAGTGAATTGTTTGGATGGTCGAGTGGATGAAAGCACGATTATTTTCTGCAAGTTTAAGCAGTCAGAAGAGTTTTTAAAGAGGTTGTATCCAAACACTAAAATTTTGACTTATGGTAAAAATAGTTTTGGACTTAATCTTCAAAATTACTCAAAGATTATTTATTTTGATAAAACGTTTGACTACGCATTTAGAGAGCAGTCTGAAGCTAGAATTTATCGCACAGGACAGCAAAATAACTGCGAATATATTGATTTAACGGGCGATTTAGGGCTTGAACGTTTGATTGATAGTTGCATCGCTAAAAAGATTGGGCTGGTGGAAGCGTTTAAATTAAAAGGTAATAACTTGAAGGAGCTGTAATGTCACGAAACGTTTACGAAGCATCACAAGATCGACTGAAATATCTGTTTGATCATTTCGATAATGTCATTGTGTCATTTTCTGGTGGTAAAGATAGCGGTGTTTTGCTGAATCTTTGTTATCAGTATGCAAAAGAAAACAATCGACTCAATCAGGTCGCAGTCGTGCATATGGATTATGAAGCACAGTATCAAGCGACAACCGATTATGTTGATGAAACTTTCAAACGTTTAAGTGATATTCGTCGGTTTTGGTTATGTATTCCGATTTATGCGCAGTGTGCGTGCAGAATGGACGCCGGGCATTGGATCCCTTGGGAAAAATCAAAAAAGGACATCTGGTGCAGAGAGATGCCGACATACGACTACGTTATCAATGAAGACAATAAAGAGTTCGAGATTTTAAAGACGGATTTTGAAATACCGAAAGACTTTTATCGGTGGTTTGTTGAAAAATACGGTCGTACAGTTAGTTTAGTCGGTATCAGAATGCAGGAAAGCTACGCACGACAAAAAGTCATTCGATCGATGAAAGGGTTTATCAATAAATATAAAGGCTTTAACTATATTGTTGATAACGTACAGCATAAAGATTTATTCACGGCGTATCCAATTTACGACTGGCTAACCGAGGATGTTTGGGTTGCTAACTATCGATTCGGTTGGTCATATAACAAGATTTACGATTTGTTTTATCAAGCTGGCTTAAGTATTGATCAGATGCGAGTCGCAAGCCCGTTTAACGATGCAGGCATTCATACAATCAAGCTTTATCGAGCAATTGATCCTAAAAACTGGGGAAGAATGATTGGACGAGTCAATGGGGTTAATTTTGCGGGCATTTATGGCGGAACGACGGCGATGGGATGGAAAAGCATCACGAAACCAAAACATCACACGTGGAAAAGTTACTGCTACTTTTTGTTGAATACACTCGACGAAAAAACACGCAATCATTACCTCGAAAAGCTCAACACATCACTGAAATTCTGGAAAGAAAAAGGCGGCGCATTAACCGACGAGACGATTAAAGAGATTAAAAGCGTGCCGTATAAGAATTTAGGAAAAGTTAGCAAGATCAGCAATAAAGATGTTATTGCGTTTGATGATTATCCTGATGATTTACCAGAAGTCACGAATTTTAGAGAAGTGCCAACATACAAAAGAATGTGTGTCTGCATCATTAAGAATGATTATTACTGCAAATACATGGGCTTCGGAATGACAAAGAATGAATTTCAAAAAAGAAAAAGTGCGCTAGCAAAGTATGGAAATCTGTAAGGAGGAATTATGTTTAAATCGCCAGTTTATAACGTCATTGCTGTACCGATTGAAGATATTCAAGCTAATGCATATAACCCAAATTCGGTTGCGCCACCTGAGATGAAATTACTTTATAAATCAATTAAAGAAGATGGCTATACACAACCTGTCGTTTGCTTTCGCAAAGAAGATGGAAAGTATGAAATCGTCGATGGTTTTCATCGCTACACCATCATGAAAACGCATAAAGACATCTACGAGCGAGAAAATGGTTGTTTGCCTGTAGTTGTTATCGACAAAGACATCAATAACCGAATGGCATCAACGATTCGGCACAATCGAGCGAGAGGAACACACTCGATTGAGTTGATGAGTAACATTGTCGCTGAATTGGTTGAATCAGGTATGTCAGACGCTTGGATTTTGAAGAATATCGGCATGGATGCAGAAGAATTGCTGCGCCTCAAACAGATCACAGGTCTTGCGTCGCTTTTCAAAGATCATGATTTTTCGCAATCATGGGAAGCAAATTAAATGACATCAATACTAATGATTTTAGTAAAATGATTAAGGTTTGTAATATTTTTAATAAAATAAATCATGGACACCTTACTGTTTAAGTGGTATATGAAAAAGAATGAGGATACGAATGAAGCTCTTGCTAAAGCGTTAGACATTCATCCCCATACTCTGTATTTAAAGTCGAGAGAAAGCAATGATAAACAAGAATTTACGCAAAGCGAAATTCAGAAAATTATCGAACGTTACAATCTAACAGGAGATGAAGTTTTAAATATTTTTTTTAAATCTCGAGCGAACGAAGAAAAGAGATAAAAATGGCTAAAACAATGAATCGACGAATTATCAAAGATACTTTTTCTTTTGGGGCGTATAAAACGTTAGCGGAAGCTGCTCAGTATCACATTGTCTATCACGATATCAAAGATACAAAAGATATTTTTGTATTTATTGTTTCTGCTGTAGATCTCTATGGACGTCGCTTTTGGGATGTTACTGTTAACCCGTTACGCGATCAACCTCGTCGACTTGATTTATTGCTGGATGAATACGGAATACCAGATTGGTGGAATGAGTCTGATGACGGAAAGGTTGTTTACTCTTTAAATGAAAATCAAGGGTTGGAGTTTATTGATCCTGATTTTGTTAAGCATGAAAATCGAGAAGTAGGTGAAGTTTTTAATCTTTTGAAATACGACGGAAAACTTTGGGTTTTAGAAAAGCTTGAAATCGGCGATACGGTCTATGCAAGAGAATATACTGACGCATCAAATACAATTCGTTTAAGAAAGATTGTGAGTGATTTAAGAGAAGAGCTTATTGGCTACGAATTACTTGAGAAATAAAAGGAGATGAGATGGCTTATGACTCAAGAGCGGTAGGCTATAAAGTGCTTGAGATTGCTAAGAAGAAGGGCATTGAGGATTTATCGTCTCTTAAGCTTTTAAAGCTTGTCTATTTCGCTCATGCATGGAATTTAGCGTTGCGATCTAAAAGTCTTTGCAAAGACCCAGCTGAAGCATGGACATATGGACCTGTTTTTCGGAACTTATATGAAGCGTTACCGAGAAGAGGTTCTGAACCTGTAAGTCTTTCTGTGCTTGAGCCGTACAAAGAGGAAATGAGTAAAGACGAAATCGATATTATTGATAACGTTATTGATGAATATGGAAAATATCCAGCATTTCAGTTAACAAAAATTACACATACACCAGGATCGCCTTGGAGCGAAACGGTTGCAAAAAAAGGAACACTATCGGAAATAAGTAATTTTGATATCTTGAGATACTATAGAGAGATTCTTGAATAATGAGAGAGACAAAAGCTGACAAGCGATTGTCAAACTTAGACGAACAATCAGAAAATATTGAAAGTATTTATAACGAGTTTGACTATCGACAAAAACGAGCGCAAACAGACGAAATTGAGTTTATCGGTAAATTAAAAAAATGGGTGTCTATAGGGGTTTCAATTTCTTTGATTGTGTTTTTGACTATCATTGGTTTTTCTGTGTGTTTTTTGATATTTGGAGAAAATGAGGTTAACTGGCATGCATTTGCTGTTGTGTTTACTGTATCAACATCCGCATTTGTCGCAATACTTGCAATGATTCTTCGTGGCGCATTTCCCAAGAAGTCTGAGATATCTGATATACCAAGTGGTGTTGCTATTAAAGCTATCGAGAGCGTAATTGATAAAAAATCATAATTTTCTTGACTTTTAGACAAATTAGTCTAAAATACGGTGTTAATTATTAAAGTGCATAATTGCGCTTAAAACAAAATGAAGCTCCAAATTTAAAGATTTGGGGCTTTTTTAATGGCTTTTTATGAGAATCGACTGGTTTTTAGTTCAAGCAATTCTGGGGTATATCGAGACAGAATGCTTTGAAGATTTTATCGATGATTTGAATAAAGCTGACTATCAGATTGAATGCTTAAAGATTGATGCAGAAAAGCACAAAGTCATTATCTATAAGTATCTCGAATTACTCTCTGATGGCGGTTTTGTCAAAGGCATCAATGCAAAACCAGATAAATGTGAATATCGATATCCAAGATTAACAAAAGCTGGATATGACCTTCTCAAAGCAATGCAGTCAAAAGTCATTTGGGAATGCGTTTGCAAGATATCAGAAGAAAAAGGAATTGAAGTATCGTTCTTATCGTTAAAGTTTCTAATACCGTTTGCTTATGAACAGACGTTAAAACAGATTTAAATCAACCATAAAACAAAAAGCCGAAGTGTTGCGAGCACCTCGGCTTTTTTGCTTTTCACAGTTACTGTAAAGGAGATCTAACTATGAAATATGTCAATTATTTTAACAATTTTAAGGGGCTTTATAAAGTGTTTGAGGTTCTTGGAAAAGAGAAAAATGCACGTGTTGCGTTTTATTTTTTACTTTGCACGTTGATTGTTGTTTCTGCGCTTTTCTCTCCTGTTGTTCTAGCACTTATTGAAAGATAAATATGGATACTGCAGAAAAAGAAGCTAAAAAACTGATCGCTCAATTCGAAGGTTGCAAACTCAAAGCTTACAAATGTCCAGCAGGCAAATGGACAATCGGGTATGGCGATACAGAGGGTGTCAAACAAGGCGATGTATGGACGCAAGAAAAAGCAGACGCTCAACTTGTAAAGAAAATTGAGCAGTTCAAAAAAGGCGTTTTGTCGAAATGTCCTGCATTGTCTCGATTTCAGTATCGTCTAGCAGCATGTATTTCTCTCGCTTATAACATTGGTCTTGGAAATTTCAATAAATCGTCTGTTGCACGGTATACCAATCGTGGCGAGTATAGAGCGGCAGCGGATGCATTCGGTATGTGGGTAAGAGCAGGCGGAAAGGTGTTGCCAGGATTGGTTAAACGTCGTCAAGCAGAAAAAGAAGTCTTTATGAAAGATTAAAAACATTCAAACAGAACAAAAGCCAGAAGAGTTAGCGGCTCTATCTGGCTTTTTGCTTTTCATAATCAGAAAGGGTAATTATGAAACATGTATTCAATTTTAAAGGATTAGCGGGCATGTTTAAAGTCATTAGTAAAGATAAAAGCGCAAAAATTGCGTTTTATACGATTGTTGTGGTGTGCGTGTTTATCTTTTCAATAACGCCGATTATTAGAGATTTGATAGATAAGCTTTTATAAAAAACAAACGACTGAAATGTTGGCGCATTATCAGTCGTTCTGCTTCCCAATCGTGGGGCGCTTCACGAAAGGAACATACTTGAATTTTAACAATTTTAAAGGTTTAGATAAAGTGATAGAAGCATTGGAAAAAGCAGTTAAAGTCAGAAAGCTGCTGTATTTTGTTGCCTCTGTGGTTTTATTGTGCTTTGTTGTTTGGTGTCCATCAATGTCAATATTAGTTGATCGGCTTGTGTAGGTGTAATGATGGATGTTATTGAGAGTATGGAAAAATCTCCAAAAGTTAGAGCATTTTTGTATTTTGCTGTTTCGATCATTGTTTTGCCAGCAGCGCTTTTTGGTGTTGCAGCGGTCGTTAATGCTTTTAGTCTTTTGTAAATGAGTAAGTTTGCTGCGAATTTTTATGCATTTTCTGTCGGCGCATCGTTTCTCATTGCGTCGGTTGCTTTGCTCATTTATGTATTGAAATGAATTTACCTTAGGACTTCATGTTCTATTTGCCCGTCTTAATGGCGGGCTTTTTTATTCACTGTTTATTAGGTGTAACTATGGCAAGGGTGTTATTCAAAAAAGGACAGTCTGGTAATCCAAAAGGACGACCTAAAAAGACAAAAGAAGAAGTCGATGCTGAAAAGATATGTCGTAGTCTTGCGCCAGAAGCTTTAGAGAAACTTAGAGAGTTAATGGATTCGAGTAATGACTCAATTCGACTAAAGGCTATCAGTATTATCTTAGATAGAGCTTATGGAAAACCTAAGCAGGCAGTCGAAAGTCAAATTGAAGTCTCTAATCTGACTAAGCCAGAGATAACAGTTGTATTTCCAGAAATATCAACAAAAACAGAACCTGTAACAGAAAATGAACAGAAAAATTGAATTTGCCCCCAAATTTCAATATCTGTTTAAACCGTTTCGTTATAAAAGCTTTCGTGGAGGTCGCGGATCAGGTAAATCGCTAAGTGTCGCTCGAGCATTAATCATCAAAACTTATCAAGAACCGCTGCGTGTTTTGTGTTGTCGTGAAGTGCAGAACACGATTAAAGATTCTGTTCACAAGTTGTTGTCTGACCAGATTGAGTATTTGGGGTTAACTGATTACTTTGAGATTACACAGACATCGATACGAGGAACAAACGGCTCTGAGTTTATCTTTAAAGGGCTTCGCTTTGACCCGCAAGGCATTAAATCAACAGAAGGCGTTGATGTGGTATGGGTAGAAGAAGGTCAAACTGTCAGTGAAGATAGTTGGTCAATATTGATACCAACCATTCGTAAAGATAACTCTGAGATTTGGATTACTTGGAATCCGATTGACTCCGACGATCCGACCTACAAACGATTCGTAACCAACAAACCGCCAAACTGCGTTGATGTCGAAGTCAATTACATGGACAACCCATGGTTCCCTGAAGTGCTTCGACAGGAAATGGAGTTTTTGAAAGAGTCTGATTATGGCGCTTATGAGCACGTCTGGCTCGGTAAACCATTAACAATTACTGATGCGGTTATCTTCAACGGCAAATATCGTGTCGAATCGTTTTCTGATGATTTGTGGCAGCAAGCTGACCGATTGTTCTTTGGTGCTGACTTTGGTTTTGCAAAAGATCCATCAACATTAGTTCGATGCTTCATGTTGAACGGCAATCTCTATGTTGATTATGAGGCTTACGGGGTTGGTGTTGAAATTACTGAGTTAGCATCACTTTACGACCAAGTGCCGGGATCACGTAAATGGCCTATCTGGGCAGATGTAGCAAGACCTGAAACGATTTCATATCTCAAAAAGAAAGAGCATTTTCGGATTGACGGTGCTAAGAAATGGCAAGGCTCTGTTGAAGATGGCATCGCTTATTTGAAAGGTTTTAAAAAGATCATTATTCATGAGCGGTGTAAACATATGGCTGAGGAAGCTCGACTCTATAAATACAAAATAGACAAGCGTACCAATGAGGTTTTGCCAGTCATAGAGGACGCTAATAACCATTGCCTTATTGCTGGAACGCTTATCAAAACATCTCGTGGAGATGTGCCAATCGAAAAAGTCAAAGTCGGTGATTTTGTTTTAACAAGAAAAGGTTATCGGCGAGTTTCTTTTAGCGGGATCACAGGAATTAACCGAAAAGTTCTAACGATAAAAACAAAAAATAATTCAGTTACATGTACGCCAGATCACAAAATCTGGACGAAAAAAGGCTGGATTGAAGCAAAAGATATCAAAGTTGGAGATATTTTATGCGAGCTTGGTTTAGATAGATGCGTCAAGGAAGTTAGCCATAACAACATCTATGCGCCAGCAGTTTATGATCTTACTGTAGAAGGTGAGCATGAGTTTTTTGCAAACGGTATCTTGGTGCATAACTGCTGGGATGCTCTTCGCTATAGCCTAAACGGGTATATTTTACGCAAAGGCAGAGGAATCAATATTTCACTATGAGTAAAAAAACAATCAGCATTCAAGAGAATCATTCGCTTGAACGAATGACGCTAGCCGATAAATTAAAACCTGCTGCAACATTAGGACAACCTGATAAAAAAGCAGTCATGGCAAACGATAGTGCAATTGCATCTGCTTGTTCTTTGCTGGGGCATTCGCTTGAAATGGGGCAATTGCCGACCGCATTGTCTTTCATGGGGTATCCAGCTTTGCAAGATATCTCGCAAAACGGTTTGATTCGTGCCTGCATTGAAACGGTTGCTGACGATATGCTGCGTGAGTTCGGAACAGTTAAAGGTGAAGAAGAACAAATCAACACGCTTAACGATGAGCTTCGACGTTTTGATGTTCAAAGTATTTTGCATAAAGTCGCTGAATATGTTGGGTATTTCGGCGGATGCATGGTTTATATTGATACAGGCGCAGATGTGGCTCAAAGACAGTTGCCGCTCAATATCTCGAACGTCAGTCGAGAACTTGAAAAAGGCAAGCTTGTTCGTTTCACGGTTGTTGATCCCATCAATGTTTATCCAGGGAATTACAATTCAAACGACCCGCTAAGCCCTGATTTTTACGAGCCTGAATTCTGGTTTGTGATGGGGCAAAAGGTTCATGCGTCTCGTTTAATGCGGTTTGTTGCGAATGAAGTGCCGATTCTCTTAAAGCCAGTCTATAACTTCTTTGGTATCGCTCAAGCCCAGATTCTCTGGGATTATGTCATTCATTTCGGAGAGTGTCGCAAAGCCACGTCAGATATGGCGAAAAAGTACTCGATGACGGTCTTTAAAACAGACTTAACCGAGACGCTTTTTAATCAAGGCAATATTGCAGAGATTGATAAACGTATCGCTTTGATTGCTCGTTATCGTGACAATAATGCCGTGATTGCAATCGATAAAGAAGCTGAAGATATCGTCAATGTCTCATCCACTTTAACTGGGCTTACTGATGTTGGACGTCAGGCTTTGGAATTCTTGGCAGCAATTAATCGTACGCCTGCTGTGAAATTGCTGGGTATTTCCCCGTCTGGTTTTAATGCAACAGGTGAAAGCGACATCCGCAATTACTACGACCATATCAAGAGTCAGCGAGAAAAACTGTTTAGAAAAGCAATGACGACTATTTTGAATTGCTTGCAGCTCAATACGTACGGTTTTATTGATCCACAGGTTGAGTTTGAATGGGATGAATTGGGTCAAGAAGATGAAGCGGTTCTAGCGAATACGCAAAAAACCAAAGCAGACACAGTGGCTGTCTTTTTGGACCGCAATATCATTTCTCAAGAAGAAGCCAGAAAACATCTCGTCGCTGATAAAGATAGCGGCTTTAACGATATTGATCCCGACGAAATACCGCCTGCACCAGAGGGTGATTTTGATTTTAACGACGATATCGATAAATCGGGTGAAGTATTGTGAGACAGCCAAAATCCAAGCTATTGCGTTCGATAAAACCGAATATCGGCATTCGAGTTTGGTACAAAAAGCAGCTTGAGTCGATTATCGGGCGAATGCAACGGTCGGTATTGTATTGGGGTGGCGCAATTTATCGGAAAGAGCAAGCAAAAGCCATCCAAAAGGAGCTCGACAGACTGCGTAAATACTGGACGAGTGAATTTGACGAGTTTTCCGAAAGAATTGCTGAAGCGTTTGTCAAAAGAACGAATACGGCTGTTTCAAATAGCTTGAAAAAGGCGCTTGCAGAAGTCGGTGTTGATATTTCATGGAAAAGAAATCCATCGCTTAAAAACGTTTTAACGTCACTCAAAGATACGCAGGTTTCTCTCATCAAAAGTATTCCAGACGAACAGTTAGATCGGGTTGCTGGCGTTTTACAGCGAGGGCTTCAAAACGGACAAGATAGAGCGCAAATCATTGATGATTTGAAAGCGAGCTTTGGCGTATCAGAGCGGCGAGCTCGCATGATTGCAGTTGATCAAACGAACAAAGCGACGTTTGCGATTAACCGTGCAGCGAGTTTATCAGCTGGATTGAATGAGGGCATTTGGATTCATGTCGCAGGACGCAAAACATCACGACCAACGCATGTTGCGATGCATCACAAACGTTTCTTTCTAAATGGCGATGAAGCAGGACTTTACGATAAAGAGGTTGGGCGTCGCATTATGCCTGGGCAGCTTGTGAATTGCTGCTGCACATTTCGGGCTGTTATTCCGCCGTTAGTGCCAAGGAACAAACAATGAATAATGATGAAGATATTTGGAGAACATCAAAATCAGGAAAGCATTTTCAAGTTGATACAGAAAGCGGAGAGGTTACGAAAGGCAATATTGGTACAAATAATATTGATGAATCAGATTATCAAGAAGTTGCCAATATCAAAGATGCGCCCGTTATTTCTCCGACATCAAAACGAGAAAGCTTTGCGGATTTTCGTTCAAAACGACCAGAAGAAAGCATTTCAAAGACTGTTATTCAGTATGTAAGAGAGTATTACGTCAACCAAATAGGAGTTATAGAAGCACCAAAAGGTGTTCCGTCAAATGCAAATGTTGTTTTTATGGGCTCTGCTGCAAGAGAGGCTGGAAACAAGATTAATCAGGATAAGTTAAAAGCAATTCCTTACATAGATGACATCTATAACAACGGTTGTTATTTGGGTTGGAGAAAAGATCAAAAAGAAGCACAGAAAAACAGAAATGTTGAAAAATTTCATTACACAGGAGCAAAGCTCAAGCTAGATGACGGAAAGACGTATCAGGTTACGATTTGCTCTAAAGAGTTAAAAGCGGAGGATTTTCTTCGATTCTATATGATAGACAAGGCTGATATAGCGGAAGACCACAAAAACAAACTCTGGAAGGAAAACGTATCCCGAATACGTGCCCGCCAGAGTTCTGGGTCTCTATCAAATGACCTTGGCGCTATTATATCAAATGATGCCGATTCTAGCGACAAGATTCTCGAATTTTTTGATCTAACTGTTGAAGAAATTCCTAAGGAGTCACAAATGAACAAAAACACAGAGCGCTCTCATCGAAGAGCGCTTTCTTTTGATGCAGCAAGCAAACGTCGTTATGACGATAACGGCTTTATGCATGTTGACGATTGTCATATTACGAAAGAGCAGGTTGTTCCGTACTACGGAAATGAAATTCCTGGATGGGAGCATCTTGGATTATCGCCTGCCAAAATCTACTACGGTTATCGACCTGCCGCTGAATTACAAAAAGCTGTTGAAACTTTTAACGGCTTGCCATTGCTGTTACACCACCATCCCGAGAGCGCCAATTCCCCGCAGAAAGAATATCGAGTGGGGGCGGTTGGCACAAGCGCTGTTTGGAATGCACCGTATATCGACAATGTTTTATCGATTACTGACAAGACAGGTATTCAAGCGATTAACGACGGCTATGCTCGGGAATTAAGTTCTGCCTATCAATACGATCCTGACTTTACATCGGGTGAGTTTGAGGGCGAACCGTATGATTTCATCATGCGGAATATTCGGGGTAATCATGTTGCCCTTGTGGAAAAAGGCAGAGCGGGGCCCGATGTGGTTGTCGCCGATGCCCAATTAGAAAAACCTAACTTCAATAAAGGAAAAACGCTTATGTCTAAGTTAAAAGACTTCTTCAAAGGCGCGTGGGACGGCGATCCAGAGAATCTGGATAAAAAAGACGCCACCGCTAACGATGAAGATAAAGCTGCTGCAATTCGTAAGATTTTGGTCGAAATGCTGCCGGAAGTGTCAGACGACAAAATCGAAGCGCTTGCAGGTGTTTTGAAAGATCTGGGGTATAGCAAAGCAGAAGATGAAGATCCAAAAGAAGGCCTTAATCCTGCTGAAGCTTTCAAAACGGGTGAAAACGACCAGATCAAAAAAGAAGAACGTGCAGAAATTCCTGGCGGTAAAGACGATACTACTGGCGAATTGATTGCGGCAGGCGAAAACCATGAACGTGACAAATTGATGTCCGAACATGCCGCTGAAGCTAAAAAAGCATGGGATGCTTGCGGTAAAGATGATGCTGACGCAGCTGTTCAGGAAGCTTTCATTGATGGCTTCATTCAGGGTAAATGCGCAGAAAGCACTGAAAAGTTCGATCCGATTGCGCAAGACGCTGCCATTGACTCTCGTGTCAATAAACAGGTCAAAGCAATGGAAGAAAAATTCGCTGCAGCTGAAGAAGTCGGTCGTCATGTGGGAGCGGTTCGTGCAATGGCATTTGACTCCGCTAACGACATCTTCATTCATGGCTTGAAAGCAATGGGTGTACCAGAAGGTGCTTATTCCGCAGGTTCTGCTCGAGATGTATTCCGCATGGCGGTCAAAATGCATAACCGTCGTTTGGCACAAGACTCTACGCCAGCACCTGCACCGACATTCGAAGGTAAATTCAAAGGCTTAAATAATATTCTTTAAGGAGTAACTTATGGGATTACAGAAACAGGTAAATACCGAGTTTGCAGTCGGCGTTGCAGGAGACTTGGTCAATGTGACCGATAAAGTCTATACCGCCATCAATCCGATTGCTGAAACCGCCGTCAAAGCAGGTGCATTCTGCTTTGCAGGGACTGACCCACTCAAACAGGCTAAAGCAGGCGGCACTGCTGTTTTGGGTTTCGTTCAGCGTGTCTATCAGTATTTGAACGAAACGCTAACCGTTGGCGCAACGATGGAAATTCCAGCTGGCTCTGGTTTATCCGTCATCAAAAAAGGCTATTGCTACGCCACTTCAAGCACCGAAGCGACTGTCGGTCAAAAAGTGTTAGCCGACGCAACCACTGGCGAAATCTCAACAGGAGCATCCGCTACCTCTGGTACAAACGTCGATACAGGTTGGACAGTCATGAAAGGCGGCGCAGTCGGTGAAGTGATTGTTATCGGAAATTGGTAAGAAAAGGAGTAAATATGAATCCATCTTTAAATGATGTCGCCAAAAAAGGCTTTGTCTTTGGCGAATCCAAGGGGTGGTTGACCGAAGATGTTGCTCGTCGCTTAGCGCAGGATGCAGCATTGACCACAACCCCAAACACCACCATTCCTGCATTTTTACTGCAGTATGTCTCCCCAGACGTTATTGAAGTGCTGACTGCTAAACGTGCAGCAACCAAGATCTTTGACGAAACCAAGGTCGGAGACTGGACAACGGCGAACTACCAGTACCCAGCACAGGAATACGTTGGTTCAACTGCTCCTTATGCGGATTACGGCGATGGACCATCTTCTGGCGTAAACATGGAATGGAACATTCGTGACCAGTATATCTTCCAGACTACTGTCACTTATGGCGACCGTGAAGTCGATTTGTCCGCTGCTGCTAAGATTGATTTGATTGCAGGTAAACAGCGCTCTGCCGCTGAAATCATCGCAATCGATTCCAACAAGTTCTACTTGAACGGTGTTGCAGGTAAACGTATCTATGGGTTGTTAAACGACCCTGATTTGCCAGCAGCGATTACACCAAACACTTCTGGTTCTGCGGTTACTTGGGTGGCTAAGTCTGCATTGACCACGGGCGGTACTGGCGCAATCTTTGCGGATATCGTCAAACTCTTCGGTCAGCTGCAGGCTCAGATGGGCGGTTTGATTGACCAGAACACCTCCATGAAACTCTTGGTTTCTCCTGGACGTGCGGTTTATCTGGCAACCTCCACTGACTTCAATGTTTCTGTGAACGAAATGCTGAAGAAGAACTATCCAAATATGGAAATCGAAACGGTTCCTCAGCTCTCTGGTACATCTACTGAAACATTGATGCTGATTATTACCGAAGCGGTTGGTCAGAAAACTGGTCAGTTAGCGTTCGGTGAAAAAATCCGTCAGGGACGATTGGTGGCAGATTTGTCTAGCTTCCGTCAGAAGTTCTCAGCTTCTACCTACGGGTTTGCAATGCGAATGCCAGCCGCTTTTGCTTCAATGACTGGTATTTAATTGAGTCCGCTCTTTTGTGCTTCAAAGCCCCGCTTAATGCGGGGTTTTCTTTTTGGGAGAAATAATGACAACCGCTAAAACTGAAACTGAAATCACCAACGAAACTGCTAAAACTGAAACCGTCAAAGCAAAAACTCGTGCGACTAAGAAAACGTCCGATCTTGTCACGGTTTGCTTGCGTTCTCATCGAGATATTGTTTTTACCATCAATGATAAGAACATTCTCATCAAAGGACATAACAGTGCTTTACGAGGAGTTAACGGTGGCGTTTTAGACTCAGGTGAAGCCTTTGGGGAAACGGTAATTGCTCGCTCTGATTGGGAAGCAATTCAAGAAAAATACGGTAAAGATCCTAACTTTAAGCTCTTTTCTGGCGGCTATCTCTTTGCAGCAGCTTCAAAAGAAGATGCGAAAGCAGAAGCGAAAGAAAAAGAAAACCTAAAGACAGGTAATGAACCGATTGATCCTAAAAAGACTATCACTGAAGCCGATACCAAATCATGATTGTAATTTTTGATCCCGATGAATTCCGCTCGTTTTATCCGAAATTCACCAAAGAAAAAGTCTCCGATGCTGAACTGAATCATTTATTTCAGCTCGCCTGTACATTTATCGACAATACGGACGAAGCGATGATTCCTTACGACCCTGATAAAGGGATTTATAACCGCAAGGAAATTCTCTATTTGTTTGTTTGTCATATGGCAACCATGAATCTTTGGGAAGTCGGGCAATCTGGTCCTGTGCAGTCTGCTTCACAGGGAACAGTTTCGGTTTCTTATGCGATTCCACAGAATGGTCCAAACGGCAGCTGGTTTAACCAGACCCCGTGCGGAAGAACATTGTGGATGCTACTGAAACCGTATGCATTGGGCGGGCGAATCTTTACCATTTCTAATCATCATCCTTTTGGTTAATCATGAGTATTCAAGATGTCATTTCTCGCATTCGCTCTTTAAAAAGTGTTCGTGTCAAAGCGGGCGTTCTAAAAGGTGCGACGTATGAAGATGGCACATCGGTTGCCGAAGTCGCTATCAAAAACGAATTTGGCGATCCGAAAACACCGTCTCGTCCGTTTATGCGACGTGCCATCAAGAAATATGGTGACCAATGGAAAACCGAGTTTTCAAATGGTTTGTCGAGCTTTATCGAGGGTAATACACCACTCAATGTGGTGACGAATCGCTTAGGTGTTTTAATGCAAGCGGGCATTCAAGAATCGATTGATTCGAACATTCCGCCGCCTAATTCACCAGCAACGATTGCTCGCAAAAAAGCCAGAATCATTGGAAACAAAGGTACTCCAATTTTGGATGAACATGGTAATACAGCGCCATCTGGATCAACGCAAACATTGATTGATACAGGGCATATGATGCAGTCAATTGCTTATGAGGTGATTGATGAATCTACGTAACATTGCCAATTTGGCAATTCAGTCGATCAATCCTGACAAAACGATTATTTGGAAGCGATCAACAGGCAATACGGTCGATGAACATTTCAATCAAGTGCCGAGCTATGAAGAATATCAGGTGCAAGCCAATATTCAGGCGGTAACAGGTGAAATGTTAAGACAAGTGAATAACCTCAATATTTCTGGGGTTTTACGTTCTGTTTATCTCTCTCAAAACATCGCAGGTATTTCTTTTCGTTTTATGCGCGGCGGCGACATTTTGACCTTTTCAGAATTTGAAGGTGAAGATGCAACCGACTGGAAGGTTGTTCATGATGTTGAAAAATGGGACAACTGGGCGCACGTCATCGTAGCACAGCAATGATCAAAGTCGATATCACAGAAAGCGATGTCATTGATGTCGTTGGTAAGTTTTTGCAACGACTCTTTGAATGCACCGTCATTAAAGGTCAAGTCAATCGAGTTTCAATGCCGCATGGCTCTTTCATCGTGATGATTCCTATCTTTAGAAAAGCATTATCCATGAATGTAGCAACCGTCAAAGAAACTTCGACAGACATCATGACGCCGACAGAACTCACCATTCAGCTTGATTTTTATGGGGATAATGCAGGCGACATGTCTCAAGTCTTTTTGAATTGCATTCATGATGACTTTGCATTTCGATTCTTTCCTGTTGGCATTAAACCGCTCTATACGAGTGAAATGCGTCAATTACCGTTCATTACAGGCGAAAAGAACTATCTGGATAGATGGTCTACTGATTTAACACTTCAATTTAATCCGACTGTCGAAGTTCCTGAAGATACCTGGACAACTTTGGGCGACTTTAGAGTCATTCACGCAAATGGGTTATAACAATGAGTATTCCTATTTCTCAAATTATTGAAATCAATCCTGGAGTAGTGGGGGCGGGTTCTAATCCGCTTGCGCTTAATGGCTTGATTTTAACGCCGTCAGAACTTGCACCAATCGGTGAAATTCTGACTTGTTATTCTTTGGATGACGTATCAACCTATTTTGGAAATACGTCTGACGAATATTTAGCTTCTGTTCCTTATTTTTCAGCAAATACGGTTCGCAATCGCAAGCAACCTGACTCCTTGCTCTTTGTGCGTTATGCGCCAGAAACGGCATCGGCTTGGGCTCGAGGCTCGTCCTTAAAAGGCGTTACGCTTTCTGAAATTCAGCAGGTTACAGGTTCTCTTGCAGTAACCATTGATGGTACAAAATATTCAGTTGAAACACTCGATATTTCGTCTCAAAACAGCTTCACAGCCATTGCGTCCGCTATTCAGACGCAGCTCGCTTTGGCGTCTGGTCAGTCTTGCGTTTGGAATAGTCAATTCTCTCGCTTTGAAATCTTCTCGGGTACATCGGGTGAGGGTTCGACTATTTCTGCTGTCACAGGCACTGCTGCAGAAGGTTTAGGCTTAGCCAATGCGCAGCTCTCTCAAGGCTCAAACATTATTGAAGCAACTGATTCGGTTGAAATGGCGTCTAAAAACCATTTGAACTGGGCGCAGTTTACGTTGCTGTTTAAAGATAATGAAGTCGACCAAGCGGTTCTGAAATCATTAGCAAAATGGCAAGCAACCAAGAACGCTCGTTATTTCTTTGTGGCTTATGACGATGATAAGAATGCTTTAATTTCAGGTAACGAGTCTTGCTTTGGCGCATGGTGTATTCAAAACGGCTATAACGTCCTTGTTTGCTGGGATACCATTCAGGTGGCATCTTTCGTCATGGGATGTTTTGCGTCGGTTAACTGGGATGCTTATAACGGTCGTATTACGGCTGCCTTTAAGTCTCAAGAAGGATTGGATGCGACTGTATCTAACTATACGCAAGCTCAGACATTGCTTGCCAATGGTTATTCTTACTATGGCGCATATGCCGCTGATGGTCCGAAGAATAACTACAATTTCTTCTATGATAGTCAGATTGGTGGCAGCTACGGCTATGCTGACCCATTCGTCAATCAGATTTTCTTGAATGCGCAGCTGCGTGTTGCCATGATTGATATTTTACTGGGTGTTAACACCATGCCGTATAACGAACAGGGCTATGCATTGATTCGCAGTGCGTTCATGGACCCCATTAATCAGGCATTAAATAATGGCTCAATTCGAACAGGGATTAATCTGTCTGAAAATCAGAAAGCTCAGATTCTATCGATGATTGGCTTTGACATCTCTCAAGAACTCTATAACAACGGGTACTACCTCTATATTGGAGATGCTACTGCACAGACTCGCTCGCAGCGCCAATCTCCACCGATCTATTTCTTCTATTGTGATGGCGGTTCAATCCAGCACATCTTGATTCCTTCCATTGCTGTTTTATAAGGAGTGAACTATGTCTAAAACACTAACTTCGATGAATAGCGTCTTAACGATGGCGCATAGTTCATTGTTTCCTGTCGCAACCCAAATTCAAGGGTTCTCAACAGATGCCGCAATGGTCGCAGACGAACTGGAAACAGGGGTTGTTCAGATGGGGGTTGACGGCAAGATGAGTTACGCTCGAGTGCCAAACCCGATTACATTTACGATTACCTTGCAGTCGGATTCCGATAGTAACGATAGCTTTGATGTGGTTGAAGCGTATGAAAAGACGAATCGTGAAAAAACAGAACTCACGTTTACGTTGACGATTCCTGCCATTCAACGAGCCTATACCTTTACCAAGTGCGTAATTACCAACCTCAATCCACTTGCTCCTGTACAGCGGGTATTAGGGCCACGTACTTTTAAGGTGGCGTGCGAACGGTTCGATTACACCGTTTTGTCTGCTTAATTTTCTTTCTTTGATCTTTCGTTGGTTGGGCGAGGGGAATTTTTCCTCTCGCTTTTTTATTGGGGGTTTTGAATGGCTCGTAAAACACAAACTGTTGTCATTGAAAATGAAAAAGATAACCGTGATAGTAATAAGCGGTTTTTAATTACTGAAATGCCTGTCCTTAAAGCAGAGCGTCTCGCTGTTAAGGTGGGAAAAATCATCCTGACTTCACTCGGCGAGGATTTTTTCTATGCAATGAAGCAATCCTTAGATGCGAATACCTTTAATTCAGCGGATTTAGCCAATATCGGATTCGATGGGCTCTCTAAAGTGCCAGATGAAGATATCTACGATGTCATGCAGGAATTAATGGATTGCGTTCGATTCTGTCCTGATAAAACCAATCCAAACACCACACGTCCGATTGACATGAATGCGGATGATATCGAAGAAATGAGTACTGCTTTGCTGCTTAAGCGAGCTTCGTTCACTTTAACGTTCGGCAGTTTTATGGGCGTGTTATTCCGGAAGTAACACAGTCGATGGAAGAGATTCCGGGGCTTGTTGAATGTATCAATATCCCACCCGTCATTGTCGCAATCATTAATTCTAAGCTTGCGACCTACCACGAATTAGAAACCGTTTATGGCGTTGAAGCGGGATACAACCTTTTAGAGATTTGTTTAGTCAATAACCATAATGAAAGAGCTTACGAAAAATGGCAACGATTGAAGAATTAACCGTTGAGATTAAAGCGTCGGACGTCGGTGCGACTGATCAGCTCGAAAAGTTAGAAGGTCAGCTCGATAGTTTGCAAAAATCGTCTCGAGCATCGACCAAAAAGACGTTAGATCTGGCAAGTCAAGGCGCTCAAAAGACAGGAAAAGAGCTTGAAGCGACTCAAAAGAAAGCGGTTAAAGCGACTACCGATATTGGCGAATCAGGCAAAAAGACGCTTGAGGTTTTTTCAAGCCTTAAAAAACAGCTGATTGGTTTTATCGGCGCAGCTGCACTCTTTTCTTTTGGCAAAAACCTGGTAACCGATGTTGTTAAAACCAACCTGGCATTAGGGGAATTGTCTCGAACAACGAACCGAAATGTTAAAGATGTCCAAGGCTTACAGCAGGCATGGATTAATGCAGGTAAAAGCGGTGATTTAGCGTCTCAACATCTCGCAGAATGGTCAAAAGCCACCTCTGAATATGAAACAAGCGGTCGATTTGATCATCGTTTCAACCAAGCAGCAGCCTTATTAGGCGGCGGCATTCAGTTTCGCAATCAAGACGGCAGCTTTAGAGAGTATGAAGATGTTCTTTTTGACTTAGGCGAAAAAGCCAAAGCGAAGTTTGGTAAAGATGCGGCTCGTAAACTCCAAGGGATGGGGTTAACGGCGGACGAAGCCGATGTCGCAACGCATCAAACTCGAGATATGGTTAAAGCGCTTCAAGCGCAGTCGTCTGCGTCTGAAGAAGCGATTGCTAAATCCGAAGAGCTTAATCGTCAGTATCAGGAATTAGTTCAGTCTTGCGAAACCTTAAAGCAAGAAATCTTCCTGAAATTGCAGCCAATTATCAAAGGCTTTTTGGAATGGTTGCAAGAACTCGCTGACGAACTCGCCAAAGACCCTGATTTGATTAAAGAGGTGATCTTTTATGTCAGCGCATTAGCGGTTGCCTTTGGATTGATCTTTAATCCAATCGGAACAACCATCGCCTTGTTTGTCGGCTTGTTTGCGATTCTCAAGAAAGCCACGCATAACTTCGATGCCGTCAGACGCACATGGAACGGCATGGTTCTCGCTATTAAAGAGGGTATCAATGCAGTTATTCCACTTTTAGCGTCTTTCTTGCGAGCAATCGGTGCAACCGATATGGCAGACTCCTTAGATCGCTTCCGTTTTGATACTTCTGCTGAAACGGCAGCAGTCAGTGCGCCAGAGCCCACCGATGATGGCAAAAGCATTTTTGATGGGTTCAAAAAAGACAATGGCAACTACGCAGGTTATGGTGGTGGGTATGATCGACCTTATACAGGGACATGGTCTGGCGGCTCGGTCAGTGACGACGCATGGGCGAGAGCCAATGTTCAAGGCGAATCAGGTAATACCAATGGGGTAGGGCGTGATGGTAAGCCGCTCAAGAATCTGAATAAGGGTTCTCGTTTTGGGCGTTATGCAGGGACATACGACGTTGGTAAATATCAGCTAAACGAAACGAATGGTCCAGCTGCCGCTAAGATGGCAGGATTACCTTGGGATAGAAATCGCTTCTTTAATGACGTGAATTATGCGAATCGCTTAGGCGAAGCGTTTATGGTCAACACCAAGCGGAAAGCCGATCGTTTGTTTGGCGGTGACCCTGCAAAAGCATTTGCTTATTATCATTCGCCCAAAGCGATGGTTGAAGCCAATAAGTACGGCTCGAACTGGTTAGAATATTTGAGACGTCGTTATCCGTTGGTCTATCAATCAACGGTTCGAAAGATGCGCAATCTGGGTAGCAATCAGGCTCGCTCGCCATCTCGAGTGCCGCAGCCTTATCCGAAAAATGCCAAACCTGTGCCGCAGTATTCCGCAGGGGCTGGTACTCGGTTTAACAATCGTGGTGATTCGAGTGTCAACAATACGACCAATAACTATAACTACACGTTTAACGGGGTCAAAGATGCCGTCGATGCAGGTAAAAAAGCACGACAGCATAATCAATCTTTGGAATCTCGTACGCAACGTGTTTCTCGGGCATCTGCTGCAAGACTATGAAAACCTACTATCGCCGTTCATTAATTGTCGAGTTTGAATTGAATGAAGAGCTGCATGCGAAGTTTGCTAACGGCTCTCGTAAAATCAAATTCTACGAGTTAGCGATCAACGCCACGATTAACCGTGCGTCTGCTTTAGCCGAAATGGACATTGAAATTCATGGGTTGTCTCGTGATGTAATGGAGCTTTTAACTGATTACAAGTTAGCTGCCCCCATGAAAAGCCAGTTTGGTGTGCCGATGGGCAATAAAAAGAACCATATTCGACTGACCATTCCTGCCTTGCAACGTATTGAGGGCATTGAAACAGGTGAGCCGCTCTATGACGAGCCGCCTGAACATGTGGTTTTTTCGGGCTCGATTGTCTCTGCGGGTGCAGATTTTAATACTGCACCTGATGTGGTCATGAAAATGCACTGTAATGAGATTTTCGAAGATCAAAACAAAGAAATCACGCCGATTACGTTTGGCGGTACTTTTTACGCCAAAACTATCATTGATTATTTGTTCGATTCGGCAAATAAACGACTGCCAACGTATTCCACAGCTGCTGCCGAAGAGGTTGTTTTGACCAATCATTCGGTTCGTGGATCTTTTATCGATGCCTTAAAGTCTGTTTGCTTAGCAGCCGACCTTTCTTTTACGGTCAAGAATGAGCAGTATGTGATTTACAAGAAAGGCGAACCGATGCCGAAATATCAAGCTGTGCCGATTAACGAGCGAACAGGATTAATTGGTTATCCCGTGATGAATGAGGACGGTGTTGAAATGCGAGTTCTCTATTCGCAGGATATTAAAGTGACCGATGTGGTCAATTTAACTGCCGTTGAGCAACCATTCTTATCAGGTGAATACGAGGTTTGTAATGTCGCTTTAAGTCTGTGTTCTGAAATTCCGTCTGCTGAATGGACGATGATTTTAAGAGCACAGTATTTTGCCTATAAACCGAATTCGAAAGACGAAGATAAAAAGGACGACAAAACAGACAAAAAGCAGAAAAAGAAACTGCCTGACGGAAAAGTTTATGTCGCACCAGTTAAGAAAGGGAAGAAATAATGGGTTTAATGGGGTTGCCGTCTTTACCGAAATTATCAGGTAAAGGCATTTTAAATTCAGCATTAGGTTCGGCTCAATCATCCCTTTGGCAAATGCTTGCAGGTAATGTGACCTGGGGGATTTATGAAGCAGGATCATCGACTGAACTGGCGTTAGATGTTACGACTGTTTTAGAAGTGACGGTCAATGAAGAATCGGAGATTTCCGATTATCGTATTCAAACAGGCTCTTTTGTCTCTTTTAATAAAGTACCACTCCCTCGGGAAATTCCGTTTTCCTTTGTTAAAACGGGCTCAGACGATGAACTCCAGGATTGTATTGAATGGCTCAAGATGGCAGTCAGCAATGCGGGCATGGATTATGTCTATGACATCTTAGTGCCTGAAAAGTCGTTTACGGATATGGCTTTAGTGCGTTATTCGATTGAACGAAAGCGAGAAAACGGTTCAGACGCTTTGTATGTCGATTGTTGGTTCAAAGAGGTCAGAGAGGCGCCGATTGATTATTTAGATATCAATGGGGAAGCTAATACGATTAATGCCATTTCGGCAGACGCTAAGCCTACTTCGCTTTTAAAACAAGTGCAATCGAAAGTCTCAGATATTAAAAGCGGGATTAGCAATGTCTTTGATACGGTGTCCAATAAATTGGAAGATATGATGTATGAGGGCTTAGCTGATGCGGCATTTGGCGTAGCAGGCGCTTGGCAAAACGTCTCAGCTGCTATTGACGGGAACGTGACCTATGTTGACGCCAATAAAGCGATAGGGTTTACAGGCGGATCGGTAGACGATTGAGGTTAGAACGATATGAGTGAATACATTATTACACCTGACTCTGTGCCGTCTCAAGTGATGAGTGTCACGTTAGGCAATCAGCGATGCACGTTGTTACTTCGAGAGTTAAACGGTCGGCAATATTTAAGTTTATCAACGAGCGAGGAATCGATTTTTCATAATCAATTATTGGTCGATCGTGTGCCTTGCAAAAAGTACGACTATCTGCCGTTTGAAGGGGATATCGCCTGCATGGATAAGCAAGGTTTTGATGACCCGAATTATAAAGAGTGGGGCTCTCGCTTTGTTTTGGTTTATTCAGACACAGGATTTAAATCATGAGTAACTTTTTTTCTGACTTTTCACCCAATCTTAACAATGAACCGAATGATTCCGTTGAATATCTCTTTCGTTCGTTTCTCAACAAAGTCGATACGGCAATGCCTGTTCGAGTGACCGAAGTCAATGCCACAGAAGTCGCCCCAACAGGAACTGTTACCGTTCAGCCGCTCGTTTCTCAAGCGATGGCAGATGGCTCTCCAATGCCGTTAGCTCCCATTCCAGATGTACCGTATTTTCGCTATCAAGGCGGTGGAAATGCGGTCATTATTGACCCTCATGTCGGTGATATTGGGTTTATTGTTTGCTGCTCTCGGGATATTTCGGGCGTTAAGCGAGCCAAACAAATGACGCCGCCATCGTCACTGCGCATGCATTCTATTTCGGATGCTTTGTATGTGGGCGGATTGTTAAATGGCGCGCCAACACAATGGGTTTTATTTAATGATGCAGGTATTAAAGTATTTTCGCCAATTAAGGTTGAGATTGAAGCGCCTGAAATATTTTGTAATACCCCATTGGTGACTGTTGCTGGTCAAATTGTGATGACAGGCGAAAAAGGCTCTGGCGCAACCATGGTGGGCGGCTTGAGCAATTCAGGGGGACAAATTGTCTCTAACAACATTACGTTAGAAACTCATGTTCACGGGAACGTTACCCCAGGAGGCGGAACATCGGGGCAGCCTGTTTAATGAAAAAGGTTTATCGGTCAATTGATTTATTTGCGGGGATTGGTGGTATTCGATTGGGGTTCGAGGAAGCGTTTCAAGAAAACATTGAAACGTGTTTTGTGAGCGAATGGGATAACTATGCTCAAAAAACCTATTTAGCAAACTTCAGATTGCCTGAAAAAATAGCAGGCGATATTACCAAAATTCCAGAAAGCGACATTCCGTCATTTGACATTTGTTTAGCAGGTTTTCCGTGCCAAGCCTTTAGCATTGCTGGACATAAAGGCGGATTTAGTGATGACTATCACGGTATTTGTCGTGGCACTTTATTTTTAGATGTCGCTCGTATTTGTGACTACCATAAGCCAAAAGTCATCTTTTGTGAGAACGTCAAAGGGCTAACCATTCATAATAAAGGACAAACATTTGAGATTATTCTTAAAACGTTTGAAGATTTGGGGTATACCGTCTTTTATAAGGTTTTAAATTCTAAAGACTTTGGTGTACCACAGAACAGAGAACGGATTTATATTGTTTGCTTTAGAAAGGATATTGCACCAGACCATTTTGAGTTTCCAATTTACCATTCTGGTAAATCGTCTATCAAAGAGGTTCTGGAAAAAGACGTGCCATCGGTTAAGTATTACTTGAGTACCACTTATCTCGATACTTTAGAAAAACATAAAGCACGCCATGCCGCCAAAGGAAATGGTTTTGGTTATCAAATTCGAGATTTAGACGGTATTGCGGGAGCAATTGTTTGCGGTGGTATGGGTCGAGAGCGAAACCTGATTATCGATAAGCGCCTAAAAGACTTTACACCAGTAACGCATATCAAAGGAGAAGTTAATCGACAAGGTGTCCGTAAAATGACACCAAGAGAGTGGGCGAGATTACAAGGCTTTCCAGATAGCTTTAAATTGGAATTGGCTGACACGCATCTTTATAAACAATTTGGCAACTCGGTAACCGTCACTGTGATTCGAGAAATTGCTAAAAAAATCAAAGAGGTTTTAGATGCTAATTTGATTAAACAACCTTTAAAAACTTCACAATAACCCCTCTAAATTGAGGGGTTTTCTTTTATTAACTGCTTTTAATTTTATCGTTATGAGAAAACTTCAAGCTTTAATTTATGCGCCTATTTCGATTGCTTTGACAATAGCGACTTGGCTCATCTGTCCAATTCTTCCATTGTTTACTGTTTATCGAGAGACGCAATACAGCGACGGCAAAAAAGTCCCAGTTTTACCTGGGATTTTTTATTTGTGCATGACGCATGACACCGACTTAGATGCAGGTCATCGTAATAATCATTACTGGACAATCGATCCTAATTCCAAATGGCAAGTTTATTGGTCTCGTGTCAGATGGATTTATCGCAATCCATTATATGGCTTTCAGCACTACGTTTTGGGTTGTTGGGTGCAAACGCCGTTTAGATGGTATTTCAATGAGCATGAAATCACCGACATCATGCAAAAGAACGGTTATTTCTGCCGAAGAAATAAATTCAAACTATTCGGTATTGGGTTTAAATATAAGTTTGGATGGAAATTATTTCGGCATGACAAACCTGAGGACATTTGGAAAGGCAAACAACGAGCCATGTTTACGTGCTCTTTGATGTTAGATAAATAAAAACAAACCAATAAAAGCAAAAGCCGTCAGTTGCAGCTGGCGGCTTTTTATTTCCCCTGACTTGCAAAGATAAATGAAAGGAGAGAAATGAATTTTTCTTTCAATTTTAACGGATTATCAAAAATGTTTGAAGTAATCGGACGAAATAAATATGCCAGACGCGCCTTTTATGTTGCTCTAGCATCCACTGTTCTACTTATGACGATATATCGATTGCCAGAAATAGTCGCTGCATTTTCTGCTTAAACTATTCACAAAAAAGCAAAAGCCACTGAGCTGCGAACTCGGTGGCTTTTTAGTTTCCACAAATCATCGAAAGGAATGCATGAAATGAGAGGAATTCATTTCAGATTTAATTTTAAAGGATTTAAAGGAGTAAGCAAAGTGTTAAAAACCATTGAAGAGCATTCAAAAGCAAGACGGTTTGCTTATGTTGCATTAATTGCACTTTCTTCGGTTGCCTCCTTGTTTGCAATTTGTCCCGTTCTTATTGCGTTGATTGAACGTTAGAAGATTTTTAAGGAGAAAACGATGCCAGACACGATGTATTTAGATCCTGACACATGGGATTTAACCGTTGATTCCTACGGCAATATTGCGCAAGCGTCTGAACCGTATGCGACTGCGCAAGATGTCGCAAGCGAATGTCGATTATGGGAAGGAGAAGCTTTGTTTGATGAAACCGCAGGCATTCCGTACGAGACATCAATTCTTGGAGAATTGCCGCCACCAGCCAAATTGATTAGCTGGTACAAAAAAGCGGCTGAAAACGTTCCTGATGTCTTTAGTGCCGAGCCGATTCTGCAATTTAAAGGTCGTGAATTAGGCGGTGAAATTCATATCACGCTTGAAAACGGCAGTAATTTTAGTTTAGCGATTTGAGGTGATAAATGGGTGTAACAACAAATGTGCCTGATATTACGATTAACCAAAACGGCGTCGAAGTGCCCGAGACGTATGCGGTTTTAACAGGCGTTTTAAAAGATTTTAATGAAGCTTTTGGTGGAAACCTCAATATTAAGAACGTCGGTACACCGCAAGGTTTACTATCAGCCAAGATTGCGCACAACATTGCTCGTAAAAATGCAGCGATTGCGTATTTGATTAGTATGTTTTCGCCGTCGTCAGCTAAGGGTCGGTTTTTAGATGCATTAGCTGAAATTTATTTTATTCAACGACGACAAGCAACCGCAACGGTTGTGACCTGCCAATGCACGGGAGTTAATGGTTTTACATTGCCAGCAGGCTCTTTAGCGCAAGACGATAATGGTTATATCTACGAATCGTTAGCTGATGCCACTTTCGGCACAAGCGGTACGGTTGATGTGCAATTTGCTTGTCAGACGCTCGGCGCAATTGATTGTGCAGCAGGAACGTTAACCACGATTAAAACGATTATTCCAGGATGGGACGCTATTACGAATCTTACAGCCGGCGTCATTGGTGAGAACGAAGAGTCTGACCGAGAATTTGAAGCACGTCGCTATGATTCGGTTTCTAAAAATGCACAAGGCTCTATTGCTGCATTGCAAGGATCTATTGCTTCTTTAGAAGGAGTGACTGACGTTTGCGTTCGAGAAAATAATACAAGCGAGCCCATTAAACTTGGTGTTACGAATTATTCGCTGTTGCCGCATTCTGTTTATGTCGCTGTTGTTGGCGGTACAGATGAAGCGGTCGCCAATCAGCTCTTTCTCTCAAAAAACGCAGGTTCAAATATGAACGGCAATACAAGTGTCAAAGTGCAAGACACAGCGTCTTATAACTACCCGTATCCTGAATACACGATGACGTTTAATCGACCGACATCTGTTCCGATCTATGTCGTCGTCAATATCGACTATAACGACAACCTTCCTGCTGAAATTGTCGATAACGTGAAGTCTGCTGTGATTGCGGTGTTTTCAGGTCAAGTGGGTTCTGGCAGAGCCAGAATTGGCGGCACAGTCTATTCAGCAAACTTCTACGAGTCAATCGCTGCTTTATCTGACTACATGAACATTTTGTCGGTTTATATCGGCAAAAGCAAAACGACAACGGATACGTCTGTCACGATGGGTATTGATGAAGCGCCTGTCATTAGCACTGATCAAATTACCGTTAACTTAGTCGGAGCACCTGTATGAAGCAATATAGTGGTCCAGTCATCACGCAGCTGATTGAAAACATCGAAGCTTATTTTAATAGCGAAGCGATTACGCAGCTTTTTTACGAAAAAATCTATAACCCGAAAACGGCTGTTGGTGTTGGGTTAGATATCTGGGGTGAAATTGTTGCTCGCTCTCGATTTCTAAAGATTGAACAATCCGCAGATAACTTCGGCTTTCAAGAAGGCGATGCAAACGGCGATTGGTTTCCGTTTAATGACGGCACATTCTTTGATGTCGATGGTGCAACCAAGAACTTTCGTTTAGATGATGAATCTTATCGGCTGCTTATTTTGATGAAAGCGTTTGCGAATATCTCGCAGACGACGATACCGAATATTAACAATATCCTCTCAAATATCTTTAAAGATAAAGGGCGAGTCTATTTGATTGATTTAGGCAATATGACGATTCGTATTGTCTTTGAATTTACGGTATCGAGCTACGAGCGAGCGGTCATTGAGTCGGATGCGATTCCGCATCCGGGCGGCGTCAAAGTCGAATTCCAATATTTGAATGCCGACAATCATTTCGGCTTTGAAGGTTCAGGCTTCCAGCCATTTAATACCAAGCCATTCTATACAGGTCAAATTGAAGAAATAGGGAATTGATTATGCAGCAACCAACACGAATTACTGTTACTTGGGCAGCTGACGGCAACAAAAACGCCATTAATGTTGACCGCACAGCGAGTGATGAAAACAATAAAGCGACTTACCGCACAGGTTTTCCGCAAGTCACAATGACACCGAAAGCATCAGGCGGTTTACCACCGTTCGGTAAAGACATGAACGGGATTTTAGCCGACATTACCTCGATGCTGCAGTATCACCAAGCGGGCATGACGTATCCGTTTGATGCGGATTTTGCAGATGCTATCGGCGGCTACAATCGAGGTGCTTTAGTCTTGCAAGACGATAAAACAGGCTTTTGGGTATCAACCGTCAATGAAAATACCGCCAATCCTGAAGTCGATGGAAATAACTGGGTGCCTTTAAATACAGGCGCATTGCGCTTAACTTTAACGAATGCGAATCGCACTTTAACCCCCGCACAGGCTGCACATCCTGTTGTGATTCTAAGCGGCGCATTAACGAATAATGTCACTTTGTTTTTTCCGACGTTTTTACAGACTTGGTGTGTTTTAAATAACTGCACAGGCAATTATTCGGTGACGTGCAAAACCGCCAATGGCTCAGGCGTTAAGCTCAAAGCGGGTATTACACAGATTGTCTGTGATGGTACGAATATTTTAAGTGTTACCACTTCTCAATCATCACTTGTACCAACAGGATCAATCCTTTCTTATCCTGGCACATCCATTCCTGAGGGGTATTTGCTGGCGAACGGTCAAGCAGTTTCTCGAACGTTATATGCCGATTTATTTGCAGTTTATGGTGAAACGTATGGCGCAGGGGATGGCTCAACCACTTTTGGATTGCCGAATTATGTCGGCAAGTTTGTTCGCTTCGGCAATATTGCAGACGTCGGTCGGATTGTTCAGGATTCGATTCGCTCGCATACACATGCTGTTACCCAGCAAGCGCATACGCATGAGCTAATCGATAACGGGCATTCGCATACGGTCAATATGTCTTATGCAGGCGGTCATACGCATACCCGAGGTTCTCAAAACATTACAGGTTCTTTTGCAGCGAGAAACTTGGGGGATTCCGCATGGATTCGAGCCTCAGGCGCATTTACAGGCATTAGTAACGGTGATCAAGGTTCTGACGGTAAACATGGCGGCGTGGGTTTTAACTTTGATGCATCAAGATCTTGGACAGGTGAGACATCGAATAACGGCAGTCACATTCATACGGCAACGTGTTTGACCGCTCTAACAGGCATTTTGATGAAAAGCGCAACGATTGATTTATCGATTGATGCGTTTGGCTCAACAGAGACCGCACCCATTCATATCTACGGGCTGCCTATTATTAAATATTAAAGGGCTATTCAAAGACTATTAAAGGAATATTATGGCTATTAACGAACAAACGAAAATTACCGTTCCATTTGCGGCTTCTGGCTTAAAAAATACGATTCCAAATGCCCCAACAGGCTCTAATCTCGCTTCGATGCAAGAGGGCTTCCCAAGTATTACGATGTCTGCGATTGCGGAAGGCGGGCAACCGCCTGACGGCAAAGACATGAATGGGATTTTAAATCTCTTGTCTTTAATTGCACAGTATGCTCAGTCAGGCGGTCTCTATCAATATGATGCAAATTATGCGAGTGAGGTTGGTGGTTATCCTGTCGGTGCAATTTTAAGAAGCGCATCAGGCAAAAACATCTATTTGAATTTAGTCGCCAATAATGCAACAAATCCCGATAAAAACGGAACGAATTGGGTGACTTTAGCGGATATGACTGCTTTAAATGCGGCGATTGATGGTGAAGCAACCACTCGAAGTAATGCTGATAATGCACTACAGCTTTCTATCAATAACTTAATTCAAAGTTTAGCGAAGGTCGCAACATCGGGTTCTTATGCTGATTTGCTAAACAAACCGACCAAGCTCTCGCAATTCTCTAATGATGTACCGTTTGCAACGCAAGCGGAAGTCGATACGAAAGCAGTTTATCCAACACAAGCAGGTAACAAAGATAAATATCTAAAAACCGACGGCACAAACGTCACATGGGAATACGTACCGACTCGCAATGTCGGTGAAGTCGTCATGTCTTTGATTCCATTGACGGACGCAGGTTTACATCTGTTAGACGGCTCATTGCTTGATGCAGGTGGGATTTACGATGCGTTTATCGTTCATGTGGCGAGTTTTGAAACGACGTATCCGAATTTATTCTGCACAGAAGATGAATTTCAATCCGTTTTGCTGAACAAAGGCTCATGCGGTAAGTTTGTGCTGACCAAAGGCTCAAACGGCGCATTAGTGTCGCTGCGTATTCCAAAAGTCGTTGATATTTTGCAAGGTACGAGTGATGCGAATGCAGTCGGCGATATGCTTGATGCAGGGTTGCCGAATATTGCCGGTACATTTGAAGTTATTAATCATAATCCGTCGCAACATAACTATACAGGCGCTTTTGAAACTGCAACCATCGGAAATATGCCAGTTTCAGGCATAGATACTGGCGAATCATGGAATGAAGGCTGGGGAACTGTTACAGAGAAATTTAATGCATCTCGCTCAAACCCCATTTACGGCCGCTCAACCACGGTTCAACAACAAGCCATCAAAGCTTTGTTTTACATCTGCGTTGCAACGACTGCTAAAACTGATATCGAAGTTAATATTGACAACATTGCAACTGATTTAAATGGCAAGCTCAGCAAATCCGGCGGCGATATCACCGGTAGAACCACGATTGCCGCAACTGATTTTATTGTAACGACGACCGTTGCGAATGCCGCCGGGGTGCATAACAGCATTTTCCGGGGTAAGTATTTAGGTTCTTCGATTACTGAAGCGCAGTCGGCTGCGATTCGTGCCGGCACGTTTGATGATTTGTATATTGGTGACTACTGGATCATCAATAACGTCAAATACGTCATTGTGGCTTTTGATTTTTATCTGCACACGGGCGACACCGAATGCACCACGCACCATATTGTTGTTGTGCCAGAAAAAGCCCTTTATCAAGCGCAGATGAATAGCAGTAATACGACGGAAGGCGCTTATGTCGGTTCAGCGATGTATAAGACCAACTTGAATAGCGCGAAATCGACAATATTAGCGGCCTTTGGCTCAAGTCATCTTTTGTCGATAAGACAGTATTTTCAGAACGCAATGGCCAATGCGATCCCAACGGGTGGTATCTGGACCGATGCAACGGTCTTTTTAATGTCTGAAATGAATGTTTACGGATGCCGAATCTATGGCGCTGTGATTAACGGTACGAACTGGCCAACGCTTTATACGACTGATAACCGTCAGTATCCGTATTTTGCGATGAATAACTTGTTGCAGTCACGCAATAACTTTTGGTTACGCGACGTTTGCTCTGCGTACTACTTCGCCTTTGTCCACAGTCGTGGCACCGCGAACTACAACAACGCATCTGATTCGCTTGGCGTTCGCCCCGCTTTCTGTGTTATCTAGAATCTGCCGCCCGCTGGTCGGGCGGTATTGGAGAAATAATGAGTGTTTTAAAAAATAAACGACGAGAGTCACCGTTTGAAGTTTTTGCGCATGGCTATCGACTGCGCCGCAGCATTACCGATTTGCTGTTAAGAGATTTTGGCTATAAACATAAGATACGCGAGCATGAAACCGAGCGACAACAAGAACGTCGTAAAGCCTTTGAAATCTGGTTTTTGCAGAAACATCGCGAGTACATCTTAGACACGCTGCGAAATCTAATGCGAGAAATCAACTGGGCCAACAAGATGTACCCAACGAATCTCAGAGAACTCGAAGAGCGTCGATTGCATCAAGACAATGCGCTCGCTGAATGCTCAAATTTGTCTCAAGAATTGCAGTACATCATTGAGACATTGCCGGTCAACATTGACCGTTATTTACCGTTTGATGCTTTGATTCAGCGCCAGATTGTTTTGATTAAAGCCTGGCGTAAGTCAGATAACAAATACAAAGCAAAACTTTAAAAACCAAAAAGGGATCGTCTAAATCTGCGAACAACTTCGCCAATGTCCACAGTAATGGCAACGCGAACAACAACAACGCATCTAATTCGCTTGGCGTTCGCCCCGATTTCACTGCTGCATTAACCGCACCGTTTTTTCGGTCTTGCAGCAAGCGAAAGGAGATGATCTCTCACTCTGTACGAGAAATGACAAGACCGATGCTGTTAGATACGTCTAGCACAGCTATCAACGGTCTTATTTTTTTATGCAAGAAATATTAAGCGGCAATGCGCTTTATGCCGCATTTCGAAGCGCGCAAAAGAGTAGCCCGTGGAAAGGGACGACTCAGATGTTTGAGATGGACTTTTTACACCAGTTGGCCACTTTACAAAATGAATTAAAAACAAGGACTTACAAAACAGCGACGAAATCCAGTTTTGTGCTGTCTGAGCGCGGTAAAACCCGGTTAATTCACGGTTCCCGCATTCGTGATCGGGTTGTGCGCCATGCGTTTTGCGATAACGTTTTGCAACCATTGTTGCAACAAAAGCTTATTTACGATAATGGGGCGTCAGTGCCGGGAAAAGGCATTCGATTCAGTCGAGAGCGCTTTAAAGTGCATCTGCAAAAGTATTACCGAAAGCACGGCAACCAAGGCTACATTTTGCTGATGGATTACAGCGGCTTTTATGACAATTTACGTCATGATCTGCTGTATCAAGCCGTGACCAAACATCTAAAAGATGAGTATGCGCAATGGCTCTTAAAACTCGTTTTAAACGACTTTCGCCAAGACGTCTCTTTTTTGACTGATGATGAAATTCAAAAGCTCTACGATGGCAAATATAAAGCGCTTGATTTTAAAGATGTGCCGAAACACTTAAAAACTGGCCAGAAGTGGCTCGCGAAGTCTGTTGATATTGGGGATCAATGCTCGCAGATTTTAGGGATTTACTTTCCGACGCGAATTGACAACTACATCAAAATTGTCTGTGGCGAAAAGTATTACGGGAGGTACATGGATGACTCATATATTATCAGTCCATCGAAAGCGCATCTGATTGATTTATTAGCGAAAATTAAGTATCAAGCAAAACAACTCGGCATCATTTTGAATGACAAAAAAGTAAGAATTGTGAAGTTGTCGCAGACCTTTCGATTTCTGCAAAACAAGTACTTTTTAACCGAATCCGGGAAGATTGTTGAGCGCATTAATCCGAAGCGAATCGTCACGTTAAAACGAAAACTTAAAAAATTAAAACGCAAATTTCAACAAAAAATCGTGAGTTTTGAGGACATCGAACTCATGTACAAATCATGGTTTGGCGCGCATCAAAAAGTCATGAGCCGTATTCAAAAACAGCATTTAAACACACTTTTTAAACAGCTATTTTTAAAAGGAGAAAACCAATGAAAGCGATGAACTTATATTGCTACGATCCCGAAACCGGCAAATACACCGAAACCAAAAAAGCAGTGCTTGATGATTTTGAAACCGCTGTTAAAGGCGTACCCGTCTATCAAGTTGAAGAGAATGCCGTTTGTGAAGCACCGGATTTCCAAGACGGCTATACCCCGTATTTGGTCGATGGCCAATGGGTAAATCGGCCAGACCCCACAGAAGAAGAGCTGGCCGAGCAAGAACTCATTAAAGCGAAGTTAGAGCGTGCTGAATCCGTTTCAAAGATTACGGTAGAAGTCGATGGCTTAGTCTTTGACGGGGACGAGACCGCGCAAAACCGCATGTCGAGAGCGATCACGATGTTTAACGCCGCAGGACTTCCGGCCGGAACTACTACGGCCTGGGTGCTAGCCGACTCAAGCATTGCGCAAGTCACCGTTGCTCAGCTCTCAAAAGCGTTACTACTGGCCGGGCAAAAGCAAACAGAGCTATGGTTAAAACCTTATACCGATAACTAAACGACAGAAAATTGGAGTGTTTTTCCTGTTGCATTAATTGCTCGTTCAAGCGTATCGATTTTCGTTTTTCGGCGTAAATTGGTAATACGAGTCATCTCTTGTTTGGTAATGCCTGTTTTATTCACAATATCAACAGGTCGTGTTTTTGTTGCAGTCATTGCATTAAGCAGTAGTATTTTTACTGCTGTTGATGTTGGAATATCAATAGCATCGCCGTCTTTAGAAGAGGGCAATGGAATAGGTAAACCATCATCAAAGAGCCATTCTGCAAAAGAAACAAGAGCGCTTAATAGCTCGTCTTTTGCTTCTTCAAGCGTTTCTCCGCAAGAAATTACTTCTGGAACGTCAATTAATTGCAGGACATATCCGCCGTCTTCTTCTCTTTCTGTTTTATATGTGTATCGCATAACCGTGCTCATAAATAATACCGCACACTGTAATCTTTTTTGCTTACTAAATCAATAAAAAATGAACCATTTCGAACAAATTCTAATCGCGTTCGATCAGCTTATAAACGCTTGTTTTGGTGGCTGGGCTGACGAGACGTTATCGAGTCGAACGTTTCGACATCGAGAGAAAAACAAATTCTGGTCAATTCTGTGGCGCATCATTGATGCGCTATTTTTTTATCAGAAAAACCATTGTCAAACAGCATACGAGAGCGAGCAGAAGCGTTTGCACTTGCCGTCAAAATTCCGCCAATAATCTTTTATTTAGGAGCGTTTTATGGATAAATACTTATCGAAGATGTACGAGTTTTACGAAATTATCAGACCGACAGATGGCGAGAAATTCTTAATGACGATTGGCGGGTTTGTTGGTGGTATCTTTTCGTTTGCGGTCGGCGGTGTTGATGATGCGATTATCTGGTTGATTATTTTAGTGATTATTGATTACTTTTCGGGCAGCATTGCAAGCTTTAAATGCGGAATTTGGTGTTCTGAGCGAGGGTTTTTAGGCTTATTCAAAAAGCTTTTTATCTTTCTTGTTGTTGCGATTTGCAACGGCATCGATAAAGCGACAGGGCAAGACCTTTTGCGAAACATTGCCATCTTTGCTTATGCGGTCAATGAAGCAGGCTCGATAATAGAAAATGTTGAGCGTTTGGGTTTTGGTAAATGGATACCGCCATTTATGAGAGCTGGCGTAAAATTTCTGAAAGATAAAGAGTCAAGACTGTTAGATGATAAAAAGGAGTAATAATGAATATCAACGATTTAACACCTGAACAACGAGAAAAATTCAATGCACGCAGAACGAGATGCGAAGTATGGAGTCGTGTAATAGGATATCATCGCCCAGTGCAAATGTTTAATGACGGTAAAGTGAGCGAGTTTAGAGAACGAAAGATGTTTGTTGAGTCTAAATGTTTACCGCACATTTAATTCGTCAGATAAAAGAAAACCTCTCCGTATTCGCATCATTTGCTGATCGACAGACCACAAAGCTCAGCGGGAGAGGTATCATGTTTTGCATTATAAACAAAAACCACCGCATTTTAGTACGGTGGCTTTGCAAAAATCGCTTCGCAAAACTCAGAAGAGTTTAATA
>CAVGUA010000112.1:0-1113 GCA_963632335.1 Parabacteroides goldsteinii
TCAAAATGATTGTTAGAGATTTGAGATTCTTTCAGTTTCAATATTCTGGTTTAAAAATGGTTAAAGTTTATTATTAAGGAGATATTTATGGGAAATCCTAAGTATATTTATATTTCAGATAATGACAAAGAGGTTAAAAACAAGCCTATTACTGCAAAATCAAACAAACCTAATAGCATTAATAGTAGTGATTTATTAATGTATGGCGTACTTCTTGGTTTATTAATTTGTTTTACTGGATGGTTCGGTGTGACGATAGCAGGTATTTTTATTGGCACTAAGGTTAAGAAGATAGAAAAAGAACAAGCAGATTGGCAATATAAAAACGAACCTTTTGAATATGAGTATTCAGAGCGTAAAGAGCGAGATGAAACAATGTATACAAAAGAACAACAGAAATATTTAAAGAAACATCCATGGTTATTCATTAATGAAAAAGGTGAATATCAAGGTAAATGGAAATATTGTAAGAAAGCAATAAAAGATTATAAAAGAGGTGCTGGATACAGTTTAAGATATAGAGTTGATAAATATAAAGAAGGTCATCGTGACGATCCATTATTTCAGAAAACCGCAGAAATTGGATATAGAGATTCTATACGAATAAGAGAGAAAGCTTTTGAAAACCGAAAAAGAAGTCTTAGCGGAAATCAATCATTTATGAAATTTAAAGACGAAGATTTTCATTATTTTAGATACGTATCTTATTACACTGACGATCCAAATGAATATAGCAAACCTATATTAGAGGAATATGATTTTACAAAATATAAAGATATGCCAATTGATGAAGAATATTGGGAAAATTTATTATAGGAGGATTAATAATGAAAGGTAGAAAAGAAAACGAATTAAAAGTAGAAAAGAAAATTGAGGTGCGTTTAATGAATAAACCTCAATATTTAAAAGATTATTATAAAACTTTATATTCAAAGAGTTATACAACGCAGAATGAATACATTAGAGCTGTTGAATGGCTTTCAGATTTCTTGATTGACGAATACAATATGAATTTAGATGAAATCGATGCTTTTAATAAAGTGAAGCCATTCATGATTGATAATTACATTCGTACATTGCAGGATTTATCAGCAAGCTCTAGAAGGACAAGAT
>CAVGUA010000112.1:1123-29983 GCA_963632335.1 Parabacteroides goldsteinii
TAGAAGAAAAAGATTGTATGCTATCAAGTCCTTTTTTAGATATTTAGAAATTAATGAATATATTGTTACGAATCCTGCGGCTAAAGTTGAAATGCCTATTGATAATGATGTTCATAAGATTATTTCTTTAACAAAAGATGAGATTGCTACAATTCAAAAGAATATTAAAGAGAATTGTGGTTCTCGTATTCCAGATGAAAGATGGCAGTATAGAGATTACGCAATCATTATGTTGGCATTGTCTATGGCTTTTCGTGTTAGCTCATTAATCGAAATCAATTTAGAAGATATTAATTTCGAAGAAAGAAGATTAATGATTACTCAAAAAGGTAATAAGACTTTAGAATTTATCTTCTCTAGTTCTTTAAAAGAAGTATTAGAAAAATGGATTGGATACAGAAATGAATTGTGCGAAGAACATGGATTTGAAACGGATGCTTTATTTATTAATAGACAAGGTGGGCGCTTAAACGTTAGATCAGTGCAACGCATGGCAAAGAAGTATACATATAATATTGATAAGAAAATTACACCTCATAAATTCAGAAGTACTTGTGCTACAGAAATGTATAAGAAGACTGGCGATATTTATGCAGTAGCAAAGAAACTTGGTCAATCTAATATCGAAAATACAAAACGTTATATCCAGTATGATAGAAAGATGGAAGAGCGTGCGGCAAGTATTATGGATGATGTTTTATTTTAGGAGGGCGTAATGAAATTAGTTTTAAGTATTATTTTAATGGGTTTGATTATTTGCTATAAAGGAGATTCAAAAGATGACAAAACAACAATGTAGAGAAACAAAAGATTATGCAAAAACGATGGATAAAATTAAAAACTATCCAAAAGGATTCGTATTCAAAATGAAATACAGTGATTTAAATATTTCAAAAGCTATGATGAATAGTTTGAAATTAATTTTGAGCGATGCCGTTTCTAATGGCTTGTTAGAAAGTTTAGAAATTGGCTATGCTGTTAATGGTGATTTATGCGAGGAAACTTTTAGAAGATTGTAACCTTCTGATTATCGCATAAATTATAGAATAACTTTACAAATGTTGTTTTGCGAATGTATAATATATGCGATAGAGTAGGTGAAAAAAATGAAAGGTGAAAAAAGGGTTTTACTAGAAAAAGAGTTAACATCAGTACTAAGTGATATAGCTACTGATACAAAGGCTTTAAAACGTTTTTATACAGTTGGTTGTAAGAATTTTGGTTGGAATATTCAAGAGATGAATGCTTATATCACTTGCACCAAAGAATTAAAAGATGCTAGTGATTATGAGTTATTCTTACTCTATAGTATTTATTTAGAGATAAAAGAAACGAAGCGTAGTATTAATAAATATTTTGATGAAGATGAGATATCTGAGTTTATACAAGTAGAAAACGAAGATAAAAATATAAAATTGCCGATTACAATTAAAGCAATTGAAATTAAGGAAGACAGAGAATATGTGTGTTGCATGGATTCTGTTCAGTTACTTGATTTATATCAAAATAATTTATTATGTAGAAAATTTCGTGATAGAAATTTAAATAAGACTACTATGATTAAGATCCCTGCAAAAGCAACTATTAATCAGCAACGCTATGTTGATTTAGTTGCAAACAAAGATGAACCTATCGGGGAAATTATTCTAGGCTTATACAATAAAAATATAAATAAAATCAAATTAGAATATAATCATGATATAAATGAACTTACAATTGATGGCATTAGTTACTTTGACATTATAGATGGACAGAAGAGGATATTAGCAATGCTATATTCTTTAAGTAAAAATCGTAAGAATTGTAAAATGAGTGTTAGACTTCTTAAGTATGATAAAAATACATTAATAAAGTACATTGCGCATTCTACAAAAAACTATAAAATGTTAAGTGAACTATATGCGAAGTAAAAAAAACGGGGGAGCCTTATGTTAAATAAAGAATATAAAGATAAATTTTTAGAAGAAACAGATAAGAAGTATTATCATTTAGAGTTTGAAAGAGCTGGTGATTTAGAAGAGATTTATAACAAAGATATTTGTAATTTTAATAAAAATGAAATTATGGAATTATATAAATTCATGAATCTTTATAGTGTCTATAAGATTAGACAATTAAATAGTTTATTTTCTACTTACACAGACTTCTGTATTGACAAGAAATATTCTAATACAAATTTGAATTGTTTTGTTTTAATGAATATTGATGACTTAAAAAGCTGTGTTAATAAAATAATGCAGAAGAACAGAATCATGGATAGAGAACAAATTTTATCTATTTGTAATCAAGCAATAAATGCAAGAGATGCTTTTGCGATCCTTTGTTTGTTCGAGGGAATCTTTGGAAAGTCATATTCTGAAATCTGCAATTTAAGCATTGATGATATTGATATTGAAAACAGAATTGTGCATTTACCAAACAGAGATTTAGAAGTGAGCAAAGAATTTGTAAACTATGCACTTCGTGCTGAAAATGATTTGGAATATGTATGCTTTAGTGGAAGTAAGAATGGTTGCAGAGAATTTGTAGACAATGGTAAGATTTATAAAAACTATCCACAATGCAAAGCTCCATATGAGCCTTGTATTGGTAGGACGGTTAGCTACAATATCGTACTTCTATTTGAACAATGTGGTATCAGCGACTATATTAAGCCAAATGACATCAGAGAATCTGGAAAGATTTATATGATAAAAGAAAGAGCTAAGTTTTATAATATGACACCAAAAGAATATGTTATGTCTGATAAGCTAGATGAGGTCGGTGCTAGATTTAACTGTCGTATGGTAAGGTCATTATTTATAAAAGCATATGAGAGCCATCTTGAATAAGGATGGCTTCCATATAACGATTTTAAAAAGGGGAGGTAAAAGGTTTTATGAATCGTTTAGTGAATTTTTTTGAGAAGTTCTATGAAAAAAATGACGAACAAAAATTCAATCTATTAATTGAGGGGAAAGGATTTGAATTGTGGTATCATAATTTATTAATTTCCGATATTGAGTTATTAGATGATTGTATTGTTTTTAACAAGGACACATCTACTATTACGTTTGATGTTTATGATGTTGAATGTGATGAGGTTAATGTTTATTGTAAAAACGATAATCTATCCTTAACTATATCTATTGGAAATTTATTCTAATTTCGCATTGTATCTATTATATATTAGTGTTATAATTAGAGAGGAGTTGATAGGGGGTCAAAGAGGTATTATGAATGAAAAAAGGAATAACTGAATGTAAAAAATGCAATTCAATTGTCCGATTCAAAGAAGAAGATACTTTCTGGGATGAAAGTGGTTATATGTATTCAACCAAATTGGTTAAGTGCCCACACTGCGGAAATTATCTTATTTTAGGGTATGAATCGGACAGTTGGTTACAAACGCATTGTAACTATTATAAATACGAAAATAAAAGGAGAAAAAAATGGAACAAGTAAATTTTAAAATGATTGGGCGATTAACAATGCCAAAAGAAAACGATAAGTTTAAACCTTACGAGGAACGACCTACGGCAAAAGGAAATGGTAAGATGTATAATTTATCATTTAACTGTCAGATGTTAAATAATGGTAAGCCAAGTGGTAATCAATCAGTGATGAAGTTAAGTGAATATATGCCAAACGATCCGTCAAATAAAGTTGTATTTGCTTATATTAATGACGGATATGATGAAACAACACATAAATTTAAAGGTCATTCAGAAAAGATTGCATGGGCAAAACGTTTAGATGAAACATTGGTTTCTAAAGTTGCAAACTTTACTAAGTTCATTGTTGATTTAGAAGAGCCTAAGGTAAGAATTGCATTAAGAAATATTGAAAAAGCCTTGAATGAAGGTCATCAAGTTAAAGATAAAGATTTAAAAGATGCAGGGCTTGATTCTGTTGACAAAGCAGAACACGCTATTGCACAAAGTAAGAAGAAAAGAAAAGAATTTATTAGTAAATATGATTTTATCTTATTCTTACATCGTTTATTAACTGATGAAAAATTACAGAGTGTATATGGTGAGAGACAATTCTTAGTAGAAGGAACACATGAATTTAATTATTCTGCTCAAAATAAAAAATGGTATGAATCATTCAGTCCATCTAGAATTTACTTGCAACCTAAAGATGCAGTTTCTTATGCACATGAGGATGTTGAATTCTTATATGGTTCAGATGGTTTGAATGATACGTTGGATGAAATTGGTAAATATACAATTAATGGATTTGTTCGTGTTCGCGAACAGTTCTCTAACAAACCAATGTTTGCTCCTTATACATTAACGGTGTTAAAACAAAAGACTGGTGATGATACAAAGGATGCTAAAGCAGACCAGGTACGTATGAAACGTTTTACAGTTGATGACGAAGATGTTATCAAATGTATGGGTGTTGTAGTAAATGTATTTAATGGCACTGAATTATTACGAATTACAGAAGATGATTTAACAGAAGAACAACAAGAATCAATCTTGATGGGTGATTGTACATTAGAAGATATCCAACGTGAATTAGGTGGGTATAAACGTTCTGAACGTCAATTAGAAAATCGTTTCTTTAAATTGATGAATGGTTATTCTAAAGGTTGCCAAGATACTGCTTATACACGAGATATGATGAATAACGAAGAAGAAACAGATGATAGTGCTTTATTTGATGATGTAGATGATATTAACGATACTACATCAGAAGCAGAAACTACATCAAATGACGAAGAAGATATCTTTGATGATTTTGATGATTTGTTATAAGAGATAAAGGGAAAGAAATGGAGGATAGTAAATGAGTATTATTAAGAAAAAAGTTGTTAGTGAAAATTTAAATGACTTCTCTTTTGGTCTACTTGGAGAAAGTGGAATTGGTAAAACAACAACAATGGTTGAAATTTGTGAAAAAGAATTCGGTGATGATGGATACGCGATTCTTAATATGGGTAAAGAACAAGGCGTTGATTGTTTAGAAGGAGCTGCTTATGTAGATGTTCCAGATTGGAAGACATTTGATGCCGTTGTTAAAGAATTTATTAAAAACAAAGATACAGAATATTCTAATCTAAAAGTATTAGTTGTTGACACATTAGATCAGTTAATTGAAATTTATGAACCAAAAGTAGTTGAAATGTGGAACAAAGAAAATCTTAGTAAACAAGGATTCATTCCTGCACGGACGCTTAATGGGGCGTGGGGAGGATTTGGAAAAGGCGAGGATAAGTTAATCCAAGTTCTATTAGAAAAAGTCTGGGAGCTAAAAAAAGCAGGTATTACAGTTTGGTATACAATGCATACTAAAAGTCGCGAGCAAATTGACCCATACACTGGACAATCATATAATATCTTATCAACAAATATGATGCAGAAATATTTTAATGGATTTAAAACAAAAATTCATGTAGTTGGAATCGCTTGCGTAGATAGAACGATTGAGACAGAAAAGACAGGTCGTAAAAATATTGTTAACCATAAAGATATTACAGTAAACAAGATTAAGTCTGAAAGACGCAAGGTAATTTTCAGAGATGATAATTATGGGGTAGATAGCAAATCACGTTTTGCAGGAATTGTAAATGAAGTTAACTTAGATTCAGATGAAATTATCAAAGCGTTAAAGGATGCAATTGCCGAAGCAAAAGGAAAAAGTTGCGTTACTTCTAAATCTAATAAAAACAAAACTAAATCTAAAACGAAAGATGAACTTTCGAAAGAAGAAAAATCTGTAGAAGTTGAAACCGATACATTGCCAGAAGAGTTTGAAGATATTTTAGAAACAACTAATAATTATCCAGATGATTTAGTTGGAGCAGTAAGAGATGGTTTTAAAGCTTTACCTAAAGATTCTGAGCTAAAGGTTGAAGTAGCAAATATCATTAAAAGCTACGGTAATTTAAAAGATGTTACTGAAGATGGATTAAAAGCTATTTATGATTTATTAAACAACTAAAGGTTGGGCATTCAGCCTAACCTTATTTTATCTTTAAGGTTGGTGATTTGATTGAAAGTTAAATGTGCATTTTGTCATAAAGAGATAGATAAAAAAGAAGCAATAGCAGTATTAAAAGGCAAGAGAAATAGATATTTTTGTTCAAAAGAACACGTTGAAAAAATGAATGAGCGTGATGAATTCTATTATAAAACACAAGATATATTTGGTAAGACAACAAATACATTGTTTTATAAAGAATTAGATCAGATAGGCAGTGTTCATGGCTTTAAAAAGATGAAGCATTACTTAATAGAGAATGAACAGTATTTAACTAATTTAATGAAGACCAAATCATTTCAAAGTGAATATGGAAGAGTAAGATATTTCGCAGCTGTTCTTAAAAATTCATTAGGTGATTTTGTAGATGAGAAAATTGATAGTGATTATAACACGGTCGTTGACCATGTAGATATATATGAAAGCAAATTTAAGAAAGATAAGGAGCGTAAAGGCATGGATGCTTTACTTTCTAGCCTTGTGTAAGAGATATGAATAAGAAAGATTTGATTTATGAATATGAGACATATTGGAAAAGCATTGTAGAAACAGATGAAGGAAAGATTATTAAACCAGAGTTATATAAGATTCTACATTCTTATAATGATTTATTAGAAAAGTTAGTTATTTGTTATTCATTAATGACTAACGGAAGAGTCAAAGACCCTTATGCAAGTATCAATTGTATAAAATCGATTTTTAAACAAGAGTATGAGCGTATAGATGAATTTAGAACGGAGTTAGAAGATGAGTGATTTTATTGTTGGAGCAGAGGAGCGTTATCCTGCCGAATTATTAAAAGGAAGGTTGTCTATCGAAGGCAATGTATGTGGAGCGATATTTAAAGATGCTTTACTTCTAGATGATTCAAAACTTAAGAAAGATTCTTTTCTTACAAAGGATGGTAGATTTTTATTTTCTTTAGCTCAGTTTTTAAGAAATAAAGGTATTAAAGAAATTGATGAAGTATCTATCTTATCTAATGCAAGTCAAGAAGTAGTTGATAGATTAAATAGTATCGGTGGCTATGAAACAATCAGTAATATATCTTCTGTTATTTCATTATCTAACTGGGAAAGTTATTTGGTAAAGTTACATAAAGAAAATACTATTATTGACTTATATGAAGATGGTTTTAACCTTACAAAGAAAATTGAAATTCAAGGCAAAAAGGTTTGTCCTCTGGATCTCTTTAGAAAGATGAATGATTCGCAAGAAATATTAGACTTCTATGAATCTAGGATGGCATCTTACAGTAGTGAATATTCTGCTACGGTGCTTGAAGAAGGGGATTTAGACATTGATGACCAATTCATTGAGAACTGTGAAGAAGGTGTTGAGAATGGCGTCCCATTCGATGTATGCGGATATGATGAAAAAGGCGATGTTATTAAAGTGTTTCCAAGATTATCTGCTGACATCAATGGTTTAATGCAAGGCACAACAACGATTCTTGGAGCTTATAGCTCTACTGGTAAATCTACTTTGTGGGCAAATATAATCCTTGGATTAGTTCATAGAGGGTGCAAGGTATTAATGATTTCAAACGAGCAGAAATCAAAGCCATTCAAGATTCAATTCTTGGTTTCAATCTTAGCTCGACATTTTAATTATTACAAATTAACAAAAAAGAAAATGATGTCTGGGCACATCAGTGATGATGACCGAGAGATGATTACTAAGGCTCAAGAAGTTTGGAGAAAAGATTACTTAGGCAAGATTAAATTTATTTCTATTCCAGATTCTAATATGAGTTTAGTTAAAAAGAAAATGAGAGAGTATATCTTACGTTATGGATTTGACGTAATGCTATACGATACATTGAAAATTGATTTTTCAGATAAGAGCGATAAGAAAGAATACTTGCAATTAATTCAAGATAGTCGTGATTTAGATTATATTGCTAAAAAATATAATGTAATCATGTTGGCGAGCTTGCAGCTTGCAATGAATACAAGAGGCAAATTGTTCTTAGATTCTTCTTGTCTTTCTATGTCCAAACAAATCGTAGAAGTCCTTGAAGGATTACTTCTTATGAGAGTCTTATATCCAGAAGAGATGAACCCACAAGCAAAGGAGTATTGTTCTCCATACACGCTTGAAAAGGAAAATGATAAGTGGGTAAAGAAAGAAGTTAAATTAAGCAAAGATGATGTATATCGTGTTTTGTTTGTAGAAAAGAACCGTAACGGATCTAATTCAAATGATACAGGAGAAGCCTATATTTTAAAGTTCTACGGGGAACATGGTGTATTCAAAGAGTTTTGTAAATGCAGACCTAAGCATGGCTACATTCAGTAATAATATAGAGAGGTATTAAGGTGATAGATTATATTAGAAAGAAATTTATAGAGAATCCAGAGAAGATAGTTGAATTTCTTACTAATTATGACTATCATCATTTTTCTATAAAATCTACTTATATAACATTTGGAAGAAGCGAAGACTCAAGTCCTAAAAGCATTGTAATAAGATTAAAAGATAATGAGAGATGTATTGTACATGACTATGCTCGCAACTTAACATATGACATTATTAACTTTGTTATCAAGTGTCGCAACGTTGGATTCAAAGAAGTGATTAATTATGCAAAATACATTCTAGAAATAAATGATTTCACTTTTGTTACAGATAAAAAACGAAGTGCTTTTGGTGGCTTCTATGAAAATATTCAAGTTAAACATAACTTTATTAATAAAACATATTCAGGGGACATACTTAAAGAATATGAATCCATAGGAAATACAAAGTTCCTAAAAGATAACATCTCATTAAAAACACAACATGAATTCCAGATTGGTTATTGCTTAGATGAAAATGTAATAACAATCCCTATTTGGAATGAAATAGGAGAACTAATTGGAGTCAAAGCAAGAAGGAATGCACATTGTGCAGATGGTGAGCAGAAGTATTTTTATTTAGTTCCTTGCTCAATGTCTAATACATTATATGGTTATTGGCAAAACTATTCTAATCTACAAGATAGTACAGTATTTGTATTTGAATCAGAGAAATCAGTTATGCAATGTAATACATTTGGATTTCACAATGCAGTAAGTATGGGGAGTTCTTCTTTATCAAAGAAACAAGCACAATTAATTATCGGATGTAATCCTAAAAATATTGTATTAGCACATGACAAGTCATTACCATTTGAAACAGTTAAAAGAAATGCAGAGATGTTATTCGGATGTGGCAAAATGAAAGACTTTAAGATTTATTATCTTGATATGGAAAACGATGAGGACGTGCCTTGTAAGGCATCACCTAGCGATCTTGGTAAAGATATGTTTAAAAGAATATTTAAGAATGATTTAAAAAGGATAGAAAGAGAGGAAATAAAATGAATGAATTAAAATTATTTAACTTTGAAGAAAAGGAGGTAAGAACATTATTAATCGATAATGAGCCTTGGTTTGTAGGGAAAGATATAGCTGATAACCTCGGGTACCGAAATGGTAGTCGAGATATAAATAGGCACGTAGATGAAGACGATCGCATTAAAACAATGGTTTTTGATGGAAATCAAAATAAGGAAACAATTGTTATTAATGAATCTGGAGTTTATGCTTTAGTATTTGGTTCTAAACAACCAAACGCTAAGAAATTTAAACATTGGGTAACATCCGAGGTATTACCTCAATTAAGAAAGACTGGTAAATATGCAGTGCGTCCTGCCAATTATAAAGAAGCATTGTTAGAGTTAGTTGCTCAAATTGAAGAGAATGAAAAGTTAGAACAACAAGTAGCAGTACAGAATCAACAATTATTAGAAATGACGCCTAAAGCAAATTATTATGATGTAATTTTGAATTGTAAAGATTTAATGCCTATTACGGCAATTGCAAAAGATTATGGTAAATCTGCTCAATGGTTGAATGAATATCTACACAAGTTAGGTGTTCAATTCAAACGTGGTGGATTATGGATTCTATACCAACAATATGCAGAGCAAGGCTATACAAGTACTAAGACACATACTTATAGTAAAGAAGATGGCTTCGCTCATTCTAAAGTGCATACATATTGGACTCAAAAAGGAAGATTATTCTTATATGATTTATTAAAAAATCATAATGTGTTACCACTTATTGAAGGAGATAGTTGTCATGAATTATGCTCCTAAAAAGCCTAAAGATAAGTTATGGTATCCTAGCTGGATGAGAGAACCTACAGAAGAAGAATACAACGGAAACGAACCATACAATACAACAGAAGACGAATGGGAAAGAGAATGGAATTATTACAATATGTTTTGTGGAAGTGCTAAAACCTATATAGTCAATAATGAGGAGCGCACTTATGTAGCTAATTTTAAATTAAATAAAGACTATAAGATATGGGCTTGTGATTTAAATGGAAAAGGTGCTAACTTTGAAATCTGGAAACGTTCTGTTAAAGATATGTGGGGTTATAACTTTAGACAAAATAAAATACAGATTAAATATGATAGAGAATTTAGCCCCATATATAGAGATTTAGATAGAGATGATGTTGAACTTTTAGAAGAGATATTAGAGACGGCTTCTGATGTTAATTCTAAGATTGTTAAAAAAGTAATGAATGAATGTAAAGAATTATATTATAAAAAGAAAGAAGGTAAATATAATGTTGAGTAAATTAAAAATGTTTGGTTTTGTTTTTCTTAATTTATTATTATCATTACTATCATGTGCATTAATATTAGTATTGGCTTGGTTTATTATTCAAACAGTAATGATTAAACTATCTTGGATAGCATGGTATTGGATGTTTGCCATTTTAATTATTGGATTGTTATTCTGTACTGTGATTCTATATAGATTGATTTCAAGATTATTAGATTAGGATTTGCTTATGGAAGTTAATTTTGATATTGGTTTTGATTCTTTTGGAATGTATCCAGAAGAAATGATAGATAAAATTTTAGAACAAAGAGGAGTTAAAGATAAAGAACATTTCTTAAATCCAACAGAAGATGATTTATTGCCTTGCGATGAATTATATAGAATAGATGATGCAGCAAAGATTGTATTAGAAGGAATCAGAGATAATAAAAAATTTTTTATCAATGTAGACAGTGATAATGATGGCGTTTCATCTGGGGCTATTATGTATAGATACTTATCTATGCAAGGAATTACTCCATCATGGTATGTTTCACAAGGTAAGACACATGGCACATCAACAGAACTAATTGCAAGACTTGATGAAGAAAAACCTGATATTTTAATCATTGTAGATTCATTAGATTCTAATATTGATAATTATAAATTAATAAAAGATATGGGGATTGAAATCGTAGTTTTGGATCACCATGATATAAATCCAGATATACCATTTGATGACTATGTTGTATTGGTTAGTTCGAATCGTAAATACTCAAATAAAGAGCTTTGTGGGGCAGGTGTGACGTGGAAATTCTGTTGCTATCTAGATGATATGTTGGGCACATTTGATGCCTTAGATTTAGTTGATTTAGCTTGTAGTGGGACTATATCGGACATGATGGATATGACAGAAGCTCATATGGAAAATAGAGAGATTGTTAATTTAGGATTACATAATTTGAATAACCTTGCTATTAAAAAGATTGTAGGAAGCTATAATTTTAATTCAAAGTCTATTACATTTAGCGTTGCTCCTTTGGTAAATGCTGCTTGCCGCTTTGAAAAGAATGATGATGCTTTTGCGTTGTTTATCACAGATGATAATTCAGAGATTTTAAAACATTTAAAAGTATTAAAACATTGTAAAGAAAAACAAGAGAAAGAATTAAATGAGATAATGCCTGACTTAATTGCTCAAGCAGAGAAGCAAAAAGATAATAAAGTTATTTTTGTTATTTATGACAGTACTAGTGGTTTAAGTGGTTTATGTGGCAATAAATTGTTAGATAGATACCAACGTCCTATATTCGTTTTAAAAGAAAATCAGAGCGGTTATTCTGGGTCTTGTCGTTCTATTGGAATTAGTGATTTTAGACAACTGTGCGCAGATACGGGGCTTATAGACTGTGCGGGGCATGAAGAAGCGTTTGGTGTTATTAATATTAAATATGATAATATGGATAAATTTAAAGAGGCCTTAGAAGAGAAGTTAAAAGATGTCGTATTGAAATTAAATATCAAGGTAGATGCTCAAATTGATATAGATAATTTTACAGATGAATTTATTGAACAAGTTAAACAAATTGATTTTATTACTGGAGAAGGATTTAAAGGTTTGACATTTGGAATCAAGTTAGATGATTATGATGTGACTACAATGTCACAAGGCAAGCATCTTGTATTTGATTTATCTGATAAAGTTAAAATTATTCAATGGAATAAAGGAGACCAGATAGAAAAATATGAGGAATATGCTATGATGAACGAACCTTTATTATTCGTAGGAACATTAGAGAACGGATATATTGGAAGATATTATAGTCGTAGAATGATATGTAATAAAATAATTCAATTAGATGCGTGATTTTTCAAGTCACGCATTGTATCTTTTATACATTTGTATTATAATAACGTTGAGGTGAGAAAATGGGAAGAAAAAAGGATTATACTAAACTGATTGAGTCGCTTGAGTGGAATGTAATGGATTGGGATCATAATACAGATGAATTGAGAACGCACAATATTTTTCACAATGGCAATGTAATTTACTTTTTAAATAAAGTATTAAATAATAAAAACTTAACAAAAGAAGAGTTTACAGAAGAAGTAAAATCAATGCTACGTTATAGTTATTGGTGCAAAGCAGAATGTGAAATTGTAGTTGAAAGCTTATTTCAAAGAGGAAATTGGGATGCAGTATTAACAAATTCTGATTTTATAATTAAACCAAGTTGGTATACCGATACAAGAAAAGATATTGTAATGCATCATAATAATATTGATGGTATTAATAATTTGAATCTACCGCTTGGTAACTATTATATACAAGCAAGAAAATACGATACTTCTAAAAAGATTGATATATATTATCAATTAGAAATGAACATGGATAGATTGATTGACTATATTTTAGAAAAGACAGGCTATAAGCCATTGGAGGACAAATGGGAAAAGAAATAGAAAATTGGGATGTACATTTTGAATTAGATAAACAACAAGCGAGCGTATTGCTTAGTGGATTGTATATTTATAGTAAAGTGTGCGCAGTAGAGATTAAAGGAGCATTGAAAAGTATCTTCCATATTTTTACAAATGAAAAGGGAGATATCTTTCTTCCTGAAGCCGATAAATATTTTGAAGAATATGATAGATATTTATATAAATATTATGCGAATTGCGATCCGTTTGAATCCGTAAAAACTTTACGGAACAAGTTCGTCAGTAAAATCTTTATGGATTCAGAAGATAATATTTTAAAGTTCGATATTAATCTAACAATTAATGATGTGTTTATTATTAGTAGGATGGCAGAGCTAATCATCAGAACTGTTATTGGTCAGTGGTGGCAACTAGACATCCAGATGAATGAAGTTTTTCTGTATAAAGAAAGAGAACATCATTTTAAAGATATTAGAGATGAAGTAACTGATTTCTATACTAATAGAGGGATATACGGGACTAATTGCTCTTTGGGCGTGCATAGCAAAGAAGTAAATGATAATGTACGTATTCTATACGATATCAAACAAATCTTACATTTTGAATGCTTTGGTGGCGCTTTTTATCCTACACCTATTTGTAGTTCGACAAGTCATTTTGTTCCAAAGATTGAGTTTCCAATCACATTTGTCATGACATTTGATGGCGATGATAAAAAGATAGAAAAGGCATTAAGGGGAGCAAAGCGTTATAACGATTGTACTGATTTATTATGGTTACCAGTAAAAGAATATACCTTCCAAAAGATTGAAAAGGGCGACAAGATTTATTTAAAAAGAAATGGTTATTACATTATTGAAAAAGCTATAGAAGAAGATTAAGAAAGGATGGGTTTATGACTCCTAGAGAAGCGTTATTTAAACTATGCAGCTATGCTATGAAACCTAGCAGTGAATGTGGATTAGCTCCAATTCCAATGAGCGAAGATGAATTAAAAGAATATAAAGAAGCATTGCTTCCTTTAATAGATAAAAATGAACCAAAAGAATTAATTAATTATCAATGTCAGTGTTGTGGTTATGTGCCGCAGCACTTCTTTGAGTTCTGTCCTATTTGCGGTCAAAGATATAAATGGTGATTTATGAAAAGATATAATAATTACCATAAGCATACGCACTATTCGAATATCTCTACATTAGATGTAGTAACAAAACCAATTGATTATATTAATAGAGCAAAAGAATTAGGACATACAACTTATTTTACAACGGAGCATGGATATCAAGGAAATATTTTTGAAGCTTTTAAATTGTGTAAAGACGCTAATCTTAAACCAATTTATGGTGTCGAAGCATATTATGTAGATGATTCTTCTATTAAAGAAAATAGAGCAAATTATCATATTGTTTTAATTGCTATGACTAATAGTGGAAGAAAACAAATAAACAAAATTATTTCTTATGCACAAACAGATGGATTTTATTATAAGGCACGAATTGATTTAAATAATTTATTAACATTAAATCCAGATGATGTAATTGTTACGTCTGCTTGCGTTGCTACAAGAATGTTCAAAGGAGATGATTGGAAAGAGAAATTTTTTGATCCAATTTATTCTCATTTTGGCAATCATTTTTTTCTTGAAGTCCAAGACCATAATCATCCTGCTCAAATTGAATTGAATAAGAAAGTCATGGAACTTCATTACAAAGTCGGAGTACCGATTATACATGGTTGTGATAGCCATTATATCCATACAGAAGATGCAGAAATCAGAACTAGATTTTTGAATGCAAAAGGAATGGTTTATGGTGACGAGGATAGCTTTGTTTTGGATTATCCAGACTATGATACTATCGTTACTCGTTATCAAGAGCAAGGCGTCTTAACAAAAGAAGAAGCAGAAGAAGCTTTGGATAATACTTTGATTTTTGATAAAGCCGAAGGAATTGATTTGGATTTTGAATTTAAATTACCACATTTATCTATGGTTGGTGACGATTCAAATGCGCATTTAAAAAAACTAATTCTGAAATGTTTAAAAGAAAAAATGCAACAAGGATATATTAAAAAAGAGGATTTACCTAAATATAAAAAGGAAATCAATTATGAATATAATATTATTAAAAAATGTAATATGGCAGATTATTTTATTTTAGATTATTATATTGTAAAACAAGCAGTAGAAAAATATGATGCTGTATTGACTCAAACGGGGCGTGGAAGCGCAGTGTCCTTTCTTACTAATTATTTATTAGGTTTTACTCAAATAGATAGGTTAAAGTCTCCTATTAGACTTTATCCAACTCGTTTTATGAGTGCAGAGCGTATTTTGAATACAAGGTCATTACCTGATATTGACCTTAACTGGAAAGATGTAAAACCAGTTTTAAAGGCTTCTAAAGACTATTTGGGAGAAGATGGCGTGTATTATATGGTCTCTTATAAACCAATGCAAGAGTCTAGTGCATTTAGATTATGGTGTAAATCTTGTGGCTATAATATTAATGATTATAATCATATAGCAATGAATTTAGATGATTATCGTCAAGATCCAAAATGGATCCAAGTAATAGAAGATAGCAAAGTATTTGTTGGAGTTATTGAAAGCGTTGCACCATCTCCTTGTTCCGTACTATTACTCGACAAACCTATATCCGAAGAAATTGGTTTATTAAAAGTAAAAGATGTAACGTGTTGCGTGCTTGATGGATATAATTGTGACGTATTCAAGTATTTAAAAAACGATTATCTACAAGTAACTGTATATTCACTTATCGATGAAACATATAAATTAATAGGGAGACCTATTGATGATATTGAGACATTGATTCGAAATTGTGATAACAAAGTTTGGAAACTATTTGAAAAAGGCGTTACAACAACAATAAATCAATGCGATAGTGATTATGATAAAAGTATATTGAAAAGATATAAGCCTAAAAATCTAGCAGAATTAAGTGCCTATGTTGCAAGCATACGGCCAGGATTTATAAGTTTGTTAAATACTTTTGTGAACAGAGAGCATTATACTACTGGAGTCCAACAGCTTGATGATTTATTACATGATTCCTTTGCGTATCTTATGTACCAGGAAAGCATCATGACGTACCTTACATGGCTTGGAATAGAAGAAAAAGAAACGTATGATATTATCAAAAAAATATCCAAGAAGAAATTTAAGCACGAAGAATTAGGGGCATTAAAAGATAAATTAAAAAATGGATGGATGGAACAGGTTGGCAAAGAAGAAGGCTTTAATGAGACCTGGCAAGTAGTAGAAGATGCTGCTAGGTATTCGTTTAACGCAAGCCATTCTTTAAGTGTCGCTTTAGACGCTCTATATGGAGCTTATTTAAAATCACATTACCCATTAGAGTATTTTAAAGTTGCTTTAACTCAGTATGACGATGACGAAGTAAGAACTAATAATCTGACTAATGAATTAGAATATTTCGGAATTAAATTGAGTCCCATTAAGTTTAGATATTCATTGGATGAATATATGATAGACAAAGAAACAAAAACAATTTATAAATCTGTAACATCAGTTAAGTATTGCAATAAAAAAATTGCAAAAGAATTATATCTTTTGAGAGATAATGAATATGAATCTTTTATTGATTTATTAGTTGATATTAATGGTAAAACATCTGTAGATGCTAGGCAACTAGAAATTCTTATCAAATTAGATTTCTTTTCTGAGTTCGGAGAAACAAATAAATTATTAAAAATAGTAGATATTTATAATCAAATTGCTTATAAGAAGACAATTAAAAAGATGGATTCTGAATGTAAAATCGGAGATTATATAATACCTCTTGAATTATTTCATTGTAATGTGGAGAAGTTAGATGATTACAAAGAGTCTCCTAAACAAATTAAAGGATTTGATTCTATTAGTTTATGTAAAACAATTTGTAATAACGTCGAATATAATCAAACAACAATTATGGATCGCGTAAAATATCATTTTGAACATTTAGGATATGTAGATATTGTTGATGAATCGACTTCGAAACGTTTATATTTTATTACTCATATTAGTGGTAAGAAATTGCTTACGATAACTTCTTACGAAGTATATTCTGGTCGTACAAGGCAATTTAAAACATGGGCGAGTAATTTTAAAAACGAAAAAGAATTATCTATTGGACAATTTATCTATATTAAATCTTTAAATAAGAAAAACAAAAAACAAGCACAAGGTAAGCTGCCTAATGGCAAAACAAAATGGGTAGATATTCCAAATGAATATGAATATTGGTTAGATAGTTGGGAGGTGGTTGAATGCTAGATTTATATAAGTATACCGATAAAGAAAAGAATGAATTAATTAAATCTATGGTAATTCTTGTCGATACAAGAGAGAAGAGTAATGCTAAGATTTTAGAATTCTGGGATAAAAAAGGAATTAAATATAAATCAAAGAAATTAGATACTTGCGATTATTCCTTTATGATTCCTAAAAACGAATCCTTGAATATTCCACGTGATATATATTTTGATAAAAAAGTATGCATTGAGAGAAAAGGGAGCCTAGAAGAAATCTCTGGCAATATGACAAATGGTCGAGATCGCTTTGAAAAGGAATTGAGTCTTGCTCCAAAAGAAAAGATATTAATGATTGAGAATGCTTCTTTAAATGATATTATAGATGGCAATTATGATACAAAATATAATAAGAAATCATTTATGGCAGGACTTCTTACATTCTACTTTAGATATGACTTACCTATATTCTTTATGCCGAGTACAGAATATTCAGGTATATTTATTAGGCTTTATTTTGAATACTATCTTAAAACAAATGTATTAAAGTAAATGCCGGTAAAAAATAAAAAATTACCGATGATTGGTGCAATCTATATGGTTGCACCTTTTTTTGTAGCTCAGTCAACGAAAGTAGATAGCTATTTGCGAATATCACGCAAAATAACATATAAAATTGTCATGTAAGAGTAATTTTATATATATCAATAAAAAAAATAAAAAACGTATTGTATCTTTTATAAATTGTGCTTGTAATATATTAATTTATGCGGTATTATAGATATGGGCAAGTTAATTGCCTATAAAAATACAAAACGCATTGCAACTATTATAGAAGGGAGATGGATGTATGCAATTAATGGCAACTAAAGGATTTCAAGGACAACACAGACCTTATGGTGACTATATATACGAGTATAAAGTAGAAGCTAGTGATTGTTCAATGGAAGACATTGCCAACTTCTGTAAGTTTGTTTTGAATAAGCAGCACTTACCAGAAAAGAATGAATGGAGCTTTAATTTAAACAATGGAGAGGATATGGGTTATTATGCTCAAGGTTATTATACAATAAGTCCTTTGAGTGGAGAAGATAAAGCTTATATGTTTACAATTCACAAACCATATATGGATTAAGGTATGACTAAGGAAGAAGTAATTAAACTAAATGATACTGAAGTTTCATGGGATACAATGGCAGAAATTATTGACGATAGAGAAGAAGATGAACCATTATATATGGTTGCTCTTAAGAAAGTCTATCAACCTATTGGTGAATGGCACGTAACAGATGCAATGATTTTTGATTTTGAAACCATGGAGCTACTTGCAAAGGTGGTATTAAAAATAGATGAAAAACAAGAAGCTTAAATGGATTCTAATTATCTTATTATGGATCTTGATAGGGGTAATTATTTTAGAAGTTAGTACGAGTCATCTCTCGGATAAAGAGATATTGGAATTAACTAGACTTGGCGAATAGTATCTATTATATAAAGGAGATAGAAAATGAATGTAAATGTAATTTTGAATATAGTATTAGGATATCTTTGGATTGGATTTATTGCCTTGAATCTTATTGATAAGAAGTATAAAAAATATCCATTAGCATTTGTGTTAGTATATCCTATTATCTTTGCAGGAATGGTTTTAAAAGAATTATTTGGATTATGCAAGGATTGTATTAAAGGGAGTAAATAATGACAGAAGAAGAATACGAAGAAGTGTGTAAGATGCATAACAATGTATTATTTACACAAGAACAAAAAAACGAATATATAAAGTTAGATAAAAATGATTTTGATAAATCATTAACTGAGATGTATGAAAGTTGGGATGAATGATGTTTGATTTAATAAACAATGAAACATTGCTAATACTAGGAAGAGCAGCAGTATTTACTTTATTGATTGCTATTTGGTTAGGATTAATGCAATTCATAACTAATGTATTAGATGATAATTTAGATAAATTAGAAGATGAATTTGATGACGAAGAGAAAAATAAACAATATCATAAAGCGTTTGAAACGATTCAATGTTATATCTATAGAAAAGAAGATGATTCAAAGATAAGGCAAGATATGATATCTGCTTTGGAAATCTTAGAGGATTTTGTTAACAGAGTAGATAAATATTTATAAAAAAATGATGAATAATATTAGTGATATTGACATGGATTTGAAGGAAGTTAAACAAGCAATTGAAGAATTGAAAGAGGAGATTAAGACTTATGATTAGAATAAGTGAATTTGCAAAGAATAATAACGTATCTAGACAAAGTGTATATCAAAAAATGAAAAAGCCTGATTTTAAATCTCTGTTAGACGATCATGTTATTGAACTAAATGGAGTTAAATATTTAGACGATACAGCAATAAAAATATTAGATGGTACGAAAATTAAAGATATGGACACGACTAAAATTTATGGTGAAACAAATTATCAACATTATTTAAGTGATGTGATTGACCGTTTTCAAAAGATAAGAGGAGTTTCAACGGATTCTGCAATGATGCAAAGTTTGAAAGATATATTTAAAAAACATTCGAATTCAAATGATGAAAGCATATTTTCGATGATGTCTTGGTATGGATCAGAATACATTGAAACAATTAAACTGACAAAATATGAAAAAGACACATTGACATATTTTTCGAGCCAAAACACGAGATTTTCAGATGTATCATTATGCGATACATTAAAGAGAAACGGACATTTTAGTGGAATATATGATGTAGACATGAAAATTAGAGATATTTTATTCAATTGCGAGGTGGTTGAAAATGACTAATCAAGAGATGATAGATGAAATGTTAAAAATGCAACGTGCATTAGATTCTGCGATTTACAAAGAGCGTGGAGTTGAGTTTGATGAAGAAAAATGCAAACTTGCTATGATAGATGAAATCGGTGAATTTAATCATGAAATAAAAGCCTCGTGGTGTTGGTGGAAGAAAACACAAAAAGAAATCGAGCGTGATAAAGCATTAGAAGAATTGGTCGATATTTGGCATTTTGCGTTGAGTTTGACATATCATGTTATGGATGAAGAAGAATCTTATCCGTTTATGAAGGTTGTAGATAATGGAATTACTGTATCACAACTCTATTATCATATAATTTGGGGAACTTACGATAGAGTTGAATCGTTGGATTTGCTTGGTCAAAAGTTCGGTTTTACATTAGAGGATGTATATGAAGCCTATAAGAAAAAGAATCAAGTGAATTATGAAAGGTTAGCAAAAGGATACTAATGAATATATCTAGAGATGATGCGAAATTCATAGTTAAAGAAATTAATTCTGAACAAGCCTACAGGAGAAAAGAGCGGAGAAGACATTAAGAGAAGCAAAACATATAAAAGAAAGAATAAAGGAGGATATATGGCGGACACAAAGAGTTGTATTGGTAAGTTCTATTCAAAAGCAACCTTACAAGGAATGACAAAAGCAAAATTAATCGAATTATTAGATATTGCACAACATAATTATTCAGTGTTAAAAGAAAGTTATGATATGATTCAGAATTTTCTTTTAGAAAATGAAGATGAATATGAAGTAGTTGAAAAAGGCAATCAATATAAATTGCGATTAAAGCGAAAACATATGAAAGAGAAAATATTCAAATTAATATTAGCAGAAGAAGAAAATATGGTATTAGAATTGGCGCTAACTGCATATTTAGACCACAATGATGATGGCGCTATGGACGAATTCGAAGAAGAAATAAGAATGTTAATTGTACATCATTTGTTGAATAATCAGACATACATCCACATATGAGGATATAAAAATGCTAAAAGTTAGAGAGCCAGTAAGATGGATAACAAGTTCCAAAGACTATTTTAATCAAGATCGCTTTGATTTTGTTTGGTACGCAAATCTGATAAAAGAAAGAGAAAGAATAGGTAAATTATTAAAACTTGATAAAAAAGATATGGAGGAGATAATTGATGAAATGGAAAAAGATTGTTGGCTTCGAACTGATTATCAATGAAGATGATTATCAAAGTTTTTACATTGATAAATCAGAAGAAAACTATCAATTGTGCGGTATTACCAAAAATGATACTGAAAATATTTTATGTAAAGGAACTTATGGTGAAATAAAAAAGGCTTTTGATTCAATGATAAACACTTTAGAAGAAAAAGATGATATTTCTAAAAAAGGGACTGGACAATTTGTATTAACAAAATTAGAATATGATGTTTTAAATTATGCTTACAACGTTTCAAAAGAATATGATTATCATTATTTTTTTGAAATTGGCATATTAAAGGATTTACAAGATAAAGGTCACTTCGCAGGCATTCCAAAAAATTGTCCGTATCCAATACAAACTATCTTGAGTAATAATAGTATCACAAAACTAAATATTGATGAGAATACTTATTTGATGAAAAGATGTACGTGTTATAGAGATAAAATATACAATTTTACTCTTAAAATCCCAGAAGAAAATTTAGATATTATAAAAAAATATTTGATTTTGCTGTTACAAAATATGGATACTATTGAATACAAAGAGTCTTTAGAAAATAAAACAGTATATGGATTGTTAAGTTTATTAAATGAAAAAGCCAATGAACTTATTTTCGTAGAAGAATTTGGTATGTTTGGTAATTTTAGACCAAAAGATATGACAAAAAAATAAATAGGAGATAAAAATGTTCATCGTAAATAAATATAATAACGCTATTATTGACATTACTGGTGGGATGATTTCGAAACTTGACAATGATAGAGTTTATCAAATTATTTTTACTCGAACTAGTCTTTTTGACCAATATGAAGTTCTGGCAGAGTATAAAGATAAAGAAGAAAGAGATAAAGAATTTCGGTTAATAATAGAAGCCATGCATAGTAACAACAATATGTATGAAATTTATAAGAACCGAAATAAAGAAATGGAGAGTCAAAATGGATAATTTAGCGATTAAAATTGTAAAACAATATATTTTAGAACACAGAGAAGAATCAGAAGTAGAAGTGAATCCACTTATTCTATGGATGAGTCAAGTATCTGATTTTTATAAATATTTAGTAACGGAAAATTCGCAGCCAGATAATTATTATGAATTGACATATAGCAAAGAAGAAAAAATTTGGACGTTAAATGTTTATGACAAATCAGATACAAAAGAGATTCCAATGAGCGAGGTCGAGGATGAAGTTTAGAAATCAACAAGCTCATACTATTTTAAATAAATATATCGAATTAGCAAAGCGATCTCAAGATTATGAGAATATAGAAGATATGGTTCATGTCAGAAAATATTTGAATCATATTGAGGCTCGTATTGTTGGTTTAGAACAAAGAAATAAAAATCTAAATGAAAAATTAGAAAAGAGGCTTGAAAGTCTATGTTAAACAACGATGAGCTATTAAAAAGAATAGAAGAACTAGAGCAACAGATTAAAGATTTATCTTCTGACAGACAGTCTGTCGGTGCAAGTCCAAAGGGAGACAATCAGAATATGTCTAAATTTAGAAACTATAATAGTAAAGAAAAAGTTCAAGACGTTGTAGACGCTTGGAATGAGTTGTATATTTTTCTTCGTACATATTATACATTTAATTCAAAAATTAAAGATGCATTAGATGTAATTAAAACAGAAGTGAATAGATATACAAATGAGTTAGGCCAGAAATGTGATTTTTGGTTAAATGATTATGAATTCATTCAGAATGGTAGCGAAAAACCTTGGGTTACATTTGTTTCTAAAAATATGGATGTTAACGGTAATTATAAACAAATACATTGTATTGCTGGATATTCCACATATAAGAACACAAAAAGCGAATCGTATCTATTATACGATTGAGGTGATTGCGATGTTAGATTTAGAAAAATTCAATATAAAAGATCCAGAAATCTTAAAACAATGGAAATTTACAAGTGATTATGATGAAACAGATGAGTATATATATCGTATTGGTTCTACTGAAAGGTCTGATGGTGTTATATATTGGCATGAAATCAAACTCAAAAATCAAAATAAACATGGAGTCCTTTGGCAAGATATATATCGAACCAAAAAATATATTACTTTAGAAGAATATCAAAATGAATTCAAAGATTTCTTTGAAGAAAAGAAAAATAAATTATTAGAAAGGTTAAAAAATGAAGATTTATATATCATACCCATCTCGCCATCTATTGAGCACTAAAGAGTGGGAAGACGTGTGCCGAAAGTTAGTTAATAGATTTGCGATGACAATAAAAAATAAAGATGAAACTATAGAAATTCTTAATTACCACACAGAAAGAAAAGGAATGAAAGAAGATGCTCCAAAACAATCATTGAATTATGTAAAGGAATGCATAGGACTGTTATCAGAAGCAGATGTTGTTATTATGGGCAAATACTTTCCAAATTGTAAATTATGTCACATTGAACATGATTGTGCATCTGCAATCGGTATGGAAATCATTAACGAATCCAGGCTTCCAATACCAGTTATCTATCCTTGTAATATGTTAGCTAATGAAGTAAAAGAAGAAATAAAAAGCAAGATTGATTATCAAGTTAATACGAAACTTAGGAGAAGACCTTGTTTATCTGTGATTGTCGTTGGCAATGACGCTGCTAGTCAGTCTTACGTTAGAAGTAAAGAGAAAGCTTGTGAAAAAGTCGGTATTGAACAACGTACAATCCATCTTGACAAAGATATTACACAAATAAAACTAAACGAAGTTATTTTAGAGCAAAGTGGAGATCCAGATGTAGATGGTATTCTGCTACAATTACCACTTCCCGAACATTTAGATGAGAATGAGGCAATCAATCTTATAAATCCAGAGAAAGATGTAGATGGATTAACACCAGAGAATTTAGGACGTTTATTATCTAATCAATATGGATTTGTACCTTGCACACCTCTTGGCTGCATGGCTATCTTAGACGAGCTAGGTTATTCAGATTTATCTGGTAAAAAGGCAGTTGTATGTGGCAGAAGCAAACTAGTAGGGAAACCTGTGTCTTTGTTGCTACAACAACGTAATGCAACGGTTACAGTAGTACATTCAAAGACAGAAGATTTAGGACGTACAATAAAACAAGCAGATATTCTTGTTGTGGCAGTGGGTTCATCTAAATTTGTTGGTGAAGAATGGATTAAAGAAGGCGCAGTGGTAATTGACGTAGGTATTAACCATGTAAATGGTAAGTTAGTCGGAGATTGCGATACAAAATCAGTTGCTAAAAAAGCTGCTTATGTTACTCCAGTACCTAATGGAGTAGGACAAATGACAGTAGCGATGCTACTTAAAAATACATATCACGCATATGTTAAGAACTATGCTAAGAGAGGAGTTTATTTATAATGGAGTTAAAATATTTAGCGCTTATTGCTACAGAAGATGGAGTACTTTGGTATAACATTGGTACTTGTAAAAAAGAAAATGCGTATGACAAAGCAGTTGAATTTGTTCAAGATAAACTATATGGAGTGGCTTCTCAAGTTAAAGAAGTTATTCCTAGAATTCAATGGATGGAGCAATACAAATGGCGTTCATACGGAGCTAAAGGAATTATTGAAAAAGTAGAAGAAGGAGAAGAATAAAATGGAAGAAAAAATTATTAACGAAGAATTAATTAAAGGGTTAGAAGATACTATGATAAATGATACATTTAGAGCAGTAACTTATAAAAATCGTATGATTCAATTTCAACCCGTAAAGATGGTTAATGTGTCGTTTGTTAAATTTGATGATAATGATAAGCTTTATATCTTTGAAAATCCAAGTGATGAAAGATTAAAAGAAGGAGATAAGGTTCTTGTTTATACGAGCCGAGGACAGAGTACTGCTACGGTTTATACAAGCTTAAAGATTCAACATAAATATTTACGCAACCTAATGAAAGTCATCGGCGCAGACCATTCTAAATTAAAAAGGATTGCAGGAGTTTATAAACAAGTAACAAGAGAAGAAGTAGTTTTATTAGAAGGAGAAAATAATGACTAATTTAGAATTTTATCAAGACTGGCTTTTAAAAGAAGGAAATACGTCAAGTTTGGATTTTATCTTTTCTTTAGACTTTAAAGAAAAATTTGGACTCTATGTAAATAATATTTCTGATTTGGTTAAATGGGGTAATGAACAACATAAATATGAATTGACAAAATGCGAGCATGATATGCTAGAAACAAATGATATGTCGCATAACCGTAAATTATCTTCTTTTGCCACATATAACAATATGAGAAGGAAGGGATGGTTCAGAGGTGTTGATTTTGATAAGACTATCAACGAAGTCTTAAAGGATTGTGTAATTGTAGATGATTTCTATGCGAAATAAGACATGGCTAAAAATGATTTTCTTTCTGATGTGGATATTTATGATAATGGAATGCATTCAAGTGTATTTCTTATATATAAGGAAGTAATATGATCGCAGCAAGTATTGTAAATGGCTCAACTATGGAAGTCGACAAAATATCAGAAAAAAATAAAAGAATATATGATGGCAAATATGAATTAAAAATAGTAGATACATTAGCGATTTTATATAAATATGAAGGTTCTATCAGTTCTATTCCTAAAGAAAATCGAAACTTGTATTATGAGATTGATGATGAGATTTATTATGTAAAAATGTTTAGGAACGGAAAAGAGGTTTGATATGATGGAATTTTTCTTAGGAGCTTTGATTGGTTTATTGTTAGGATTCTGTGTTGCTCTATTAGTAATAGAGACATCTATTGTTGATTCTGAGTATCCAGAAGATGAAGATTGGAAGTGATGTAAATGAGTAGTGTTTGGGATGAATATATAAAGAGTATCCCAGATGGGGATAATATATTGATTAATAAAGTAGGTGGCGTATATTATACGGTAATAGAAAGTTGTTATATTGATGAAGAATATGATGTAAATCCAAGGTATGGAAAATGTGATACTGATAAACATTTGATTTATATTAATAAAGACCTATGTTTAGCAGAAAAAATCAGAGAATTGAAATGCCAGATAGCCATTGCTATTATTCATGAATATACAGTTTTTGAAAGCAATATATTAGAACAAGAAGATGTAGCAACTTTTGTGGCTATATACGGAAACTATATTAATGAATTAACTGAGCTATACTTTAAAAATAAACAATAGAATATTTTATAAAACAAACAGACAAAAGCAATTGTCTGTTTTCATTATATTGATTTTAAACTACATCGTGCCTATAATGAAATTGAAGAGTACAGAGAGGCATGGTGATAGAAGGAGAAGACTAAAGATGAAAGTAAACGTAAGAAAACGTACTAACAAAGACAAAAAAGATGTATGGGAGTATTATTTCAATTACAAAGGGACAAGATATTCAAAGAGTGGATTCAGTTCGAAGCGAAAAGCAGAAACAGAAGGGACTAAAGTCATGGTTGATTTGGTCGCTAGAAATGCTTCTGGCTCTGCAAAAGGAAATATGTCATTAAGAGCTTTGTGCGATGAATACTTTGCGACAGAAAGAATGAGGCTGTCCATTCAGACAATAGAAAGATATCAGTATTCTATGTCCAGGGTAGATGATGATTTTCTTGAGCTACCAATCAATAAACTAAATTATCAGGTTGTGCAAAGCTACTTTAATAAGCATATTGAAGATCCCAGGGGCATGGTAGAAAATACCCGCAGCGCTTTAAAAAGCATAATGAGATATGCAGTAAGACTGCAATACGTTGGTTTTAATCCAGTAGAGGATGTAGTAATAAAACCACGTAAACCAAAGAATCCAAGGACATTCATTACAGAAGAACAGTTTCAAATGGTTCTGGATTCTATTAACTGTAGTTCATGCAAGATGAATCCTTTTAAAAAGAAGTCTATGACAATTCTTGTTAAGTTAGGCTATTATCTTGGTTTAAGAAAAGGGGAAGCTTTGTCCCTAACAAAGAGTGATTTCGACCTTGAAAATCAAATAGTAGATATTAATAAGACTATTGTTTCATGGAACAGAGGTAAAGATGATATCTATGTAAAAGAAGGAGCTAAAACTACAAGTTCAAACAGTGTATTAAATATACCTGATATTCTTATTCCAGATTTAAGAGAATGGTTTAAAATTAATCCTTATGAAATCGTATGTTGCGATCCAGACGGAAGATATATGAATCCTTCTGTTATAAACAATTTCTTTATCGATAAGAGCAAAAAAGTATATGGTTTTAAATTTAATTATCATATGCTCCGTCATAGCTTTGCACAGAACCTTGTAACTCATGGCGTAGATCCAAAAACAACTCAGGAACTGATGCGTCATACTAAATTTAGTACAACAATGAACTACTATGTGCATACAACGGATTCCAAAAAAAGAGACACTTTAAACTTGATTTTTTCGTCAAAATGTGCTTAAAAAATGAAAAGTATGTCGAAGTATGTCGAGAGCCTTAAAATCAATAAATACAAAAAAAGAGAAACTGCCAAATATGCCTTATATAAAGCATAAATGATAGTTTCTCAAACTTAAAATTTACTCCATATTTGTGTAACCCTACTAATGGCGTGAAGTTGGCTTTACCCAAAGTCCTTTATATAAAGGAGATTTTGGTATTCAAAATTTTTAAAAATCGACAAAAAACGGTATAAATCGACTAAAATAAACCCGAAGTATGTCGAAAGTATGTCGAGCATCTGTACTCTTCTAAATGTAAAATGCTTAAGAATTTTGACTATCTTAAGCATTTTTTTATATTGACTAAACGTTGTGATTCAAGAGCAGAAGATAAATTACTTACATCATAACCAGTATAATCATTTATGAATTCTACTAACATTGTTTTGGGATACATGAAGCTGCGACCTGTTTTAACTGCTCTTAGCAGACCTGCTTCTCTAAGCATTGTTACATTGTCCTTATTACAATGTAATATTTCGGACACTTCTTTATGAGTGAACATTTTTAAATCATCAGAATCGTTCTTCATTTTCTGACTCCAATTCCATCACTGTCATAATGCAGTAGTTAGCCATGTCGAGCAATGTATCTTGCAGACGCTCATCTGTATCTGAACCATCTTCCTTAGATAACACTAGTTGTTTAAAACGATTATACTTATCTGAGATACGTGTTAACGCAGCAATATATCCGAACTCTTGTACGGAGCTACCAAATGAGTCTCCGTATTTTGAATTCTTTAATTTATATGTATCAGTTAATTCTTTACACAACTGTTCATGTCTTTTTAATTTATCCATTTCAATCCTTCTTTCTCTTACTTAGTACCAGTACTTCCAATTCCGCCCCTGTCATCATTTCCTAAATGTTCTACTTCAACCAATAATACTTCTGGTTGAATTTTCTGAATCTCAAATTGGCAGATTCTATCGTTTTTATGAATTACTGTATCTCTTAATGCAATAGCAGGGAAGTGCCATTGGTCATTGTCTCCACAATAAGAAGAGTCAATCTGACCGACACTATTTGCCATGATAATTCCAAAATTCTTGTATGTACTGCTTCTTGGATAAACATTTGCTTTATATCCTCTAGGAAGCTCCATACAAATTCCTAATGGAATTAATTTAAATTCACCACTCTTCATTTCAATTGTTTCTGCTGCACGTAGGTCGATTAAATCACCGACCTT
>CAVGUA010000112.1:30376-32153 GCA_963632335.1 Parabacteroides goldsteinii
GGCAATGATTCTACCCATTTACCAAAACAATCAACCCATTCTTCTTTTAATCTATGTGGATGTCTAACTCGTTGGTTATACATATTAGCAATCGTTTCATAATCTGCATCCCATACACGCTTTTGAATAAAGCACTCTGGCAAGATTCGTTTTGCCATAACAAGCATCTTATTCTTATCCAAACAAGTAGAGTTAATTCCTTTATACTGTTGTCTTAAATTCTCTAATTCATCAATATTATGAGAGATAGATTCCTTAACAAACTGAGTATAGAAATTGTCTCCTTCACCAAAATAGAATTGTTCTTCTGTAATTGGTTCATTATTATTTAATAATTTATGCATTGTTGATTCTGAATTAGAAACAGTCGCGACTTTATATGTATCCCATTCAGACCATACATAACGAGGCATTGCAATTTCTGCTTGCACATGAATCATTCTTCTGTATTTAGAATGTTCTGCACCACCTTTAATTAATCGTTTTGCAAGATCCATATCATTGGTTCCTACATTACAAAAATCAATAAACATAGAATCTGCTTTAGCATAAGACTGCATAGGAGCTCTCATGCCTCTCATGGCACCTTCAAATCCACTTACGCTAATTGTGTTAATACTAATTTTACCCATTTTTCCTCCTTCAACATATAAAAGATACTAAGCGATTATCAAAAAAATAAATTAGCATCTACGGATAATACTTCTAATGTTAATACCACACACCAAATCTTATAGACATAAGAAGGGAAGATATTAAACACTAATCCAAGTATTAATATAATTGCTAATGTAAAATTTAATACAAACGACTTAGAAAATGTAAAAAGGAGACCTTTAAGTAAATCTCTTTTCTTTGTTTTCATTCTTTTCTCCTTTCCGCACCTTTATTCTATCAAATACAAAAGAAAAAAACAATATAAAAGATACGATACGTTTTGATAAATTCCGACATAATCCGACACAAAAAAAGGAAGATTATTTATCTTCCGTTAATGCTTTGTTATAATCACTAAAGTATTTATAAATTTCTTTTTCTAATTCAGTCGGCTTATGCCGCCATCCATCTTCTATGCCCATGATTAGGGCAGAGAGCTTAGCTTTTGCTCTTTCTATATTCATGCTCTAGCCTCTTTTCAACTTCTTCTATTGTGTTGCCTAGAAACTTATATTTATCTTGAGCAAGTGGGAAGAGTCGTATTACTTGATAATATTCGTCTTTCTCAATTGGTGATTGCACAACGTGTAAATGAATATTATATTTAGTTTCTAGTTCTTCCATTTTTTGTAATGGTATTTGCATTTTAATTCTCCTTTTCTATCTTAAAAAAGAGTAGTGGCATCTACTCTTATGCTTGAATGTGCCTTGGTTGAAAACCAGCATACCATGCACATTCTAATATTTCTTCTTGTGTATAATCTTCCATTAATATATTGATTCTTTGTTTTAAATCCTTTTTGTTACAATTTGATGTAACTTCGATTTTAAAGATAACCAAACAAACAATATAGCTAAAAGCTACAGCATCTATTTCTATACTTTGATTTATATAATTAGGATCTGAACTATTTTGATAATGATTAGCTTCTTTATCCCATTGAGTCAACTCTTCTTTTGTTAAATCTTCTCTTAGTTCATCATCTACATATAAAGCAACGTATTGATATATATGTCTAATTTCATGAGCCAATACAATATAAACTTTGGTATTGTTATCAAATTTATCTAAATCAACTTGGATTAGATTTTTATCTGGATATGTAATCGCATAGGCAGG
>CAVGUA010000113.1:0-30127 GCA_963632335.1 Parabacteroides goldsteinii
AATATAGAATGGTTTCTAAGTCAGTTATTGATACCGTTTTAAGACGGTTTTTAACTGCACCTAGACAACCAGGTTATTTATTAAAAAAAAAGCCAGAGTATTCTCATTTAGAAGAACGAAATAAAGAAATCTATGCAAGTAGTGCATGGTATTCAAGCCATTGGAGTTTTGATAAGGTTAAATCATATTGGAAGAATATGATGTTGGGGAAAGATTATTTTGTTGTTTCCCTCCCTTATCAAATTGCAATTAAAGAGAAATTGCTTCAAAGGTCTCAATTGGAAGATGAGATGTCCGAAGATGACTTTGACCCGATGGTGTACAGCATGGAAATGCAGTCCTTATTTTATGGGGATACTGACGGTAGCTTTTTTAAATTTAATGAATTAAACGAAAGAAGAACTTTAAAGAATTGTTTCTATCCTTTGGATATCTATCAGCAAAAAGATATTAAGATTCCAGATTTGGCTCCAAATGAAGAAAGAATTCTTTCGGTCGATGTGGCATTAATGAGTTCTAGGAAGAATGCAAATGATGCTTCATCATTGATAATCAATAGTGCTATTCCAACTTCAGAAACAAATTATATAAGTAATATTGTATATATAGAAAACGAAGAAGGTTTGACTACTGATGAATTAGGTTTGGTTGTTATGAGAACTTTTTATAAGTATAAATGTACTCAACTTGTAGTTGATACAAACGGTAGAAATGCCGCCTATATTGGTAACAATATAGTGAAAAATAGCAGTATTAAGCGGGGACGCTGAGATGTGAACCCGAACCGAAGGCTATGCAGAGTATAGTCAGGGGCAACGCATAGATGTTGAAAAGATATAATACATCCAAGAGACTGCTGCATCTGATTTAAGGAGAATAAAGAATTGTTATTAACAAAAGATGTTAAGATGAGATGGAATTCAAGGAATAAAAAGTATTACATTAATAAAGGGTATGAATTTTCTCGTATGAATGAATATTTTAATGTAAAAGTAGAGGATTTACCAAAAGGAAGTAATATAAAAATAGAAGTAGAATGTGATTACTGCAAAGAAATAAATTTGATTTCTTGGTATTCATACGTTATGTTAAAAGAAAGAGAAATTATACGCAAAGATTGTTGTAAAAATAAAGAATGTACAACTCTTAAATCTCAAGATACTTTAAAATTAAAATATGGTACTAGTAATATAAGGATGATTGATGGAGTTAATGATAAAATAGCTTCGACAAACAAAACTAAATATGGATGTAGTAATCCTTTTGGTAATAAAGACATCCAGGATAAAATTAAAAATACGAATATTCATAAATATGGTGTTCCAGTACCAACGCAAAACAAACAAGTATTTATGAAATATAAACAAACTTGTTTAAATAGATATGGAGTGGATAATTATTCGAAAACGGAAAAGTTCAAGCACGATTTTTCTGGCAAAAACAGTCCGCTTTGGAAAGAAAATCCAATTCATGAAAGAACAGAAAGACAATTACCAGAATATAGGGAGTGGAGAAGAAATGTATTTCAGCGGGACAAATATATTTGCCAATGTTGTGGCGCTCATAATTATAAAGGTAATAAATGTTCAATAAAACTAAATGCTCATCATATATATAATTTTAAAGATAACAAAGAAAAGGCGTTAGATATAAATAATGGCATTACATTATGCGAAAATTGTCATATAAAATTTCACTCTCTATATGGTAAGAAAAATAATACTCCTTTACAATTGAAGGAATTCATCAATAAATCAGATGAAAAGGTATGCTAAACTAACAAAAAATGAATTGTTAGAATTATAGGATAAAAAGCCTATAAGGTAATATAATTGATTGGTTTAGGATTATTTGATTTTATTATAAAAGACCAATATGATCCGCAAACTGGAGATACTTATAAAGCATTTACTTGCGTAAATGATGATGAAATGGCATCTAGATGTAAAGTACAAGATGCTAATAAATGCTTATGGTCTGTAAAAGCAACGGCTCAATTTAATAATGAAATATGTATTTTATTAAGAAATGCTTTTCAGAACAATAAGATAAACTTATTAAAACATGAAATAGAAGGAGAAGAAATTCTTCGTACTAAATTTAAGAGTTTTAATAAATTCACAACTAAACAACAAAGTCAATTAAAAATACCATATGTACAGACTTCTGCAATGATTAATGAATTGATTAATCTAGAACATGAAGTTAAGAATGGTAATATTAAAATTATTGAAAAATCAGGGATGAGAAAGGATAGATACTCATCTTTGGCTTATAATTACTGGGCTTTACAACAGATTATAAGAAAGAAAAAACCAAAACGTAAAGAAAATAATGTTGCTCAATATCTAGCTTCTTTAACTAAGAAGGCAGATTATGGGCTATCGCATTAAGAAAGGAGGAGTCTGATTGGCTCAGAAAAGAAAGATTACAAAGGCAGGCTCTTCTAAGCGTACTGTTAAAACAAATATAAAAAACACAAATATGAGTAGGTCTAATAAAAGAAGTGCTCATGAAATGAATGAATGGTATCAAAAGAATAAACATATTATTGATACTTATAAAAAAGCAAAAAATTCCGTTTCGGATATTTTGCAGATTCAAAACCCTACTAAGAATAGTACTAAATCATTTAGTACTTTCAGTAAGGAAAATTTGAGAACTTATTTAGAGAATCCCCTATCGAATGCTAAGAACTTAAGGAATCTAAGTAAGTACTTGTATTATAGGAGTCAAGTTTATCGTAGATTAATTCAGTATAACGCTAATATGATTAATTTAGATTACAGAGCCGTTATTCCACCTTATGATATTACGGGTGAGAATGATAAAGAAAGTATTTTACAATCATATAGCGATACTTTAAACTTGCTTGAAAAAATGAATTTAAATTTAGCTTTTAAACCAGCTTGTATCACTGCTTTCAGAGAAGATGTTTTCTTTGGATGTGCTTATATTGATGATACGGGCTTTTTTATTTTACCTATAGATCCCGATTATTGTAAGATTGCGGGTGTTTATGAAGATGGTTCATTAGCCTATTGGATGGATATGAGTTACTTTATGAGAAACTCAGATTATCTTGAATATTGGGGTGAGCCATTTCAATCTATGTATGCAGAATATCAAAAAGATACTGCTAATGGTAAATATCAACCTATGCCAGAAGAGTATAGTGTTTGTTTAAAAGTAGATTTAACGGATTGGCAAAATCCAGTGCCTCCATATATTGGATTATTTGATAGTTTAATCAATTTGGAGGATTTAAAGAATATTACTGCTATTGCAGACGAGCAAGATATTTATAAAATGCTTGTTGCAACAGTTCCATTACTTAGTGGTTCGGATGATGTTGATGATTTTGCAGTTGATTTAAATACGGCAAGTGTTTATTTTAATTTATTAAAAGAGAGCTTACCTAATTATACGACTGCTTTATTGTCTCCTATCCCAATTGAAAGTATTGAATTTAATGGAGACCAAACAAGTGATGTTAATAAAGTTGAAAATGCAACTAAAGCAGTATTGAACACATCTGGTGGTGCCCAAGTATTAAATAGTAGTTCTATTAGTGGGACTACTGCATGGACGGGAGCTATTAGGTCAGATGAAGAAATGGCTTTGTCTTCCCTATTGCCCCAGATTCAAACTATTATGAATAGATTAATATCTAATCAGTTAAGTAATCCATCTCGTATTAAATTTATTGGAATTACAAGATATACTGTTGATACATTTAGAGATAATGTTATTAAAGCAAGTACGTATGGTGTACCTAATAAATTATTAATTGGTACATTAAATGGATTTAGTGAATTAGATACATTATCAATGGCTAATTTAGAGAATGATATTCTTGAATTGCCAAAGAAATTTATACCATTACAAAGCTCGAATACTCAAGATACATCTAAGATTGCGTCTAAAATGGATGCAGAAGAAGCTTCGGGTACTATTACTGATTCTGGCGAAGAATCAATAGATAAAAGAGATAAAGCGAAAGGATAAATGAAATGAACGTAAAGAATGCTAATTTTATTTCTACTAGAGATAAAGAAGTGAGAAAGATTTTAATGGATTGGGGTTTGTTGGAAATTCATAACAATGATGGTGAATACGTATTTGTTAATGAACCTAAAAAACTTCAATTAAATTTTGAAAAATTGAATCTTGAATTTACGAATACATTATATTGTTGAGCTTAATTAATTTTAAGCTCTTTTATTTTTTTAGTAAAGGAGGTGGAATGGTGCATGAGTAAAAAAAGAATTTTGACTATGGATGATTTGTATGAATGTTGTCTTAAGAATAAATTGACAAGTTTTTCTGCCGAAACATCGGAAAAGAAATTAGTGGTAACTACTAATGGATATTTCGAAGCAGAAGAAAATGTTAATGAAACAGAAGGCTTATTAGGTCTTAAGGTTAAGATTTTTCATACAGGTTTAAATTTAAATAAGACTTCTATTTCGAAAGAAGTAGCAGAAAAATATATGTCTACAATTAAGAATAGACCTCTATTGGCTTATATCCATCAATTGCCTGATGGTAGTTATGATTTTATGGGGCACGAAAGAAATGTTGTTATTAATCAGGATGGTGAAGAAGAATTAGAGTATATTGAAAGTCCTATTGGTCACTTCACTAACGATGAGCCGTGGTTAGAAGAAGACGATAAGACAGAAGGTAGACATTATATATATAGTAATGCTCTAGTGTATGAGGAATATACAAAAGCGGCAGAAATTTTAAAAAGAAAAAATGGATCAGACTGTTCAATGGAAATTGAGGTTGAAAAGTTTGAATTTGATAACAAGAGCAAGGTATTAAATATCTTGTCTTTTTATATTCGTGGAGTAACGTTACTTGGCTCAAAGGTAAATTCTATGACTGGAAAAGTAGATAAAGTTAAACCAGGCATGGAAGGAGCAAAAGTTACTTTAGAAGATTTTATGTTAAACAATCCATCCGAAGAAGGATGTGTTGGAAATAAACAGAAAGGAGGTAAAAATGATATGACAAAATTTGAAGAATTATTAGAAAAGTATAACAAAACGGCAGAAGATGTTGAATTTGATTGTGAAGGTATGTCTGACGAAGAGTTAGAAGCTAAATTTGCAGAAGTGTTTGCAGATGCCGAAGACGATACAGAAGAAGCAGATGATGAATCAGAGACTCAAGAAGGTACTAGTGGTACTGGTGGCGAAACTGAAAAAGAAGATGGTTCTAAAGATACAGAAGACGGCGATGAAGGTGATTCTGACGAGGAAGAAGACGAAACTTCTAATGATGACGATGATGATGATGATGCCGAAGATACTAAAAAGAAGAAATTCTCCTTGTCTGTTAATGAATTAGAGAATGGTGATTTATCTGTTTCTTATCAGCTTTCACATGAGCAGATTGAATGTAAGATTAGAAAAGCACTTAGAAAAATTGAATCAGATATCCGTGAATACATTAATTTTTATGTAGTAGCTGTTTATGATAATCGTTTTATTGCTTGTATGAATACATTTGATGAGCGAGAACTATTAAGTTTCAATTACGAACTTGATGAAAATGAAGAAATCGTTATTGTAGGAGAACCAGTTAAGGTTCATGCCGAATATTTAAATGACGAAGAATATAAAGCATTAAATGAAATGCGTGAAAATTATAAGGCAGTAGTTGAAGAATTAGAAATTTATAAACAAAAAGAAGCTAAAGAAGAAAAAGAAGATGTCCTTAAGAAAGATGAAGAATTCTCTAAATATTTAGAAGAAGAAGAATTCCAAGCTTTAGTTAAGGATATGGATAAATATTCTTTAAATGAATTCAAAGATAAAGCGGATGTTGCTTATGGTAAATGTGTTAAACGCATTGGGAATGTTGTAACAGAAAAACCAAAAACACGTCAATTATTTAGCTTTGAAAATAAAACAAAAGAAGCCTACGGTGGCTTATTTAAGAAAAACAAATAAATTTAGGAGGAAAATTATATGTCAATTAAAATTACAGTTGAAAAACATGGCGTTGCTTTCCCTACTGATGTATTAGCAGGAAATGGTGGCGAACATATTTATTCATTATTGATGGATAAAGACCGTAGTAACGGTGAAGTTGTAGCAGTTGATGCATGGCAAGGAATGCAATATTTTAGCGTAAAAGCCCCAACTGGATTTGCAGCTGAAGTATTAGAACAAGCAGCTAATGGAAACTGGTATGTACGTGTAACTACTGCTGGTGATGCAGTTATCATTCGTTCAGTACCAATGATTGAGGAAGAATATACTAAAGATATTCAAGCAGAAGCTAACTTCTATAACGCAAAAGATGAAATCGCACGTGGATATAGAGCACACGAAGGTGATATTTGGGAGCTTTCTGAAGACTTATTTGTAGGTACGCCAGAAGCTGGTAAAACATTGTCAATCAAAGACTCTAAATGGTTGGTAGCGTAATAGAGGAAGGAGTGTAGAATATTATGGCAAAGAATTTAAAACAATATTTTTCAGCAGATGAATCAGTAACTGAAAATGATATTAAATCATTACTTAAAGATTCTGCTCGTAATGAATTCCAAGAAGGAGTTACTAAAACAGAAGCAAACGATACAATTCGTTCAGCAATGTTAAAATTATTTGAAATCGAAGAGAGCGATGTTCAAAACAAGAAATTATTCAGACGTGCAATGAAACATCATATGGATGACTTCTATGAAGTAATCGAAGATGTAGTTGATGATATGTTAGTACAAGGTTGGAGCGAAGACCCATTCTTCATGCAATTCGTTGATACTAAAAACTTAGCAGACGGAGATCGCAATGACTTCTATGCAGAAGAAGATGTAATCTTAAGTGTTGCTAAAGTTAGTGGTTCAAACCATGACATTATGTTACAACGTTTAGCAGAAGGTCAAAGCTATTCAGTATTAACTTCAACTTATGCAGCTGCCGTTGGTACTGATATTCGTTTATTCTTATCAGGACGTAAAGACTGGTCTGAATTAGTAAATGCAGTTTATAAAGCATTTGACAAGAAAATTAAAGATACTGTATATGCAGAAGTTATGAATGTTGGAGATAAATTACCAGTATCTTCTATGTTCAATAAAGCTATGGCTATTAGCAAAGAAACAAAAGGTCAATTAGACCAATTATTAGAAGATGTATCTGCTGCTAATGACAATGCAGAAGTAGTTATTATGGGTACTTCAAGTGCATTACGTCAATTAGATAACTTAGTAGATGTAAATTGGATTTCTTCAAAAGCCAAAAATGACAAATATGAAACAGGTCGTTTAGGATACTATGAAGGCACGGCGCTAGTAGAGATTCCTCAACGTTTAGCACGTAAAGGTTCTGGATTAGAAAGAATGATTGCTACTGACAAAATGTTAGTAATGCCTGTTACAATGGACAAATTCATTAAATTTGTTAATGCAGGTGATGCACAAATTACTGAAGTTACTGAAGCTGGAGAACGTCAAGACGATATGATGTCATTTGAATACCAACAATCATTTGGTGTTGCCGCAATTATCGGTAAATACTTCGGTATGGTTAAAATCACTGCTTAATTATAGCTGATTTTAATTAAGATAAATGAATTATAATAGAGCTTTGTTTTAATACTTAGCTCTATTTTTTTTAGAATTAAGGAGTAAAAGGAATGGAAGAAAAAAAGACAAAAGGAACTAGACGTAGCTTAGGTACTGCACGTAAGTCTACAAGTAAAAAGAAAACAGAAGAAGTAAAAGAAACTGTTGTTCAAGAGCAAGAAGAAACAAAATCTGTTAAGGCAGAAGTTGAATTTAAAAATTCTGATGCTATTGAAACAAAAAGTGTTTTTGCGGGATCTGTTACATTAGTAGGACGTAGAACTGGAAATATCTATGTTTGGGAAAATTTAGGTGATTACCAAGATGTTGAATATCAAGATTTATTGGCGGAAATTAGAAATAGATATTCTAAATATATTTATGAGCCATTAATCTTAATTGAAAACGAAGACGTAATTGCTAAGTTCCCTAAACTTGAAGAATTATATTCTGAGATGATGGATGTAGACGAACTTACTAATGCTATTCTTGATGAAGAAGTCGATGACTTAAGAGATATTTTAGTTAGTTTACCAACTGGATTAAAAGATTCTGTTAAAAGCATCGTTGCTACTTTAATGCAAGAAGGAGACTTATACGATGTACGTAAAATCCGTTTAGTTGATGATTTATTTGGCACAGCGTTGTTGGAACAAATGAATCTTTACAAATAGGAGGTGTTTAGATGACACCTTATGAAACAGTTTTTAATAGTTTCTTAAAAAGAATTGAAGATGAAAATTTGCCTAAATTTACAGAAGAAGAACAAACTAGTATTTTAATTGGATATCTTGATGAGGCCATCTCTATGATGGAAGCAGACGATTTACAATTAACTCACGATTTAAGTAAAAGAGATGATACTACTCTTTCTTTTGAAGAAGATTTAGACAAAATTGAAATTGAATTATTAGCAAAGGTTATGGTTGTCGCTTGGTACGAACCAAAAATTAATTCTATTGAAACTACAGTTATGATGATTGGTGTTTCTGGAGAAAAGTGGACAACTCAAAAAGATTTAGCAGAGTCATTAAGAGAACGCAGAAAAAAAGCTTATACAGAAGTTAAGAAATTGGTAAGAGCTTATCATTATAGACACAATCAGTATTTAGGTGGTGATAATAATGGTTAAGTATAAATATGGAGAATTTTCAACGGAACAAATTACACATTACAAATCAAGAATTCATAGTTGGGTTCATTGGTTGTTGATTTACGAAGAAGAAAAGAATCCTATTTTAGATTCTTATTTTTCTAAACTACAGAATAAGCTAGAAGGATTGAATTCATTGCTCAACTACCCTACTGAGTTGGTTGAAATTATGAATTTAGTTGAAAGTGCAAGCATTGAGTATTCTAATAAAGAAACTCATAATCACAAAGTATATCGAAAAATGATTTTTGACATACATGAACTTGTTGATAGATTGCCAAACGGTGAATAAATGAACGAATTATTCATGAAGAGAATGCAAGTCTTAATACCAGATAATCTTGGTGAAACCATGACTAATAATACAAATATTATTGAAGCAAAGAATTTCTCTCACGATCAGAATTATAGGTCTGGTGCTATTTATGATTGGGAGATGAACGAACTTGAAACAGTAGATTTTAAGTTTGAAAAGACTAAGACATATTCTGCCCAAGGTAAAGAAGTTGAATATATGATTCATTTCATGCCTAATTATAATCCAGAATTTAAGTTTAAAGATAAATTCTATAAGGATGACGGGCGTGAACGTCTTGGATTTTATATAGATGTAAAAGATATATCAAAAGATATTTTAGAAAAATGGTTAATTGTCGGAAAAGACGATAGAACTGCTATGGATAGATATAACGCACTTCGTTGTAATTGGTGTTTAGAGTGGATGGAAGAAAATGAATATCATAGTGCTATTTGTGTTATGAGAGATTCATCTAGCATTTCTGAAAACTCTACTAAACCAAAAACAAATGATTTAGGTGGTAGATATGTCTATGGAGAAATGAATATATTGCTCCCTTCTAGTAAGAAGACACAGTCTATTGCTTTGGGAACAAGATTAATGATATCAGATGATTTGAATAATCCTCAAGTATTTGAAGTTATTAAAATCAAAGATACGGTTCCTTTAGGCGTTACCTCTCTTTATTTAGAGCAAGTATTATTTAATGCTCATACTGATTATTGTGGAGTATTACCCGATGATTTAACTGGTTTTAAGTTTGATGTTGCTCCATCTGATTTACCAGACGGTTATGGTGGAAAATATCATTATATTTGTAATTGCTTGAATTCTCGAATTGAAACATATGAAGAACCTGAACCAGATACTTTTGCTCTTAAATGTGAAGCAAGTAAGTTATACATTGATGGACAATATGCTACAGTATTGGCTCTTTGTGATAACGAAGAGTCGGTGCCTAGTTGGCATATATTCGTTGATGAAGAAGAATATAGCGTTAATGACTTAAAAGATTATTTCGATATTAAAATTGAAAATAGAAAATTGAGCATTAAATGTATTTCTTCCGTTATGGCTAAATACGTTGTTAAGATAGCTGTTTATGATGAGAATAAAACTTATTATAGTTTTGTGGAAATGGAGGTTGTTAACTAATGGCGTTTAAACCAAAAGATGATGCTAAAGAGCCGAAATTGTCCGAACATATACAAGATATTTTAAAACGTAGTACGGGCGAAAAAATAGAATGTTATGAAGATGAAATATATAGGACTAAGCATAAGATTATGCAGTTGCTAGTTAGTAATACTGACTTGTTGGCTTGTATTCGTCCTTCTGATATTGATGAAGAAGATTTGGCGAATGGAGACCTATATAGAGATAAATACATTTTTGATTATTTAAGACTTCCAGACTTGAAACATGAAGTTAAGAATTATGTATGCTTTGAAGTCAATGATTCTTCTAGTGGTCTTGATGGACGTGTAACCCGTCAGATTACTTTTAGGGTTGTTAGTTATAAAGGAGAAACTCCGACTGATTGGGGTATTTCTAGACATGATTTGATGGCTTTAATTGTTAAGAGTGTATTTGATTGGAAATCTGATTTAGGACTGACTCTAGAAAAAACAAGAGATTATGGAGCAGTTACTGCTGACGATTATTATTATCGTGAAATAGTTTATACGACTTACCCTCCGTATAATCCATATAAAAAAGGGGTAGCAAGAAGATGAATTATCAAAAATATGCATATACTGATTTTGATGTAGCTAAGATTTATTCTGGCGAGTCTTATAAAGTAACAGATAAGATTATTATCAAGCAACCTACTATTGGTGAAATCATTGATTTTGGCGAGCGTAGATTTTGGCATTTAATATTTTCTTTAACTTGTAATCCTACTTCAATGCGTGTTGCATTGTGGCAGGCAGGACAGGATTGGAATACTATTGATGACTTTACTTTATTTATGACTCTAGCTACTGAAATAAAGCAAGAAGATTCTCAAATATTATTTGGTGATTTAGATTTTACAAAGTTTCAATGTCTTCAAGATGAAGAGACTCAAGAAGTCTTTATGATTAATGTTGAAGATCCATTGATTGTTATAGATAGACATATATACGACATACTAGTTAGTTATTTACGAATGGTGTTTAATGCTAATCCTAAAGTTGAAAAAATTAAGGGCAAGTATGCAAAGCAAATTGTAATTGATTCTGAAATTGCTGATTTAGAGGTAAAAGCAAAGTTAAATGAAGACAATATGTGGAATGAGTCAACTCTATTCCCTTTACTTTCTGCGGTTACCAATCATGCGGGATTTCAATACAATTTGAAAGAAGTACAAGAACTTACATTTTTCCAATTTATGGATGCTGTTAGACGTATTCGAGTAATTGACTCGTCTAATGCATTGTTGAGTGGTATATATTCTGGAATGCTAGATACTAGCAAAATGAAAAATTTAGATAAGGATTTAGATTGGACAAGAGATTTATACGAAGTTAAGGCTCAAAAGAGCAGTACGGAAGATAAATAGGCTTGCCCTTTTTAATTTATAAAGACATTAAAGGAGGAAATTAATTATGTCATTCAAATTAGGTGAATATTACATTGACCGTTTCTTAACAGTTACAGCTATGAATCCAAAAACTAACGCTCCTTTGTACGTTTTAAAGAACGTATCTGAAGGTTCAATTGAAGTAACTGCTGAGAGCAAAGAAGTTAAGGATGCTCGTGGAAACTTAATTCAAAAGATTTACACTGGTAAAACTGGTACTGCCACATTTACAAACGCTTTATTACACGCTGCTGCTCAAGCTGCTATGTCTGGAAGTGAATTAAAAGAAGCAAGTGCAACAAATAAATTAAGTTTCACAATGACTCAAGAAGTAAATGTAGGAACTGCTACTGTAACATTAAAAGGTGCTAAAGAAGGAACTATCCAATTAGTTGGTGTTTCTGGTAGTGCTGCTATTGTTAAGACTTACACTGTAGATACAGAAGCAGGTGCAGATAAAGCTGCATTCGCTGATGGAACTTTAACATTGCCTACTGGTGAACAAGCAGATGTTGTTACTTACTTAGTAACTTATGATGTTGAAACAGAAGATGCTGTTGGATTCACTAACAGTGGAGATGAATTCCCTTCAACTGTTAAATTAGCTGCTCGTGCAGTAATCTATGATGCTTGTGATGCAACTGAAGGTAAAGTTGGTATCATCGTAATTAAGAGCTTCAAACCAAGCCCTGAAACTACTTTAAACTTCCAATCAGATTCTACATTGGAATACAAAGGTGATATCCAAACTGACTACTGCTCTGCTAACAAAGAGTTGTATTCAATCTACTTCTTAGATGAAGAATAAAAATGAGGCGTAGCAATACGCCTTTTTGTAGTAAAGAGAGACGAGCCTAGTCTTGTCTCGTCTTTGTTCATTACGAAAAGGAGTTGCTAATTAATGAAAAAGAATAACACAAAATGTGTAGTTTGCGGAAAAGAATATTACTACTGTAATACGTGCAAATCTCAAGATCCGTCATGGATGATTAGTTTTTGTTCTGATAATTGTAGAAAAATCTATAATGCAGTAGCTAAATTTGGAATGGGCAAATTAACACAAGAACAAGCTAAAGACGCTTTAAAAGATTTAGATTTAAGTAAATATGATAATTTTACTGATAGCACAAAACGCTTAATTAGTGAAATTAATAAAATTGACGAAAAAGAAGAATTAGAAGAAGAAAAGAAGGATGTGCAGAATGAACAAACAAGTTTAGAAGAAAATAAAATTGAAGAGACTACGTATGTTCGTAAGGCTCGACCTTCTAGAACTTTTAAAAAGAAAAAGGGACAGTGATTTAGCTTGTATTAGGGTTGAAAATCACTGTTGGTTTTTGACCCTTTTTTTGTATATAGGAGACATTTTATGACTATGATTAAAAGCGAGACAACGAATAAAATCTACGACCCGAATAAAACTATTCGGATAGTGAATATCAAGCAGATTTTGTTTTATATGAGCCGAGACGTAGAGATTTTAGATTTCTATCCGAGCGAAGATTTTAAAACAAAAGAACCAGTATTGGTATTTATAGTAAGTAAATATGATAGCTATGATGCTTATCAAGATTGGATGAAGAGCCGTGAACAATAAAGAAATAAAAATGGTAATAGATAATTCTGTTATTGATGAATATGCGGCATATTATTTTAAGGAGCATCCAAGAGCAAGAAAGAAACCAATTGAAAAACCTACAATTCCCTCTTTGAATACTTGGATAATTTTGCCAAGACAACAGATGAATGCATTGAAGCAGAAACATAAAGAGTTTGGAATTTGGTTTGTTAATAAATTAGGATTGCAAGATTCGAAGCTAGATAAATTTGAAATGGAATTTAAAATCTATATGCCAACCAAGAGGCGGAGTGATAATGACAATTTTGTGCCTAAATTTATTTTAGATGCTTTTACAGAAAGTGGTTTTATTATTGATGACGATAATAAACATTTAACTAAATTGGTTATTACTAGTGGTTATGATAAAGAGAACCCTAGGACGGAAATAATAGTAAAGATTTTATAGGAGGAAAGAAAATGGAACAAATTACATTAGAACAATTTAAAGAAGGAACACAAGAATTTAAGATTAGCGATGAGATTATTCCTGTTGTAGCTAAGATTGAATGTGCAAGATTGATTGCAGACGAAGTATGTAAACCAATGGATAACGGCATTGTGGTTTGTAATGAAGTTGTGCGTGATATTTATGCAAGTTTATATGGTATTAATTTATATACAAATATTGAAATTGAGATTTTAGGATATGATACTTATGATTCTTGTGTTGCGAATGGTTTTATTAAGGAACTAAATGATAAATGTGAAGATTATCATGAACTTATTGATATTGTGAAAAAGGTATGTTCTCAACGTGAAAAAGAAAACGACTTAGCAAGTCAAGTTGCTGAATACATGATTAATCTAGGAAAATCATTAGATGGAACTATGGGGCACGTAAATGATTTATTGGATCGCATTGACCCTAACGAATTAAATAAGGCATTTGGTCAGAGCTTAGATGTAATTGCCAATAAATTACCAGATTTAAATAATGAAAAAACTGTTAATTCCCTTTTAAAGGTAACACAATTATTAAATAAGAAGAAGGCGTAATTATGGTACAGAGCATGATTAAATTAGAAAACGTCATTAAGTCTATTAATTCCCTTCCTAGAATGGTGAATGTAAGAAAATATATTCCCGTACAAGAAAAACTCCAATTAGCAGATGAATACAATGAATTATTTACAGCTCATATACATGATTTTGAAAATCAACCATTTTATATTGGATATATCTTTTTAAGAATGTTGATTGTAAAAGGATATACGAATATTGAGTTTGAATATACATATAATGATTATGATATATTAGAACAATATGGGGTTGTTGACAAAGTGATAGAGCTTGTTGGAGATGATTATCAAATCTTAATGAAAGTAATTTCTTCATCTGATATGAATAAGGAAGAAAAGTAATATGGCAGTAGACTTATTTGCTCTTATTGAAAAGGCTGTAGACGAGGAAATTAATGAATTCGGAGACCGTGTAAAATATGCGGCTGGGCACGCAATGAAGGATTTAAGAAATGAAATCATAGAAAATTGGTTTGGAGGATTTAGTTCTGATTCAATGATTGGAGCATTTACTTATCCGTGGGCAAAAGGCAAGCTTTCAGCCGAAGGCGGGACTATCAATGTCAGAACATTTGCAATGGTTGAAATGTACAATCCAAATCAAGAGATTCAAAAATGGAGTCAGAGGAACGATATTGGTATGAGCCAATATGAAGCAATGGAGTATGTAATGAGACTACAATTGGGTAACGGTATTATCGGCTTGCCTCCTTCTGGAATAAACACTGATTGGGTCAATACAAATTTTCATCAACAATCAAGAGGTTTATATGCTGAACTTAGTGATAGTGCGAATTGGAGTAATTTTGAAAGTTATTTAGCAAAATATTTATAGAATATTATCTATTTGCTATAGATAATATTCTTTTTTTATATATATAAAAGGAGTGATGACTATGGCAGGTAGTAATAAATTAGCAGATATAAATTTAGATATAAATATTAATGTCAATGATAACAAAGCTGTATCAACTTTATCAGTTATAGATAAAGCTTATACTGATTTAGCCAATAAAAAGGCTATAAAATTAGAAGTCGACCAAACTGGACTTAATAATGCTACTGAAGCTATTAAAAAAATATCTAAAAATGGACTTAATGTAAAGACAAATTTTGATACGAAACAATTAGAAACTAGTGTTGCAAAAGTACAAAAAATCGCAGCACAAGCACAAGAATCAATAGCAAATATATATGGGACACGTGATAAAAACAATATTAAAAATCAAATAAAGTTTTTGGACTCAGAAATAGCCGCCAATAATTATAAGATTAAAACCTTAGATAAGTCAGAAAATGATATTATAGAATCTCGTTTATTAACGGCTTATAATAATTACAAAGAAAATAAAAGTACAAGTAACAAAGTAACGTTGTCTCAAATTTATGATGCTTTGCTGGAAAAAGATAGTAAATGGGCATCTTCTAAAAATAATAAAAAAACCTTTACAGACGGTGTATCTCGTAGCGACTTAACAAATTTAGTCGATGACATACAATCAAACATAGGTGATAAAGATTTAATCAAGGCGTTAGAAGATGAATCTTATTATGAGGGTATAAAAAACATCATTGAATCAGTAGAAGCCGAAGCACAACAAACACAACTTGAAATAATGTCTCTAGAGTATGTAATAGATGCACAAAAAGAAGCTAGAGAGGCTTTGAACAAAAAATATAATGAACTGCATAATATAGATAAAAAACAAACAAAAAAAGAAAAGGCTCATGCAGAAAACAAAACCCAAGAAGATACAGATGACAATATACCACTAGACGTTTCTAAAGAAACGACTAAAAAAAAGAAAACTACAAAGGCTACAAAAGTTAACGATTTAGTTGGCAATGAAGAAAATTTAAAACAACAACAAGAAATAGTAACTACGCTAACAAATAAACTGGATGAATTAATTCAAAGCGTCCAACAGATGAATTTGAAGAAACAAGAACTTTCTAATGAATTAAATAATTCAGAGTCAATAGATAATACAATTTTGAATTTACAAGACGCATCAAACTCATTGACTGATGTAAAAGCCACTGATGCTGACACGACAATTTATGATTTATGGGAAAATGCTTATAATAGTCAGAAGAAAGCAATAGAGGCAAAGAAAGATGTAATTTCTAAAAATAAAAAACTAAGTGATGAAGATAAAAATTCGATCACTGGTGGGTTTGATGAATATTTAGGTCAACTTAAAACTGATTTTAATAATGTATTGAATAAAAAGAAAGAATTAACTGCCGAAATAAAAGAAATAAATAGTGCCGATGTTATAAATGCATTAAATGATGCGTATGGCAAAAAATCAGTACAAAGAAAAGCAAAGTTTTTATATGCATATGAAAATAATAAGGGTGAATTAAAATCCGATGGACAATGGAAAATTGGTAAAGATACTTTATCAAAAACAGATATAGACGACCTCGCTTTTGAATATAAAGAAGAGAAAAATGTCGCAATGGCCTTATCTAATTTGTATGCCAAGAATGACATTGCGAATAAAAGACAGAAGTATTACGATGCATTTAATGAAGTTGCTGATAAATATAGTTTGAAAAATAACAAAGATGGCGGTTTTTTAACGGAAGATGTAGAGTCTGCGATTAAAGCATATACAAGTGGAGAAAAGGTTTTAAGTAAAACCGTTAAATCTGATTCTGTAGACAATATATCCGAAGAAGTTAAAAATTTATCAGGACAAGAATCCGTAAAATTAAATGTCGAACTCTCCCCTACTATTGAGGAATTAAAATCTCAGTTAAATATGTTATCTTCTGTAGATAGCCCTGTTAAAATTTCGACAGAACTCTACCCTACTATTGAGGAATTAAAATCTCAGTTAAATAGTTTAAGTTCAAGCGAAGAGCCTATTAAGATTAATATTGAAACGGCTTCCTTAATGGAAGATTTAAAAGCACAACTAGGTTCGCTTTCTTCTAAAGAAAATGCAATAGATATTAATGTAGATGCAACAAAACAGATCGAAGAATTAAATACTCAATTGAAATCTACAATGTCAAGCGGGCAAGGAATAGATATTCCAATTTCATTTAGTAAAGCTATTGCAGAATTAAAAACCGACCTACAAGCTTTGCGTAATATGGAAGACGTAGATATTCCAATTAAGTTAAAGCCTAGCATTACAGAATTAAAAACAGAGTTACAAGGATTATCTGGGGAGAAAGACCCTATTAATATTCCTACTAAATTAAATCCAGATGTAGCTGAAATGAAGGCAGATATTGCGTCATTGACTGACACAGAAACTGTTAAAATTCCTACGGAGTTGAATCCCACTATAAGTGAGCTTAAAGCAGAGCTAGGAGCATTAACAAAAGACCCGATTAATTTAGAATTCGATGCTAAGAAAGTATCAAAAGGTATTGACGATATAGCTAAGTCTATTAGTGATGGTAAATTAAAAGAAGCAGTTGAATCAATTCAAAATATGGTTGACACATTAGAGCCTGCTTTTACTCAAATCAATAATCAGATTCAAGCACCTACAACATCATTTAAAGAATTAGAATCTAGTTTGAAGAATATATCTTCCCTTTTAAAACAGATTGGGGTTAATTCTCTTAAAGGTGTTAATAAACTAGGATTCGAAGAAGAAGATAAGAATGGTAAAACTAAGGTTAAGAGAGCGTCTAATACTAAAAATGCTTTGGATAAAACCGAAGAACAATTAAAATACGAACTTCAACAAAAGAAGTTTAGAGATGCAGTTAGCAAGTCAGGGCTTGAAGGTGTTTCTCAAAAAGAATTGTCTTATGATAAGAAAACGGGTCTTAGTTCATTCACGCAACAATTAGAACAAGCTACTGGTGGCGTTAAGACATTTAAATATGAGTTCGAAGATTTAGATAATGTCTTAAATAAGAATGGTACTTTCTCTAAGAAATTCTTAAAGACAGGAACTGAAACAACAACGGATAAGGATCTAAAAGAAGAATTTCAAAAAGCACGAGAAAATACTTATGAATCATCTAAAATAAAAGATTTAAAAATTGACTCTAGTGTTAGTAATGGCGTAACTCAAATTACCGCTTCATGGAAAGACGCTAATGGTCAGATTGAATCTTATATATATAAAGTTAACCAATTAAAATCTCTAGGTTCTTTATATACAGAAAAAGGTACGATTGATTTAAATAAGATTAAAACCGAAGGTGCTTTAAATCTGTCTAAAAAGGATATAACAGAAAATTTAAATACTTCTATTAAAAATACAAATCTAAAAGGAATATCTGATATTTCTATAGATTCATTAAGCAAGACAGACAATGGCTATTCTTTGGATATTATTGAAACAGAAGGACTTGTTAGTAAAAAATCTGATGCTTTGAGCTCTAAACAATTAGAACTATTACAAAATTACGATAAAAAAGTAAAAGAACTTCAAAATTTTACAAATTACACTAATAAAGACAGTGATATATTTAAAAATATAATTTCTGAAGAGTCTTTAGCTACATTAGATGATGGAACTGAGATTATAAATAAATTTAAAGATGCTATAGATAATCTTTATGGTGATGATAATTTATTTTCTAAGTTAACAAATGAAACGAATCCAATTTATAACCAAGAAACAATAAGTTCATATTTAAATGAGATCAGAGAATCTATCGAGTATATTAATCATATAAAGAAAGAATATTCAGATTCAGATGGTTCATTCAAACAATTTATAAGTGGCGACAATCTACGCAACACAAGTGAATTAATAAAAGTAATAAAAGCAAACATGGATGGAATTGCTGATGATTTCGAAATCATTAAAACGACCCAAAATTCAGCAACAATTAAATATACGCAGAATGGATTAGAACAAACTAAAACATTTAGTGCTAAAGAATTAAGCGACTATAAAGATGTATATAAACTTTATAAGAAAAGTACATCTACAAAATCTGTTTTAAGTACTGGAGAACATTGGGTCGACAATATCAAAAAGAAAATCACTTCATTAGCTCAATATTTCTCTGCCCAAGATGTTATTTTATATTTTAAGCAATTAGCAACAGAAGGTTTTAGTTTTGCTCGTGAATTTGATTCTGCATTGACAACTATTAACGAAACAATGAGTACTTCGCAAGAAGAACTAAATAAATTAGGCCAAGGTACAATCGATTATGCAAAAGAAGTTGGTGCTAGTGCTTCTGATGTTATGTCTGCTGCTACAATTTATGCCAATGCTAACGATAATGCAGAGGGTGTATTAGAAAAATCTAAACCTACTGTATTGTTAGCGAACGCTTCTGGCTCTGATATTAGTACGGCTGCCGACCAGATTCAGGGTGTTACGCAACAGTTTGCTGAATTAGAAGGACAAGAAACACGAATTGTAAATAGTTATGAGAAAATTTCTGCCAACTTAGCAATCGACTTCCAATCTGGTATTAGTAAAATGGCAGAAGGTGTTCAAACAGCGGGTTCAGTTGCAGATGCAGCGGGAATGAGTTTTGAAACCTTTGCTGCAAGTGTTGGTAAGGTTGCCGAAAAGACAAGAACAAGTGGTTCTACAATTGGTAATGCATATAAGTCTATTTTGGCTCGTATTTCTAGATCTAAGAGTGCAGACGAAGATGTAAGTGATGATGACCGTTCAAATGCGTCTAAGGCTTTTGGCTCTGTTGGAATTTCTTTATATAATGATAAAGGTGAATATAAAGACATCAATGAAACATTAGATGAATTATCTGAAAAATGGAATGATTTAACAGACGCTCAAAGGAACTATATTGCAGAACAAGCTGCGGGTACTCGTAACATCAATACATTCAACGCCATTATGGCTACTTGGGAAGATGCTAAATCATTAGCAGAAGATGCAGTTAATGACTCTACTTTCTATGAAGAAGTGCAAGAAAAACACATGGATTCATTGGAAGCTAAATTGAATTCGTTAAGTAGTACTTTAAATGATTTCTGGTATAATTTCTTTGATACAGACGCTCTTAATGCTGGAGTCAGTGGATTGCAAAGTGTATTAGATATATTTAATAGTATACAAAAGGGTGTTGGTAGCGTCACTGGTGGTGCGGCCAATTCAATAATGTCTGCTATTTTAGGCACTAGTGCATTAGGATTAGGCGGAGCTACATGGGATAATTATCTATTAATCAGAAATAACGATAAACAAGCTATTAATGATGGCAAAAAGAAAATCTCTGACGTTAATATGTTAGATGAATTTAAAGAAGCCATGAGTATGTCTGGTCGTGATTTTAAAACCACTGGATTGAGTAAGGCCGTCAAAGAAGAAATGAAAGAAACTGGTCAGTATACTAATACCATTTCTACTTTAATTTCTAAATTTAAAGAAGGCTATCAATCAGTTGAAAATATAGATTCAGGTAGCAAAATGGCTACCAAATGGGAGCAAATAAAATCTGGTATCAGCGGTGCGACAAGCGCTTTATCTGGATTTTCTAAAGTATTACTTGGAGTAGGAGCTGCATATGCGGCATTTAAAATAGGTAGTGCTTTATTCGACCATTTTACAACTACCGCCGATGAAGCAGCTGAAAGTCTAGCAAATGTAAGAAAAGAATACTCTTCACAAACGTCAACTTTAAAAGAGAATAAAACTACATTAAAATCTATTCAATCAGAATGGAGCAGTTTAGCACAAGGAATTGATTTATCTAATAATGAGAATATCTCTTTGACTTCAGATGAATATGAGCGTTTCATTGAATTAAATAATCAAATCGCTTCTATATTGCCTGATACAGTAAGTGGCTATGATGCACAAGGTAATGCTATTACTACTTTAAAAGGTAAAATATCAGAATTAAACTCTGAATATAGTAATTTAGCTGCAAGTGAAGCTCAAAGTCGAATTAATGAAAATGCAGAAACATATGAGTATTCCGCAAAACAATCTACGGGAAAAGTTAGTATTTGGGATAAAATTGCAACAAGATTAAGTGGAAATAAAGGATATGACGATGTATATGGAAATCAAAGCGCATTAGAGGCATTAGAGAAGGTTCAATCTGCGTCCAAGAGCGACTTAAAAGAATGGAAAAAATATGCAGGAACTTTCGTAGATACTGTCGATGAGTATGATAATTTAAGAAGTTGGTTGGCCGAAATGTCAAATGAAGATTATAAATCACTATCTTCTTTGTTTGGCGGTAAAAAGTCTTTTAGCAACGAAGACTTTGAACAGCTTCAAAAATTTATTAATTCCGATGATTTTAAACAAGAATTAGCAAAACAAAAACAAGCGGTTAAAGAAGAAGCGGAAGCGAATAAAGAACTTTTATCTGATTATTTAACGACTTTTACTGAAGGTGACGGAGATTTCAGTGGTGCGGATGACGAATTGGTATCAAGTATTTCTGATATGTTATCTAATACACCAGACAAGATATTAAACAACCTTGAATCAAAAGGTAAACTATCAAGTTTTGCAGAAAAGTATCTTAACGTATTAACAAAAGATTCTGTTTCAAGAAAGAATTTAGAAAATTTAAAAAGTATTAATTCTGATACTTCTTTAGAAGATGCGGAAGGAATTATTGATACTAATTTAGGCTCTCTTTCTAAAGCGTTAGGAAGAAAAGAATCTACTGTAGCAACTCAGTTAGGCTTAAGTGATGTACAAGATGCCGTTAAAGCATATAATAAATTGTTAAAGAATACAGATTCTTATAATAGCAAACTTAAGATTTCAAATAAAGGCCTTAGCAGTGCAAAATCAACATTAAGAAAGTTTGTTAAAGCAAATAACATTAATACAAAAGATGAAATTGAATTGCTAAAAACGGTAATGAATAAATATGATTCATGGCAAGATGTTTTAGAAAACTGGGGACGTGAATCGGCTCTTAATTTAGATGTTGATTCTAATATTAGTAAATTAGAGTCTTTAAAGAGCAATATCGACAATGTTAAAGAAGCTATTGAAACTGTAAATGAAGCAGTATCTGAGTCTAATAGTTCTTCGGGTGTTCAAGAAGACCAGATTGATAAATTAAAAGAATTATATTCTGGTTTAGAAGGTTATAATGCAGATAAGCTATTTGAATACACATATAGTGGGGTTCATTTAAATCGTGAAGAATTAGGTAAATTAACCAAAGAATATAATCAGACAGAATATAAGAAATATACGGATCAAATCTCTGATTTATCTGAACAGTATACTTCCCTTTGCAAAGCTATTAGTGAAACATCTAGTGCGTCTGAAAAACAACAATTAATTGATAAAAGAAATACTATCAAAGAACAGATTGAACAAGCAAAAGAATATCAGTCCGTTATTGAAGGACAGATGAATGCAGTAACTCAATGGCAAAATGCTCAGTCTTATACAACGATGGATGATATTGTTTCTGGTTATGAAACTGCTAAAGCGTCATTTGATGCGGGTTGGATTGGCGATGAGAAATTCCAAGCATATGCACAAATGTTTACAAATAAGGATTTAAGTGGAAGCACATCTGATGTTTATGAGAGTGTCTTTGCGAATAATCTAGCAAGAATGCAACGTTATTTAACGGAAGATAGAACTGGTGTAAATAATTTTATTCAAGATATTGCATCTACTGTTGAATCAGCGGCAGACATGATTGATAGCAATGGAGATGTTGACTTCTCTAAAATGCCAAGTGTTAAAACTCTAGCAGAAGCATTGGATTTATCTGAAGGTTTCATCAATGAAATGTTCAAACAACTTAATAAGGCAGGTGCGGATTTAGATTATTCTGAAGAAGCTGATTACTTACGTCAAGCTAGAGAAAAGGCTGCTGAAGCTAATAAATCTGCGGGAAGTTATGAGCAACTAAATCAATCTTCTAACGGTGCTTTGGATAAATATTTTGCAGAAAGTGGTACAAAATATACAACTGAACAGTTAGAAAAATTCAAGACGTTTACCTTTGACTTAAATGTCGAGGATGAAAACGCATTAAAAGACCAGATTGCTAATGCAGAAGATTTAAAAGATGCATTAATCGATACATTTGGTGCAGGTTCTGATGAAGTTGAAAACTTTGACAAACAGTTAGATTATTTGTTGGCTAAACAAGGTTCTAAGGTTACTGAAGATAGCTTAAAAGTCGGGGACGTTGATGTCTCATTGTCTATTAGTGACAAGTCTGATAGAAAAACATTACAAAACACCTTAACTTCATTGCAACAAATTGATGAATATTCTGATCTAGAGATTAATTTAAAAGCGAAAAACATTGATGGAATCAATCAAAACCTAGAAACATTAAGAGAAAGAATCAAAAAGATTCAAGGCGATGACGGAAAGGTAGATATTACTACTGATGAAGGCGCTGCTTTATTAGAACTTTATTCTGCTAACTTAAATGCAAAGAGCGATAAAGAATTAAAGAAATCTAAAATACAAAAATTTGATTTATCAAATTCAAATGACGCTGGCAAAGAAGCAATAAATTTATTAAAGCAATATGAATCCTTAGCTAAAGAGTATGAAAATAAGAGTTCATTGCAGACGCTATTTGGTGATGATTTAGATGTAAAAATGTCAGAAACAACGGATCAAATGACTTCGTTATTCTCTAAAATGCAATCCGCTGGTATTGATACTCAACAAACATTTAAAGCTTTAGGAATAGATATAAATAAACTTGACTTTAGTTCTATTGAATCTGTTGTTGAAAGTTTAGATAGTAGCTTGTCAAAAATCAAGCAAAAAGACCTTCGAATTCAAACTGTTGATTCTACTCAAAGTAGATATGCAGCTTTAAAAACCGAAAAAAATGATATCAAGCAAAATGTTCTTGATGATGTTAATGAACTAGCTATAAATAATTCTGATTATAATACAGCAGACAAATTATTAAATACCATTGTCAAAAATGGCAAAGTAATTAAAGATGGAGTCAAATTCAATATAGACATTACATCTGTAGAAGATTTAAATGATGAAATATCAAAATGTCAAGAATTGATAACTTCTATGTCTAATAATCCAGATATTTATACAGAAGAAGATTTTGAGAAAGTTAATCAATTATTAACGTATTACCAAGATAAATTAGAAGTTGTAAAAGAAAACGGAAATATTAATTTAGATATAAATTATAATGATAATTCTGAATTCTTAGATGAGACTCTAAAAAAGATGGAGAAAATTGATTCTCTAAAAGATTTAGAGATTAATTTCAAAACTAATAATTTAGACGAAATCAACGAGCAGATTGAGAAAACAAAAGAAAAACTTGATGAATTTAGTGAAAAAGATGGTGGAGATTTAAATTTTGAGAAAAAGGGGCGCTCAGAAGCGTATGACGCTTACATTGCTCAAATTAATAAAAAGCAAGAAGTAGAAAATCAATATTCTGCATATATGGGAGTTGATGCTTCTCAATATACTGGATCTCGTAGTAGTGCTATTCAAAAGATTCAAAATGTTAAAACGGCACAAGACGCTATGGATAGAGCCATCAGTTTATCTAAATATGATAGTTCTATTGATACTCAATCATATATTAATGCTTATAAGAGTGCTATTTCTGAAGTTCAAAATGCAACCGAGGATGAAAAACGAAGATTTAACAAATTAGATTTTAAACCAAATATTGATGTTGACCATGACGATATAGATACAATAGAGGACAAGGTCAAAGAACAACTTAGCAATATTGATGTTAAAGTATTAGAAGATGCCGATTATGAGGTTAGTGACTTTAATAAGATAAATTCTGAAGTAGATACAATTAACGAAAAACTAGGCGAAAAGCATAAGATTGATATTGACTGGAGTAATGTAGACCCAGAACAAGCTAAAAAAGACGTTAATACACTTCAAAACTACTTAGAGAAGTGTACGAATGAAAAAGGTGAATTAGACTTGTCTGTAGAAGGCGCACAAGAAGCATTTGATATTATTACTGAATTAAATCAAGAGATTTGGAAAACAAATTCTGAAAGTAATATTTCCCTTCACGTTGATACGAGTCAATTGTCTTCTAATGTAGCTCAAGCTGTTACTGATTTCGAAAAAGTGCAACAAGCTGCGGTTAATTTAAATTCTGTTAAGGCGATGCCTAATGTTAGTACCGACCAAATTAAACAAGCCGAAGCAGAGTTACAACAAGCATTAGATACTTTTAATGGCAATAATGCAGAAGCCTCTGTAAACCTTAAAGCAAATGGTGTTGTTGACACACAGGCAGATTTGCAGACTATTGCAGATTCTGTTACGACTTTAAATGGGCAAGAATGCTTGATTAGTTTAGGTGTTAATGCAGAACAAGTTACTGGTTATATTGAGTCTGCTAAAGATAGTGATGGAACTGTTACTTGGGACAATGATACCTCTAAAGTAGATGCTTATGCTGCTGCGGCAAAATCTGCAAGTGGCTCTGTTAAATGGGGTAACGATACCACTAACGTAAGAACTACCTTTACAGCTACTGGAACAATAAAATGGACTAATACGACACCTACAGCAACGGTTGGTGGAGCCCATGTATTAAATGGTACTGCTCATTTAAGTGGCACGGCATATGCTAATGGTAAGACTGGCGATTGGAGTGCGGGTAGAGATGAGACGGCTCTTGTAGGCGAAGTAGCCCCTGAATTACGTGTCAACTCTAAGACTGGAAGATGGGAATTACTTGGTCAAAACGGTGCAGAATTTGCTAAAATTAATAAACACGATATTATCTTTAATGGAAAACAAACAAAAGATTTGTTCGAACATGGATATATTACTGGTCGTGGTAAAGCGTTTGTTAATGGTACTATTGGTAAAGCAGCATCTTTATTTAAAACTCACGGTTCTGCCTACACAAACGGCACTTGGGGTAATGATGGTAGATGGAATATCTACACTGGTGCATCGAATAGAAATCCAATCATTTCTACGGCAAGCTCTAGTAATTCATCTTCTTCTAGTGGAAGTTCAAGTAGCGATGATGCAGATTCTTTCCTTGAGACAATGGATTGGATTGAAATCAAAATTCAACGTTTAGAAGATTTAATTGATGACTTAGATACAAAAGCATCAAGTGCATATAAGAAATATAGTGAGAGAAATTCTAATCTATCAGAAGAATTTACAAGAATCACTGAAGAAATACAATTACAGCAAGATGCGTATAATGCATATATTCAGAAAGCAAATTCTATTGCTTTATCTGAAGATTACAAAAACAAGGTCAGAAATGGATTGTTATCAATCGAAGATATTACGGATGAAAATCTTAAAGATTTGATTGACGACTTCCAAGAGTGGTATGAGAAGGCGGAAGAGTGTAAGTACTCTTTGGCAGACCTTGAAGATAAACTTGGAGATATTGTAAAAACTAAATTTGATAATATTAATGACGAATTCTCTTCTCAATTAGAAATGATTGAACATGAGAATAATTTATTAGAAACACAGTTAGACTTAATTGAGGCAAAAGGTATGTTTGCTGGACAAGCTTATTATACTCAACTTATGTCTAACGAAGAGAAATATATTGAAAAATTACACGACCAATACATGGATTTGTCAGAAGCAATGTATGATGCTTTAGACTCGGGCAAACTAGTTGAAGACTCTGAGGCGTACTATGATATGATTTCAGAGATTAACTCTGTTTCAGAAGCTTGGGCAGAAGCAAAAAAACAACTTGTAGATTACAAGAATGAAGCCTATGATATGGATTGGAGTATTTTCGAAAAAGGAATTTCATATTTTTCTGATATTACTGACGAATCTGAATTCCTACAGAACATCCTTCGTGTAGGAGATAATGATGTCTTTGTTAAGAAGACGGGACGTTTAAATGAAAAAGGTAATGCAATTAATTCCCTTCATGCTATGAACTATAATGCCGATATGGCACTTGCAGACAAATATAAAGAGAAGATTGCAGAACTTAATGAAGAAATTGCAAAAGACCCAACTAATACTAAATTAATCGACCAAAGAAATGAATATGTTAAATCTCAAAGAGAAAGCATTGAGGCGGCTAACGATGAAAAGAAGGCTATTCAGTCTTTAATCAAAGAAAGCTATGACAAGATGCTTGAGGTATTGCAAGATTTAATTGATAAGAGAAAAGATTTCTTAGACTCTACAAAAGATTTGTATGATTATGAGAAAGAAATCTCTGAAAAGACTAAAACAATTACTGACTTGCAAAAGCAAATAAACTCTTTAGGCGGCGATGACTCTGAGGAAACTCAATCTAGAGTTCAATCTTTGAAAGACCAATTGAAAGAGGCTCAAGACGATTTAGCAGATTCAGAATATGAGCAATATATTACAGACCAAGAGAAACTTTTAGATAATCTATATACAGAATATGAAAAGGTTTTGAATGAGCGTCTTGATAATATTGACGGTCTATTAACTGAGGTCATTAATGCAACTAATGCAAATAGTGCGACAATTAACCAAACGATTACTGATGCTACTGGCAAAGTCGGATATGACTTAAGTGAAGGTATGAAATCCATTTGGACTTCTACTGACAGTGGTGTTGGTAAGATTTTAACTGAATATAGCAATAACTTCTTATCTGTAATGAATAATGTTACAGAATACTTATTATACATCTTCCATAAGATGGGTGGCAAGACGGCTCAAGAGGTCGAAGCCGATCGCTTGAAGCAAGAAGCCGAGAAGAAACGACAAGAGGAACTTAAGAAGCAACAAGCCGCAGAAGCTGCTAAGAAGGCTCAACAACAAGCCCAACAACAGCAGACTAAAACAGTTGCGATTGGTAGTACGGTCAATGCGGGTAGTGCTACAATCTATGGTAACTCTTATGGTGGCGGAGCGGGTAGACAATACTTTGCTAACGACCCTGTTTATACTGTAGTAGGTGAAAATAATGGTTATTGGTTAGTACGTTGGCATGGTCTATCTAGTGGTTATACTGGTTGGTTTAAGAAAAATGAAGTAACTGCTATGGCTACGGGTGGTTATACTGGAGATGAAGAAGGTATGGCGTACCTACATAAGAAAGAACGTGTCTTAAGTGCAACTCAAACAAGAGCCTGGGAATCATTAGTAAATAATTTCTTGCCTCATGTAAGCGAAGAAATGAGTAAATTACAAAGTGTAAGCGAATTGAATGAATATGGTAATAAGATTGGTGGAACATCTAATATTGATAATAAGGTAAGTCTAAACATTAGCCTTCCTAATGTCAATAATAGCTCTGACTTTATTAAAGCTATTCAAACAGATAAATCACTACAAGGCGTAATTAAAGCTATTACTATTGATGAAGCACTTGGTAAGAATACACTTACAAAATATAAATATTAATTGAGAAGGGTTTAATTCCCTTCTCTTTTATTTATTGTTTGGAGGATTAAAATGGAAACACAAAATAATGAAGCTAAACTATTGGCTTTGATAGAACATTTGAAAAAAGAAAATGAACAATTAAAAGAAAATAATAAATCTTTGTCTGAAGTTATTGCTCAATATAAAGATATTGATGAGACTAAACTTAAGGCGATGGATTTTAAACAAAACATAGATGAATTAAAAAAATTACAAGATGAATATAAGAAACTGACAAGAGAATTAATCGAGATTAAGATTTCTTATAAAGGTAGATTAGAGGAGTTGGTTTCTCAATATATAAAATAGAAAGGAGTGGTATCTATGAATTTGACTGATTTTGAATATGATGGTGTTCGTCTTACCGATATGAATATGAGTGTAACATCTTTTGATGACCCTAGCGATGAACAAACAATTGGTAATAGCATTGAATTGACGAATGTTAAGGCTCAGTTTGCCGATACATATTTCTCTGCGGGATACCAATATACCGACCCATTTTCATTAGAGTTTGATATCACTAAATATAATTGTAATAATTTTGATGATTTTAAAATCAGTGACACAGAACTGAATAAGCTAATGAGATGGCTTAATAGAAAAGGATATTATAAATTTAAACCAATTCATGATGATGGTAGCTTTGATGGTATTTATTACATGGCTACATTTAATGTCAGTCTGTTAAAAGCGGGCGGAATGTTAGTAGGGTTGCATTTAGAAATGAATTGTAACGCTCCATATGGATATTTAGAATCTGTTAGCTTTGAGCATGAATTTGATGGTGATAACTATAGCATTACAGACGTTTCTGATGAAGCAGGAGCTATTTATTGTAAAGCTACAATTACCGTAAAGAGTGCGGGCGATTTAACAATCACTAATTCATTAGATACTAGCTATCCTACTATCATCAAGAATTGCAAAGCCGATGAAGTTATAACTATGTCGGGTAAAACAAAAATTATCTCTACTACTATGGATTCTCATACTAAATTGCCAAATGATTTTAATTACAATTTTATACGTATTAAAAATACGTATAAGAATAATGTAAATACATTTACGACTTCCCTACCTTGTACTATTAAATTTGAGTACGAGCCAATTAAGAAAGTTGGAATTATTGTATGATAAAGATAGATGAAAATGGTAATGTAGAAGATTATAAGATTATATTATGTAAAAGAAATCATGATGTAATCGGAGAATTAGTCGTAGAAAGAGATAGTGTCGTTAGTAAGGTTTGTATGAACGCTGCTAACGAATTGAGCTTTAAAGTATATAAATATATTAAAGATAAAAATTCTGATGAAGAAGATAAGATTACTCCTTGTTGGAAGGATATTACTGACTTTAAATATGTTTATGTACCTGAGCTCGATGAATATTATGAAATAACTGTAGAAGAAGGAGAAGATAGTGTTGAGTATAAATCTATTACCGCTACATCTGCTTGTGAAGTAGAATTAGCGAATACAGTGCTTTATGATTTTGAAATCAATACTGAAGAAGATATTGCTCGTGATGACTATACTTCCCCTACTATTTTCTATAGCGAATTAGAACCAAAGAATTCATTGTTGCATCGTGT